>JAFGTA010000202.1 GCA_016934355.1 Candidatus Bathyarchaeota archaeon | reverse complement strand
CTGAAGCTGGAGAACCAGCAGGTCACGGGCAGCTTCAAGATAAGGGGAGCCACCAACAAGCTGCTACTATTATCTGAAGAGGAACGGGCTAGGGGCGTCGTCACGGCGTCCAGCGGGAACCACGCCCAGGGAGTGGGCTACGCCGCCCGTGAACTCGGCGTCGCAGCCACGATCGTTGTGCCCCTGCACACGCCCAAGGTGAAGATCGAGGCTATCCGTAAGTACGGGGTCGACCTCATCGTCGAGGGTGAGGAGTACATGGACTCTGAACGCCTAGCGCGGCGCATCGAGAAGGAGCAGGGAAAAACCTTCGTCTCGGCGTACAACGACATCGAACTCATCATGGGTCAGGCTACGGTTGGCCTAGAGATGGTGGAGGATGCACCCAGCCTCGACACGGTGCTTGTGCCTGTGGGCGGCGGCGGCCTCTCGTCGGGCGTCGCGACGGTGTTCAAGGAGGCTACCGACGCCGAGGTCATCGGCGTCCAGTCCGTCGCAAGCCCAGTCATGTACGAGTGCGTCAAGAAAGGCGCTATATACGACATGCCTCTGGAGGACAGCTACGCCGAGGGGCTGCACGGCGGCCTGGAGCAGGGCACCGTCACCTTCGACATCTGCAGGCGGCTCATCGATGACTGGGTGATATTGGAGGAACGTGACATCCTGGAGGCGATCCGGTACATGCTGCACGAGCACCACATGCTCGTCGAGGGCGCTGCCGCCGTCGGCCCCGCCGCCATAATGACGGACCCGGACAGGTTCAGGGGCAAGAAGGTGGGGGTCGTGATAAGCGGAGGCAACCTCTCAGGTGAGATACTCCGGATGGTCGCCTAGCCTTCGCGCTTCAGGTGCTCTCTGATCTCCCGCAGCGTCTCAAGTATCTCCCTGTTCACGTCGTCGGGGCTGGGAGCCGCCTCGTGGTCGCTGTTCAGCTCCGTCGTGGTCACGTAGGTGCCTCTTAGCTTCCTCAGCTCCTGCAGGATATAGTCTCTCAGCTCCTCGTAGAAGATGATGCCCTCCATGGTCTCCTCTGGGCCCCGCTGGTCCTGCCCCGAGAAGCCGGCGGTCTCGATGTGGACCGAGCCTATGCCGAAGAACCTGTCGTAGACGCCCGCGACGCTGCTGATGTTGGTGATGGTGCGGAACGGCACGTGGTTCTGGGTCACAGTGAACAGCCCCTTCTTCACGTATATCTCGGGCATGGCCTCACCCGACTTGGCGATCACCGAGTACATGATGGTGCTCACGTACAGCGGCGTAAGGGCGACAGCCGGGATGAGCCACACCAGGTTGGCGATGAGCGTCCACCACATAACGGGGCCCAGCCACTTGTCGTACAGCCCATCGAGGTCCGGTATCTCGTCGGGATCCACGCTGTGGATCATGGACGAGCCGAAGTAGAACGTTAGCACCACGGCGCACCATATGAGCACCGCCACGTTGATGTACTTGACCCACATCTTGTGGACGAACGCCCTGGTGGGCTTGAATACTTTCCCGCTTCGAATGTTCTCGATGGGCGGCTTGATGACCTTAACCTCTACGTCACTCACTCATGTCACTCCCTGTTCCTCTGGTAACGCGGCGACTCCTTCGCCGCCAGCTTGTTGAACACCGCTATCGATTTCTCGGTAATGGGTAGCCCAAGCTCGTCTGGGCGCAGCTCCAGATTGTACTCTTCTATTATGACGCTCATCGCCTCCAGGCACTCCCCTTCCTTGGGGCACCTGTGGCAAGGCTCCCCGCCGTAGGAGTCGTGCTTGTACCAGACGATGATGCCCATCTCCTCGGTGTACACCATGTAGACCTGGGCGTTCGCCTGGTAGTCGAACCCGATGAGCAGCCCCTTATAGTCGAGGAGGCTCTCAACGTCGAGGCGGTGGCTCAACGCGTGGCTCTCCAGGGCGTCGCTTATCTTCTTCCGGGCCCTGTTGAGCACCCTCGACACGTAGGCCGGTGTCCACTCCTCCTCGCTCTCCTCCGCAATCACGCTCGTGGGTTTGCCTCTCTGAAACTCTAGCCACACCTTCGCCTCGTGCGCAGAAAGTAAACCCATGCTATTTCTCCTTACATCTCCCCGCCAGACAACTGCACCGTTTTCCTCGGTTTATCAAGGTTAAGACTTCCCCGTAAAAAGACTTGCCCGGGCGGAGCCCATCGCCCAGCGCCCAAGGCGAGTGAGGGGAACGTCGTCCCGGGTTGTTGACCCAGAGAGGGTTGAGCCCCCTCTGGGTCGATGTCCACCGCTTCCTTCTGGGGAGGAGAATGCCGGTGTAGGTTAGTCTATCACTCAGATCTGAGCGCCTCCACCGGGTGAAGCCTAGACGCCCTCCAAGCCGGGTATAGCCCCGACAGCGACGTCGTCACCATCGCGAAAACCACTACACCTAGGCCCAACGTTATGGAGCTAGATACAGGCATGTCTATGGCTTTGCCTATGGCGTTTCCCACCATGAAGCCCACGGTGACCCCAAGTACGCCGCCTATCAAGCCCGTGACCACCGCCTCGCTGAGGAACATGAGGAGCACGTCGCTGCTCTTGCTGCCGATGGCCTTCAGTATCCCTATCTCCTTGGTCCTCTCCATGACGCTGATTGTCATGGTGTTGATGATGCCGACGCCGGCGACGAGGAGGCTTATAGCCGCCACGCCGCCCAGCACCGCCTCGACGGCGCCGAGGATGGTGCCAACCATCTCCCCCATGGACTCCGAGGTCATCACAGTCACGTCGCCGCCGAGCCGCTTCTCGATGTCGACCGCCACCTGAGGCACGTCCTGGGTGTCCTTGACCCTTGCCACGACGTACTGGAACTCGCCGCCCGTCTCGAAGAGCTGTTGACAGGTCCGCAGAGGCATGAATATGCTCTGGTCCTCGTCGCTGCTCATGCCGCCGATGCCTCCCATCTTCTCCATCACGCCGATGACGCGGAACGACATCTCACGCTCCTCGCCGTCCGCCGTCACCTCAAGAGTGATCCTGTCCCCGACGCTGTACCCGGGCAGGGTCTCGTCCTTGGGCTTAGCCAGGTCGTGCCCCATCACGACGACGGCGGTGTCTCCCCTCCTCAGGTTCCTGCCCGCCTCGACGTCCCACCCAGACATGATCTCAAAGTACACAGCCTCTATCCCGTAGACGAAGCCGTACCGGGTATGCCCCTTCTGGGTGAAGCCGCACAGCTTGTTCCCGATGACGGGGGTCACAGTCTCGACGTTCGAAACCCTCTCGATGGTCTGGATGTCCCTCCAGTTGAAGTTCTGGCTCGCTATGAACCCGGCGCCCATCTCCAGGCTGCCCGGCATCACCATGATGTTGTTTGGCCCGAACATCTCAAGCTGGTCACCCACGAGGTCGTTCAGCCCCTGGGTGAGGCTGATGAGCCCCGTCACCGCCATGCAGCCTATGAAGATACCCACCAGGTTCAGGACGAACCGGAACTTACGTTCACGGAGCCCCTGCGTGGATATCAGGAAGATGTCGGGCAGGTTCAACGGGCGTCACCTTTAACTGAACAGGTCTCTAAGCCAGCCGAGGATGCCGCGGCTCTCGGTCTCCGAGCCGGTGCCCGGGTTGGCTCCCTGCCCCACCGTGATCCTGTACCCGAGGGTCTCCTCGTGGACCCTGTTCAGGTGGTCCCTGTAGTGTATCGTCAGGGTCATGTCGTGGTCACCCGGCTCGGCGTCGTCCGCCACCTTGTAGTCTAGGTCGAACGGGATGGGGCTGTCAGGGTCCACGGCGCCGATGTATTCTGTGCTTCCGGTGACCCGTCTGAAGACGGTGTCCTCATCCATCTGGATGCTTACGAACTCCACGCTGCCCGTGCCTATGAGCAGCAGGTCGGCCTCCATCTCCTTGGACTCGCCGGGGTACGCGGTGCCCGTGGACTCGTCCAGCAGCTCGAAGTCGATGAGCGCGTCCACCAATATCGTTACCGTCTCCGTCAGCGCCCCCGGGCGCCCCTTCGAGTCGATGTAGCTTATGGTGGCTGTCACCGGGTACTGCCCGGCTGTCACCGAGCCACCCGCGAGCAGCCTGTACGAGACGGTATGCGTCTCCCCAAGCTCAAGGTCGCCGAGCGCCGTGGTCGTCGGGCTCAACGGTGATATGCCCGAGGACACCGGGAAGCTGAGTGTTGAAAGCATCTCGTAGGCGCTGGCTCCGCTGCAGGCCACCTCAAGCTGGAGGTCGAACACGTCGCCTGGCCTCACGGACTCCTGTTGAACACCCATGCTTCCAACGGTTACTATGGTGTTCCTCGCGACGGACGTCTCGTCGAGGTTCACAGGCAGCGTGAACACCTGGTGGTACCTGCTAGCCTCCGCGTCACGGTACGTCACCGTGGCGGTGACCGTGTAGACACCGAGGGGTGTACCCTCCAAGACGGAGAGCGTGGGCGTAAGCGTCGCCGATCCTGTGACGTCCAGCTCATCCACGCTGTAGCTGACACCCTCCACCACTGACATGTAGCTGGAACCAGCCATGAAGGTGAACTCCAGGTCATAGAGAGCCATACCCCAGTTGTTCACGAAGCTGTACCGTACCGTCGACTCTGTGCCCGACTTGACCTTGACGTCGCTCTGGGCGCTCGTGTACTTGACCTTGGGGACGTACCCCTCGTTCACCATCAACGCTACGGGCACGGTTATGGACGTGTCCTGCGCGGCGCCGAACCTCCTGTAGATCACAGTGAGGGTCAACGTGTAGGAGCCCAGCGGTAGGCTGGGGTCCACGTAGAGGAGGGGCTCGTAACTCTTTGTCTTGCCGTTACCTATCTCGTTGAACACCTTCTGGGACTCGCTGAGGATGGACAGCCCAGGTGTGGTTGACGTGAGGAACGCCTCCACGTCGTACACGTTGTAGTCCCCCGTGTTGTGAAGCAGTACTGTGAACCTGTTCTCCTGCCCGGCGGACAGGTAGATGTCGTCCGTCGAGACTTGGAGTATCGCCGAGTCGGCTGCCCAAGCGGGCGCCAGCTGCGCCGCTACGACTGTGATCAGTATCAGTGGTAACAGTCGTCTTCTATCCATTAAGCGGCACCATCCTCTTCTCACCCGCAATCAATCCGTCACGCAGATGGATGATGCGGTCCGTGCTCTGACCCACCTCCGGGTCGTGCGTGATCAGGACGAAGGTCTTGCCCTCGTCCTTGTTCAGTCTCCTGAGTAGACTCATAATCTCGTCACCTGTCTTCGAGTCAAGGTTTCCCGTCACCTCGTCCGCGAGCACCAGAGTAGGGTCGTTCGCCAGCGAACGGGCGACGGCTACCCTCTGCTGCTCGCCGCCGCTGAGCTGGCTCGGCTTGTGGTGAACCCGGTCTCCCAGCCCCACCTGCCCCAAGAGCTCCTCGGCGCGTCTCCTTCGCCTGCCGCGGGCCATACCGTTTATCGCCATGGGCAGCTCCACGTTAGACTGGGCGTCCATACGGGGGATGAGGTTAAAGAACTGGAAGATGAAGCCGATGTCCCTGTTCCGCAGCGCGGCGACCTGGTTGTCGCTGAGCTTGGTGAGGCCGACGCCGTTTACATATACGTTGCCGGATGTCGGCCTGTCGAGGGCCCCTATCATGTTGAGGAGTGTGCTCTTCCCGCTTCCGCTGGGCCCCATTATTGCCAGGAACTCCCCGGGCTCCACCGTCAATTCGATGCCCTTTAGGACTTCCAGCGGTCTGCCGCCCTGCATGTAGGTCTTCCTTAGGCCAATCGTCTTTATCACGGCTGGCTTCGCGCCTTGGGTGGCTTCCGGGGCTGTCATCGTTCTTCCTCTTGACCTTGCCCGCGTCAGGGACACGGGCGTATCTTGACCATTTCTTGGTAAAGTTTTACTTATAAGGATGCCGATTATTTACCCTAGAAAGGTAAAAATTTGTTCCGTGTGGCCTAAGTATTCCGTGAGCCCAATTCCAGCCACCGCACCAAAGTAATTGAATGGGATGGCGTTGAGTTGCACGGCTTCAATATATTTATAAAGCCGCAGCTATCCCCCGAGTAACTAGAATGCCCATCTGTGAAATATGCGGTATGGAGGTGGAGGAAGTCCACGACTGCGCCGAGTGCGAAGCCAAGTTCTGCGACGAGTGCGGCGATGTCAAGGCCAAGCTCTGCTACGACTGCATGGGCTGGGAGGATAGCCCCCTGGACGACGAGTCCTTGGAGGAAGACCGCCTCAACTAGAATAGTTACTGTTATCTTCTACTAATGCAAGTGATTCAGGGGATTCATTTGCAGCTTGACGCGTTCTGCGTCACCCAGCGCGGAGGGCTAGAGGGAGTAGAGATCTTCATAACGGTCTTCAAAGCCAAGGACGTGGTCGACAGGTATGGCATCGACCGCTGGAACATCGACAACCCCGAGGGGTACCAGAGGCTTCCGTCGGAGAGCCGACTCATGGACAGGCGGGGCAGCCCGGTCCGGTACCTCGTACGCGAGTGGGGGTGCTTCCCCACCTCTATTCTCCTCAACGTCAGGGGCGACGTCGGGTACACCAAGGAGAAGGATATGGGTTGGTTCAGCTACGGGATGCTGGACACCGGCGACGAGAGGCTCTGGCTCATCGATGGGCAGCACCGCATCGAGGCGCTGAAACGGGCCATAGAGCGTAACAGGGACTTCGAGGACTACCCTGTGATCGCGAGCATAATGAGGTTGCCTGAACGCTTCGACGAGATGATGCTCTTCTATATAGTTAACAAGAGGCAGCGGAGCGTCCCCACCGACCTCGTTTACAGGCATCTCCAGAGGATGCTGTGGAAGCGGGGCAAGCAGTGGGTCATGGACTTCGAGGGCAGCAAGGGAGTCAGGATAGGGCTGGCGACGGAGGTCGTTGACATACTGAACCAGTCGCCGCGCAGCCCGTGGCACCAGAGAGTCCAGATCGTGGGGGAGAAGAGGCACGAGGACCACATAGTCCCTGACAGCCTCCTCATAAGGTCGGTGGCCGACCTGCTCAGGGAGAACATACTGAAGGGGATGCCAGTCAGCGAAATCGGCAGGCTCCTTATAGACTACTGGAACGCGGTTTACCAGCTTTACCCCGAGTGCTTCACGGAGCCGTCGGCCTACACGCTTCTGGGCACCCCAGGCGTCCAGGTGATGCACATGCTGTTCCCGCTGGTCTACTCCAAGTGCATTCAGGGGGGATCAGTGGACGAGACATCGATGGAATCTCAGCTTGAGAAGCTCATGGAGGAGACGCCGAGTCACACCTCCCCCGAGCTCAAGCGACCCATAGACTCTGAGTTCTGGTCAAGGACCCACGGCCCCTTGATCGCTCTATCCACCGGGCGGCAGAGCGTCGAGGCGCTGTTCAACGGTCTGGCGGAGAAGATGCGACTGGCTGAGATGGGCTAGGCCCTCTCTATCCTGACCCGTTCCCCGCCTCTAACCTTCTTGAATACCCGTGGGTCGCCGTCGACTGAGCCCCACGTTGACGGCGCTGGCGGGCCTTATCTCGTCTCCCCTGCTCGCAGGAGTCCTGCCGAAGAATATGCAGAAAGCGTTCCCGGGCGGCCAGTACGCAAGGTCGCCCAGTTCCACTACCTCCCTCGGGTTCTCCGGCTCGGCTTCGACGGGTATGGAGAAGTATATCTCGTCTCCCCATGTGCTGGCGCGTGCCTCGATGGGTAGGGCGCCCCAGATCGCCTCCGCGGTGGCTGGGCTTCTCTCGTCAAGCGTGGCTTCGACAGGCCCAGTCGAGTCTGTCACTATCTTGATCTTCATCTCGCTCACGATTCCCTGAGGCTCTACGGCTTAAGGTTTTTACCATACCTCGGAGTATTTTGTGAGATCAATGACATGAAGCCAAGCGGCGCAACGATAAGGCGGTTCATTGTCGTAGCAATCATAGTTCTTTTCATTTTCCCGGTGTCACCCGTGAACGCCCTCACGGGCAGGGTTCTGGACGACGGCGGCGACCCGGTGGAGGGAGCCGAGGTGAAGCTCCTGATGGGTGCCAGACAGCTCGACACGGCGTTCACGGACGGTGACGGAGCCTATGACATAGACGCAGCGCCCATCAACGGGACGATAATAGTCTACGCCGACCTACTGGGGACCCCCGGCGTCGACTACCTGCCATTCAAGGCGGATGTCACGGTCGCCACGGCGTCCCTCGACGCCACTCTTCTCCCGGCCAGCTCGATACTTGTAGAGGGCGATCTTCTGTACGTCGACACGGAAAACCTCGCGCTCCAGGCCGAGTACTCGATACTGGGTGACGGAAACGAGACCCTAGAGTTCTTCGGCATACCTCTCGTGTACGGCGGCTCCAACGAGATGAGCGTGCTGAAGCTACCTGAGAGGCACCTGCTGGTGCCCGCTGGCTCCGTTGTTAGGGTCAAGCTGAACAGCAGCTTCCTCCTGAGCTCAACCGTGGTTAGGAGAGGATTCATCACGGAGGAGATACGCACGTCGCCGCAGGGGTTGACACAGTCGATTGACGTTAGAGAGTACAACCTGCCATCGAACTTCGTCCTCACCTACATGGCTAGGGACGCCCTCGGGGAGAAGCTGGAGGAGATGAGCGGCTATGGATTCTACCTGACGAGGCAGGAGGGCGCCTACAGCACCGCGTTGCTACAGCTATCCGATTCGAGGGACTTCTACGATGAGGGGATATACGGCGATAGCTTCGAGTCCCTGAAGCTCGGCTACATCAAGCTGGTGTACACCCTCGGCGAGCTCAACAGGATGTACAGCGACGCGAGGCTGTCCGTCTATATACTCATCACCTTCATGGCCGCGTCCTCCATGATCACCGGGTACCTTCTCGCCGACGGCGTGAAGCAGCTCGGCTTGGACGCCGTAATCTACTCGGTCTGTCTCGCCGCCCTCTTCAAGGTGTACCCCGGCTCGAAGATCGTTCCATTCACAAGCTTCGTCGAGATAGCGGCAGCCGCATTCATCGCTTTGGCTCTCATCGGCGTCATCCTCCCGAGGTTCTTCAGCGTCGGCTCGGGCGGCCGTGTCCACACCAGGAACCTGATAATACCCATCTTCAGCATTGCTAAGCGTAGCCTCAGGCGGCGGAAGATGAGGTTTCTCCTCACCCTCATCTCGATAAGCCTGCTTGTGATGAGCTTCGTGACCCTGACCAGCTTCTCGGAGGGGTACGGGCTCATCGAGGGGAGCTACAGCAAGACTGGGGATTGGGAGGGCGTCTCTATCCGGGAGGGTTCCTGGAGTATGTCGGACCCCACCTTCATACTGTTCAGTGAAGCCGAGAGGGGCTGGCTCACGTCGCAGCCCGGCGTCCTATACACATCGTCTAAGGCGGAGAACGTGCCTCAGCGCCGCAGCTTTCTATCGATACACGGTGAACCCATGCTGGGCGTCATCGGGGTGGACCCCGAGGAGGACGACACCGTGAACCTGAGTAGCATAATGCTAAGGGGTACGCTTCCTGACAAGTACGGCCTACTGATACCCAGTGGACTCGCAGATCAGCTTAGCATCGCCATCGGCGACACCGTCGGTATCTTCTACCTTGACCTTGAGGTGCAGGGGGTCTTCGACGAGGCCGCCCTGAACGGTCTGCGTGACCTCGACGGGGCAAGGTACGTCCCGGACAAGTGGGTGAACACAAACCCGGAGGGTGAGGTCGCCGTCTGGGCGTTGGATGAGTGCGAGGCGAGGGAGACCATTATCCTACGCGTGGGCACTGCCTCCAAGATACCTATGGTGGGCATCCAGAGGATAGCCATCGGCCTCGATGAGGATGTTGACGCCAAGGGCTTCGCCGAGAAGCTCGCGCTGGAGCGTGGGTACATGTCGTACGCCTCGACGGCGGACGCCTTCGTGTCCCTGAGGCTCGGCAACTACTTCGAGGGCCGCGGCCTGTCTCTAATCATCCCGTGGGCCATCGTCGTGCTCAACGTCGTGGTGACAATGCTGAACGCCCTCTACGAGCGGAGGAGCGAGATCGAGATTCTATCATCTGTGGGGCTGAACCCGGCACAGGTCTCAGCCATATTCGTGGCGGAGGCCACGATAACAGGCTTCATCGCGGGCGGCCTCGGGTACCTTGTGGGCCTCGGGCTGTACAAGGGGATGGCGCTACTGAACCTTGGGCTCATGGTGCACCAGAAGGTCTCCGCCGTCTGGAGCCTCGCCAGTATAGCCCTCGCCATATCAGCGGTGCTGACCGGCGCCTTCGCCGCTCTGCGGAACTCGGTTGTGATCACCCCGAGCCTTATGAGGCGGTGGAGGATAGACCGGGAGGTTGGGGGCTTCCAGGACCCGTACCGCATCGCCATACCCTTGAAGCTGGAGCCCGAAGAGGTGGACCAGTACATAGATTACATGGTCGCTAACCTGAAGACCCTTGAGAACCACCCGACCCAGGTGACCTCATCCATAAAGATACAGAAGGTCGGAGACGAGAGGACGGTCCACTTCGTCTACAAGTCCCTTCAGGCCACGACAGGCAACTTCTACACGAGAAACGAGCTCAAGGTTGCGCCTCTACCCAACGGCGAGTACGGGGCCACGCTGGACTCGCTGGGAGACATCAAATGGGTGCACGTGGCCGGCTCGCTGGTGAGAAAGCTGACTATGGACTACAGCACCGTGAGGGCCGATTAGCCCCTCTCGATCTTCTCTATGGTGCCGTCCCGCATCCAGACGATGCGGTCGCTGGCCTTGATCATCTTAAGGTCGTGGGTTGCTGCGACAAGCGTCAGCCCCCGCGTCTTGTTGAGGCTGTGAAGCAGGTCGATGATCTCCATGCCCGTGTTGAGGTCGAGGTTCCCGGTGGGCTCGTCCGCGAGAATGATGGCGGGGTCGTTGGCCAGCGCCCTCGCGATGGCTACCCTCTGCTGCTGCCCCGCGCTGAGCTCCGTGGGGCGGTGGTGAATCCGTTTACCCAGCCCGACGGACTCAAGCAGCTTCTCCGCCTTCTTCAGCCCCTCGTCGTGAGGTATCCCAGCGAAGACTGTGGGGAGCGAGACGTTCTCAAGCGCCGTGAGCACCTGTATGAGGTTGAAGCTCTGGAAGATGTAACCGATCTTCCTGCACCTGAGCCACGCAAGCTCGTATGCGTCAAGCTGGCTGATGTCCACGCCGTCGATGAAGACGTTTCCCTCCGTCGGCTTGTCGAGGCCGCCTATGAGGTTGAAGAGGGTGGTCTTGCCGCTGCCGCTCGGGCCCACGATGGATACGTACTCGCCTCGCTTTATGTTCAGGTCGACGCCGTCTAGCGCCTTCACCTTCTCATCGCCCATCTCGTAGTGTCTGTAAAGATTCCGTATCTCTATGACAAGATCAAAGCTCATACCTTAACGCCTCCACTGGGTTCAGCTTGGACGCCCTCCAAGCCGGGTAAAGGGTAGCCGCCATGCTGAGGGCCAGCGCCAGCGCAACGGACCCGAAGAATATCGTGACCATGCTCAGGGTTGGCGCCTGAAACACTATGCCGAACCCTGAGCTGAAGCCGGTTATCACGATCGCCGAGCCAAGGCCTATGAAGTAGCCCACGAGCCCCCCGACGATGCCCTGGAAGAAGCTCTCGACTAGGAAAAGCATCACGATGTGCCTGTCCAGCGCCCCCAGACACTTCATGGTGCCGATCTCCCTGTAACGCTCGTAGACGGCTATCAGCATCGCGTTGGTGATGCCCACCACCGATACCACGAGGGCCACCGCCACCAGCCAGTACTGGTACGACTCTACGGCTACCTGCCCACCGCCTATCCGCGCGCTCGTCGCGTAAAGCAGGTCTGAGATCACGATGGTAGTGTAGAAGCTCAGTCCGAGGGCTATCGACGCGATGTTGATCAGTGAACGGTCAAGCCTGCGTCTGATGTGGCCCTGCCCGAGCCTTATTGCGTCCATCAGGGTGAAGTGTATCCGCCCCGGCGCTTCAGCGTTCATCTTCAGCATCCCCTATGTTCGCTCATGGAATAAAAACTGTGCAGCTTCAATGAGTTTATTACGGCGTTGTCTAACCCCTAGGTGTATGGCTAAACTGGGTGGGCTGGTCGAGATAGTGAGGCCGGTCAACTCTGTGATGCTCGGGCTGGCCGTCATCGTCGGGGCCGCCATCACCGGGGG
>JAFGTA010000201.1 GCA_016934355.1 Candidatus Bathyarchaeota archaeon | reverse complement strand
GTCATGGTAGCCATCGGCCTCATAGTCAGCAGAGACTTCATCAAGGTGAAAAAGGTCAACGGGGACAGGCGGTCGCTGAGCCTCGAAAACATGAAAGGCTTGGTCCCCATCCTCGTCACGGTGGGGCTGACGCTGTACGGGCTTCCAGTCTGGGCGAGCCTCGGAGTCGGCATACTGTTCACCTTCATCCTCGGCAGGGTGCCCCCGCGGAGGGCGGCGGAGATGGTTGTCTACGGCGTCCGCTGGGAGATCGTGCTCTCCGTGGTTTCGATGCTGTACCTCAGGGACATGATCATGGCGTCCGGGAGCGCTTCGATCCTGTTCCAGTCCATCATCGACTCCGGTGTGCCGGTGCTCGCCGTCGCCATACTGATACCTCTGCTCATCGGCGCCATCTCGGGGTCGCCCGCCATGGGCGTCGGAATAGGGTTCCCAATCATACTCCCACTGTTCGGCGGGCCCAGCCTCCACTACACGAGCATCGTTTTCCTCGGCATCACGTGCACCTACATCACTTCGCCGCTGCACCTCTGCTTAGTGCTCACGAACAGCTACTTCAAGTCCGACCTCAACAAGGCGATAAGGTACCTCGCGCCATCAAGCGCCGCGCTCTACCTAGTCGGGCTCGCGTACCACCTGCTGCTCGACAGCCTATAAGAGTCAACGCCGATTTCACTAAATCATCGAACTTGAGAGAGAATGCGAGCCTCTTCAAGCTCTTGATCCGTCTCTTCAGGGGCGTCGATGAGATGCCTCTCCATCTCCTTCATGCATTTGACTATCGGTGACTCCTTGTTGAGTGTGAACAGCTCAGCCCTGCCTATCTTTCTCGACACCTGTATGGCGCCTTCATCCACGAGAACGGGCAAGTAGTCGTATAGTGTGCGCTTTGCCATTCCTATGGCTTCCATGATCTCGTTTCGGGTGAAGTCGTGGTTGGGGTTATCCATGAAGAAGTCCAGTAGCCTTAGCTGTGGCGAGGACCCGAATACGCGTAGGAATAATGATTGATGGTCTTCGCTGTAAAGCGAGGTTTCTTTGACGCCCATCATCACAGACTCCACCGGTAAGGTATATAAATCTGTCACCTTTATTGGTGTAGTAAGTGAACCATTATGCCTCCCCGTGGGATGACGGCAGACGAGGTAAAGGCAGAAGTCTGCTGGAAGCTGAAGAAGCGGAGGGCATGGGGCGGCCAGTATATCCCGGTGGATGCGCTCGGGTCTTCTCATTCAGCATAAAAAGGGTAACGCCGTCTCTCTTAATCCCCGGTCTAAACGTGAGATTGAGAAACTTCTAAGAGATTACTAATCTATACTCCGTGATTGCACCACTTGAGGGAACCTATAAAATCATAGAATCATGCAGTTATCTTTGATTCCGCTTGGGAGTCCTCCTCACGCCCATCATAGTCAAGAAGACGGTGACCCTAGACGACCTGAAGGGCCGGAGCTTCGCCGTGGACGGCTTCATCGTCATACACCAGTTCCTCGCCCTCATCAGGTTAAGGGACGGGACGCCCCTCACGGACAGCGAGGGCAGGGTGACGAGCCATCTGGTCGGGCTCTCCTTCAGGACCACCAAGCTAGTCTCAGAGTACGGCATGAGGCTGGTCTTCGTCTTCGACGGGGTGCCGCCTGTGCTCAAGCGCCGAGAGGTGGAGAAGCGCCGCGACGCGAAGCGTAAGGCTGAGGAGGAGTACAGGGAGGCCGTGAGCCGCGGCGACATGGCGACTGCTTACTCCAAGGCGGTTATGACTGGTAGGCTGACCCGGCAGGGGCTGGATGACGCAAAGAGGCTGCTCGATCTCCTAGGCATCCCGTGGGTTCAGGCGCCCGGCGAGGGGGAGGCTCAGGCGGCGTACATGGCTGCGAGGGGCGACGTCTGGGCGTCCAACAGCAGGGACTACGACTCGCTGCTCTTCGGCGCGCCTCGGCTGGTCCGGTACCTGACGATAGGCGGCGAGGAGTGGCTGCCAAGCAAGGGGCGGGCGCGGAGACTGGAGCCGGAGTTCATCGAGCTGGACGTGTTCCTCTCCGAGCTGGGGATATCACGGGAGCAGCTCGTAGACCTCTCGATACTTGTGGGCACCGACTTCAACGACGGCGTCAAGGGGATAGGGCCCAAGACTGCACTGAAGCTCATAAGAAAACACGGCTCCATCGAGATGCTCCCCGAGGAGACCCTCGCCAAGGTGCCCGAGACATATCCCGCAATACGGCGAATCTACCTTGAGCCCGACGTCACCCCAGACTACGACGCTGCCCCCGGCGAGCTCGACGAGGACGGGTTGACACGGTTCCTCTGTGGCGAGCGCAGCTTCAACCCGAAACGCGTGGAAATACTTGTCAAAAGGATGAAGCAGGCGGGCAGCCAGCGCAGTCTCACAGACTACATCGGGGGTGGCGGCCTCGCCTGAGACAAACTTCAGCGAGCTGGCGGAGCTCTGCAGGAGCCTTAAAGCCACGAGCAGACGGAAGGAGAAGACCGCCCTCATCTCCGGGTTCCTAGGGAGGCTTGAGCCGGACGAGGTGGCGCCGGCGGTGCTCCTCATAGTCGGCACAGTCTTCCCGGAGTTCGACCCCCGGAGCCTCGACGTGGGGTGGAGGACGGTGCGGAACGTCCTCGACGGCGGCGGCCAGACGACGCTTTTCAGGAGCCGGCTCACAGTCAAGCGGGTGCACAGCACACTCGCGGAGGTAGCGGGCGCGTCGGGTTCTGGTTCGAGGAGGCTGAAGGAGCAGCTCATCGAGGGGCTGCTGACATCTGCGAGCCGCGAGGAGGCCGAGATACTTGTGCGCATCATCTTCGGCGAGATGCGGTTAGGCGCCAGCGAGGGGGTGATGCTTGAGGCGATCGCGGAGGCGGGCGGCGCTCCCCTGAAGACGGTGAGGCGGGCCCTCATGATGACCGGTGACCTGGGGATGGTGGCCGAGATCGCGTTGACGGAGGGAGAGGAAGGACTCACGGGAGTCGAGGCCAGACTCTTCGTGCCGCTGAAGCCGATGCTGGCAAACATGGCTGAGGACGCGGCGGAGGCGATTCGGTTGCACGGCGGCGAGACGGCGTTCGAGTACAAG
>JAFGTA010000027.1 GCA_016934355.1 Candidatus Bathyarchaeota archaeon | reverse complement strand
GGTCGTTAAGCTCACCATACCTGAGACCATCCTCTTGAAGGCCCGGGAGTTCACAAGGCCGCCGCTGCTGTATGTGCCTGTGGGGCTGGTGGCCGCGGTCGCGTTGGGGGTGGGCTTGAAGACTGGGTTCATCAGGTCCGTTGTGCAGCGGAAGGGGAAGGTCAAGGTAGAGGAGCTGAAGAGCGACGAGGTGGAGGAACCCGACGTTAAGGACGCGTCGAGCTATCAGCGCCGCAGCTCCCGTAAGAGTTAGATGAACGCGTCGGACAGTTTTATCGAGTCTTCTAGCCCCAGTTCCCAGTCCACGGCTCCCATGAGCTCTAGGAGGTGCACGGGGTTGCTTGTCTTGGGTATCGCGACTACGTTCTCCTGGGTCACGAGCCAGTTGAGCGCCACCTGTGCCTGGGTCTTCTCGTACTTCAGGGCGAGCCGGTCCAGCTCCTTGTTTCCTTGCTTAGCTAGGATGCCTTTGCCGAGGGGGCTGTACGCGATGAGGGTGCGGCTGCTGTCCCGGAGGTAGGGGAGGAGGTCTATCTTGGGTTTCTGGTCGAGGAGGCTGTACTCCACCTGGTTGGCTATGAGGGTGTGTTCCTCTAGGTGGCTCTGGGCTTCCTGTATGAGGCTCCAGCTGAAGTTGCTGACGCCTATGTATTTGGTGTACCCTTCCTCGGCGCAGTGTTCGAGGGCTGCCATGGTCTCGGCTAGGGGTACGTCGGGGTTGGGCCAGTGGATGAGGTAGAGGTCGACGTAGTCCACCGCGAGCCGTCTGAGGCTCTTCTTCATACTGTTTATGAGGTTTTCTCGGTGTAGGTTGGTGCGCCACACCTTCGTGGTTATGAAGAGAGCTTCCCGGTCGTAGGACTGGATGGCTTCGCCGACGAGTTCCTCGGCGTGGCCTGCGCCGTAGTACTCGGCGGTGTCGAGGTGGGTGAGGCCCAGCTCGATGGCCATGCGGATAGCTGTGATGTTTTCCTCGTCCCAGCGGTGGTCCTCGATCTGTCTGCCTCCCATCCCCCACGTGCCGAGGCCGAGGACGGGTATCTCGACGCCGGGCGCGACCATGCGGTGCGTCATCAACTGTGGTCACCTGTCTAGGGGGTGTACTACTGGAAATTGTTTTTGATGGGTGTGGCTAAAGGCTGGCTTCCTCGGGGTCTGGCTCCTGTTCCAGGGTCTTTCCCTCGGGGACGTAGGCGTAGACGATGGGCATCCTGACTAGGCCGTCGATGACAGCCATCACTATGAAGGGGGCCATGTGGCCGACTGTGTCCCAGAGCCAGCCGCCGAGGATGCTCGCGGGTACGGCGAGGGCGTTGAATGCGGCGACGCTGAGGGCTGTCATCCGGGCCCGCTGGTTGTGGTTCACGAGCTCGGCTTCCTGTGCCTGCCAGGCGACGCCTGTGCTGTCGGCGAGGCCCATGAGTACCCACGCGAGTATGAGGGCTGCTGGGCTTCGGCCGAGGAGGAGGAAGAGGATGGTGGCGGCGTACATTATGATGCGTCCGCCTATGATCAGTTTCTTTCTGCCTATTCTGTCTGTGAGTCTGCCGGCGAAGGGGCTGGTGGCTATCTGGGTGAGGGTTCTCGCTGTGACCATGTATGCTATGGTCATGGCTGTGGCTCCGTGGATGGCCGCGGCGTAGACCATCCAGAAGGGGCCGGCGAGGCCTATGCTGAGGCTGCCGAGGCTCTTCATGAGCACCCACGACTTGACGCCTTTCTTGGCGAGGACGGTGCCGTAGTCGCTGACCATTGTTTTGGCGTTGAGCTTCCGCTTGGGCTGGGTGGGCTTCCTGTTGCTGAGGAGCCTCCAGACGAGTAGCCACGCCGAGGCGAGTAGGACTGCCTGGACGGCGTAGACTGGGCGTATGCCCGTGACTGTGAGGCCGCCGCTGGCGGAGACTATTCCACCTCCGATGAGGCCGGCGAACAGCATGGGCGCCAGTATGATGGTGGTGGCGAGGCCGTAGACTGTGCCTCTCTGCTTGTTCCTGATGCTGTTGGCGTACATGGCGGTCCACGCCGGGGATATTATTCCGTCTGCGAAGCCCGCGAAGACGAAGGCGGGTATCAGCCAGTAGAGGCTGCCCGCGGTGAGGTAGGTGAGGGGCACGAGCACGCCGACGGCGGCGCCTATGAGGAACATGTGTTTGCGGTCGAGGCGGTCCGAGAGCCAGCCTGTGAGCATGGCGGCGACTGCGGTGAGGCCGAGTGAGAGGGAGGTGAATAGCCCGAGCTGGGTGCCTGTTGCGCCGAGGGCTATTATGTAGATGGAGTTGTAGGGGTTGATGTTGACTGCGAAGTTGGCGATGCTGGAGCGGGCGAAGATGACTTTGAGGTCTCGTGTGAGGCTCTTGTAGAATGTGGTTAGGCTGTTCAGCATCTTCGGGTTCCCTGCGTCGCCGGGGTTTCTATTCTGATTCTGTTTGGTGACTCAGGTACTGGATATTAAAGATATCCATGTAGCCGTCTGCATATGAACGCCGTGACGGGGCGCTTGTTTGACTGAATCCAGATAAAAAAGAGGTTTCCCCCCGTTGGGAGGCTCAAAGATTTGGGGTGGGGGCTACTCGACGAGTTTCTTCATGAACTCGACGTATTCGCCGCGTTTGATGGTGGGGGTGAAGCCGTCTATGACCTTCTTCGCCTCGCCGGCGCCGTCGTAGAGCAGGTCCACCACGGTCATCGCCATGGTCTTGGCTGGCCATATGTACTGTTTTATGGGATCTACGATCCTGAGGGTTCGGCTGTGTCCCTGTCCCTCGGTGCCCGCCATGCCTATGCTTGTGGTGGGCATGATGCAGCTGAAGTCGCCCATATCTGTGCTGCCTGTGCTGTGGTCCCTGTGCTTGATCTCTTTCTCGCCTACGAGCTCAATGGTTGAGGCGAGTAGCACCTTCTCTAGGTTGGGGTCGCGGGTGTAGGGCATGTAGCCCGGGTGGTCGTCTATGTTTACCTCGGCTCCTACCGCCATGGCTCCAGCGCGTAGGGCTCTGTTTACCTTCCTGTTGGCGTCCTGGATGGCTTCGACTGTTCTGCCGCGTACATAGCTCTCTATTTTGACGTCGGCTGGGACGTTGTTGACGATTTCGCCGCCTTTGGTGATTATGGGGTGAACCCTGATGGTGTCTGTGTCTTTGAAGGTCTCGCGGTTGGCGTGGATGCCCATGAGTCCGAGCATGGCTGCGTTGAGGGCGTTGATGCCTTTGTCGGGGGCGCCTCCTGCGTGGCTCTCTTTGCCTATGTAGTTGACGAGTTTTCCTATGAAGCCGTTGTTGCTGCCGCCGACGCCTACGAGCTCGGTCTGGTCCATGGCGCTGTGGCTACCAATGACCATGTCGAGGTCGTCCATGGCTCCTAGGCGGATGAACTCCTGTTTGCCGCCGAAGAACTCTAGTTTGCCTTCCTCGCGGAGCCTGTTCCTGTAGTCGATTTCGATGTACTCTTCGGCGGGGACCGTGACCATGACGACTTCGCCGTCTAGGTTGTCCTTGACTACGTCGAGTCCGAAGCCTGCTCCGAGCATGGCTGCCATCTGGCTGTGGTGTCCGCAGGCGTGTATGTTGCCTGTGGCGGGGTGGGCTTCTGGGTGGACTGGGATGTGGAGGGCGTCGAGTTCGCCTACGATGCCTACGCTGGGTCTTGTGCCGTCGCCTTTGAGGTAGGCTTTGCTGCCTGTGATGGCGATCTTGGTCTGGTACTTCCAGCCCATCTTCTTGTATTTCTTCTCGGTGAGTTCGGCTGTCTTGAACTCCTTGAACCCGAGTTCGGGGTACTTCCATATCGCGGTGGCGTACGTGATGATCTCGTCGGCCCTGCGGTCGATCTCTTCTATGACTTTCTTTTTTAGGGTTGACTTGTCCATTCTGATCTTTGAAAATTGGCTTAACTCCGATTTAAGAGAATGGGTTGACAGGTGGCTAGAGCCCGGTTCTCGTCTTCACCATGCGGTGCAGCCTGTGGGCGAGGTAGCCGCCGAGGGCTGCGCCTGAGATGAACGCCGAGACGTACATGTAGGTGAAGACCCACTGGGGCATGTTCATGCCTAGGAAGAACTGGAGGTAGGCGACGTTGCTCAGGGCGGAGAGGCCGCAGCCCAGCATGAGGCCGGGGAGGGAGCCGTAGCCGAATATGGTTAGGGTGAGGTCGAGGACGAGTCCCTGTACGCCGCTCATGGCGATGACTGTGAAGCCGTGGAAGCTGAAGAGGATGGCTTCGAGGAGCCCTTTGAGGACGGCTGCGACTGTGGCGGTTCCTCTTCTTCTTACTAGGAGGGTGGTTAGGGCGACGGTGAGTACGTGTAGTCCTGCGAGTATCTGTCCGGTGCCGAGGGGGAGGGCGGGTATGGTTTTGAGGTAGTTGCCTAGGTGTCCGATTGGTACGCTGAGGACTGCGCCGAGGGAGCAGAAGACTATGATGATCGCCAGCTCCTTTGTGCTGAAGTTCAAATCATATTGGTACGCTGTGCGCGTTGATAGGTTCTTTGCCCTTCAACTTGGTTTAAGGGTAAAGGCAAGGTTGATATTTGAGCCGGGTTTCCCATTCTCCGCGACTGGATTGTCGGGCGGCGGCACGGAGCGCGGCGGCGAGCCGGGTGAACACGGGGGCGAGTCGATACAGGCGATCATCCCCGAGTTGACGAAGCACAGGTTCTTCGGGTTGACCCAGAGGTTCAGGCTTGTCATCACGGACAGGAGGCTCATCTTCCAGCGGAGGGGTGAGCAGTGGCGGCTCCGTCCGCGGAGGCACCGTGACCTGAGCGACGAGGCAGTGAAGGCGTTGAGGCCGGACGAGGTGCTGGGGCTGACCTTGGGGAGCTACAGCCTGTCCCGGTCTGAGGTGACTGCGGTGCGGGTGCGGGAGGTGATCCCGTTTACGCTGGTGCTAGACCCGAAGGACGCGGCTAACGTCAGCAGCTTCACGGGTGAGGACGATATCGTCCACGAGGTTCCTAACGTGATCAGGCGTGACAGGGGGAGGCACGTGGACGAGGTGGAGAGGCAGTGGGTTGTGACGTTCGAGTCGCCGAGTGCGGTGCTCACGTACACCGCGAGCAGAGATCCGAGACAGGTGCTCAGGGAGACGCTGGCGGACAAGCTACGGTGAGAGGTCTCTTAGAGAAGAATCCAACTCGAAACCATTTGTTGGGCAGTTAAAACGCGTGATTACATATTATTACGTATTGTACTTTAAATCTAGCTTGAATAAATTGAGAGCGGTTTAAGTTTCTCTTTTAAAGTAATCATCTCTTCTCTGTATTCAGTAATACCATAATATGTTTGTTCTTCCCGAGCAATTGCACCACACTTTTCCAAGCGTCGTAGATTGCGAGTTAAATGAAGCGGATTAATGTGCTCCTTATAGTGTTTTTTATACGCTCGTCCAATTGAGCTATAACCTTGGTAGATAGATCTACCAAGCTCCAGTTCTGGGAGATAGATCATGTTCTCGATCTTTATCGCAGATTCTAGGAGGCTCAATTGGAACACACTTCTAAGCGTCTGATATCTTGTCTTCAAAATGTGAGATAGAACATATCTTCTCCTTTCTTCATAATCTGATACTTTCTTCTCAAGTGATACTAGGAGATTCCCCGGGATATATCCCGTGTCTACATATCTAATCAGTTCAAGGTCTTCCAGAAGAGCAAGATATCTAGGTAACTTTCTTTTATCCTCTGTAGGCATATACCTGCTCAATTCAATATTCGTGACCTCACCAAAGGTCTCTATGTGGTCTAAAACCAACTCGAATTTACTGAATGCTATCTTGAAATCATCAATGGTCACCAAGCTTGATGCTGTAGTCGACACTATAATGTTCTCGGTTCTCCTCCTCCAAAGAGAGAGCATGGTCTCAAGATTTTGATAGCATTTCTCTCTTCGCGTCGATAAATCAGATAGTAACTGTAACTCAGAATTTAGATATAGCTTCCCTAGACTATCAATTTTTAGAATCCTTACCTGATATCTCTCAGGATTACGGTCATCATGGATGAAAACGGGAATTTTCGAACGAATGTTAGCAGTATGCATCCTGTTTTCTTCATTGAATACTGGAGGGTCTACGAAGATGAACTGTCCATACTCAGTTTGAGCAAACCTCTCAATAACCGCCTGAGCATCACTCATTTTCAACCCTCCTCTTTCGCACGCCCTTTAACGGAAGCAATCTTTGATGTAAATCTTGTTGACCCTTAATAGTAGTTTTCATCTTAATAAGATGTCCATCAACCGTTAACAAATCATCGATAAACGTACCAATTGAAGTAGAAAGCTGGTAATTATCCTCATTTTGTTCAGGATCAATATAATACACTGTAGTTAAGTCGTTATCATATCCATTGATTACAACTGAGTGATAGATAATATCACCTTCATCTCTGGCGATGACAATCCAAGCAATAATCGGACGCCCTTCATCAATCTCACTTTGAATATCAGACCAAGTTCCTCCTTTGTTGTCAATCATTTGAATCTCTGGAAAAGATTCCAACAAGGCTTCGTTTATCAGCTCAATATTACCGGGAGCGGTTCCTGCTTCTGGATGTGCTTGAACCCTAGTGGCTATAGTAGTTAATCTCAAACGTTTCTGTTTAATACCCATCTCATCTATAGCATAATCAAGAACCATCTTCAAGCAAGCCGGATAACAATAGGCAGTTTCAGGTTGTTTTCTGAATTTGATGGGCAATATGGGCAGTCTGTCGCACCAAAATTACCTTACTGTTCTAATTATAAATAATTTTAATAAAAACTGAAAAAAACCAATAATGCTAAACAAAGATTTTTATTATTTTAAGGAGTCATTTTTCCGCTTAGGAATGGAATTCAACATCAGCTTCCCAAGATACTAGAAACGAATTAAACCAATATACAAGGTAGATTACATTAAACGAAGTGCTAGGCACCCGCGAAAAAAACCGGTCACAGAGAAACACTCACACACCAAGCCAGAATAAAATATATCCACCTAAAAAGACAAGCACTACAGTCATAGCACAGCTAAACAGGCAAATTAAAATAAAAAAAACAATTAATACCTGCAGCAGCGAAAACCCCGCTCACCACCATAAGCCTCAACTAAAAAACAATTCAAGAACCATGGACAACAGAAATTTTTTTTCCGAAGATTCCTACCTACTTGGTACAAGCCCAGCCTGAAACAGACCGGAACGCCAATATCCACCAACCAGCGTAATATCAGTGAAAACAGAGGCACAAAAACTTGAAGCTACTCGAACACGAAGCCAAACAATACTTCAGACAGCACGGCATCCCCACACCCCAAGGAAAAATGGTCAAAACCCCCCAACAAGCCCACGACTACACCCAAGAACTCGGCAAACCCGTCGTAGTAAAAGCCCAGCTACCCGTAGGAGGCAGAGGCAAAGCAGGCGGAGTCAAGTTCGCAGACACCCCAGACCAAGCCCAGAAAGCAGCCCAGCAGCTCCTCGGCATCAAGATCAAAGACCTCACCGTGGACACACTCTACGTCGAGGAGAAGATCGGCATACTCAACGAGATATACCTAGGCGTCACCGTGGACCGCAACAGGCGGCGACACGTAATACTCGCCTCAAGCGAAGGCGGCGTAGAGATCGAGGAAGTAGCAGCCAACACACCGGAAAAGATCATCAGACACCACGTAGACCCCGTCATCGGGCTAAGAGGCTACCACTCCTATCTCATCGCCAAGAAACTCGGGTACACCGGCAACAAGATGCGCCAATTCGCGAAATTCGTGGACGGGCTCTACACCCTCGCAGTCCAGATGGACGCCGAGCTAACCGAGATCAACCCCCTCGCCGAAGTCGAGGACGGCTTCATGGCAGCCGACGCAAGGCTCAACATAGACAACAACGCGTTATTCCGGCACAAGGAACTCGAAACCCGGCTCCTCGACAGCTACCAAGGCGAACTCACCCCACGCGAGATGCAGGCACGGGCACAGGACCTCACCTACGTCGAACTCGACGGAGACATCGGCATCATAGGCAACGGCGCCGGACTCACCATGGCGACCCTCGACACCGTCATGCTACACGGCGGAAAAGCAGCCAACTTCCTAGACCTCGGAGGAGGAGCCACACCCGAACGAATAGGCAAAGCAGCCAAGTTCGTCCTAGGCGACCAACGCACCAAAGCCCTCCTCGTCAACGTCCTCGGAGGCATCACCCGCTGCGACCACACCGCCCAAGGCATAGTAGCAGCCCGCGACGAGCTAAACCTAGCCAAACCCATCGTAGTACGCATGATGGGAACCAACGAGGAACAAGGGAAGAAGATACTCAAAGACGCGGGCATCCAGACCCTCGACACCATGGAGGAGGCGGCTGAACATGCCGTCAGACTAGCGGGAGGCAACTAACATGACCAAATTCATAGACCGCGACACACGCGTCGCCGTCCAAGGCATCACAGGCACCCAAGGCGCCTTCCACACCCACCTCATGAAACAGTACGGCACCAAAGTAGTAGCAGGCATCGTACCCAGCAGAGGCGGACAACAACTAGAAGGAGTACCAGTCTACGACACCGTCGCAGAAGCCCAGGAAACCACCCGCGTAGACGCCGGCATCATATTCGTCCCAGCCAAGTACGCGCTGGACGCCGCGCTTGAAAGCATCGAAGCCGGGCTCGACCCCGTCGTAGTCATCACGGAAGGGCTCCCCGTCAACGACAGCATACAGCTCATGGCCATAGCCAAACTCAACGACACCACCATCGTCGGACCCAACACCCCCGGCGTAATCAAGGCAGGCGAATCCAAGATGGGAATCATGCCCGCACAGGTCTTCACCAGAGGCGGCGTAGGCATCATCAGCCGAAGCGGCACCCTCTTCTACGAGATAGCCGCCCACATCACCCGCGTCGGCCTCGGCCAAAGCACCTGCGTAGGACTCGGCGGAGACCCCGTCGTCGGACTCGACTACATCGACGCCCTAAAATGGTTCCAACAAGACCCCCAGACCAAAGCCGTAGCCCTCATAGGCGAGATCGGAGGCGACGCCGAGGAACGAGCCGCCGCCTACATCAAGGAAGGCGGGTTCACCAAACCCGTAGCCGCCTACATCGCCGGACGCGCAGCCGTACCCGGGAAACGCATGGGCCACGCAGGCGCCATCATCCAGGGCAGCGCGGGCACCGCAGACAGCAAGATAAACGCCCTCAGAGACGCAGGCGTCACAGTCGGAGAGCTACCCAAGCAGGTCGCAGAAGCACTGAAGACCCTACTCTAGCCCTCGTCCATCAATTCTAGAAGTGTCTCTAGCATCCTGTAGGTGAGGCCCCAGACCACCTCGCCCCCCACCTTGAATATGGAGGAGTCGAAGCCCTTCACCACGGCCTGCGCCCTGGACCGCCTGAGCTCCCCCATGGGAACCCACATCGACTTCGTCAACTCGTAGTTCAGCGTCACCTGCGGGTCACCATCATAGAGGTACACCACAGGCTGCACCGAGAACGTCCTCCTCACCCACGAAAACAGGGGCTCCATGTACCCCAACGGCTTCTCCCCATGCAGGTCGATCCCCGTCTCCTCCAGCACCTCCCTCACCGCGGTCTCACCGAGGCCGCCGTCCTGCGGGCACCTCTTACCGCCGGGGAACGCCATGTCGCCGCTCCAAGGGTCACTCAGCACCTCGGCCCTCTTCACCAAGAAGAACTCGACATCCGCGGAGTCAGGCCGTATAAGTATGGCTACCGCTGCGTCTGCCTTCTCGTCCGGGCTCTCCCTCAGCCGCGAGGCGAGCCTCCGCACATGATCCCTCTGGGTCAAACGGCTCCGACAAATGGGTGACACTGAACCCCTAAAAGGTTTTGATCCCTTCTAGCGGCTGGGAAAAGGTTATCCGTCTAACTGTGTTCACTCGGTTGATGTCTCGAAGGCTCGCCTCAGTCGCTGATTGGGTGAAGGGCTACCTGTCACCCGACCTGCTCAACGACTACCTGAGGCTAGCCGGAGTCAGCGTAGCCATGGGCCTCATCATAGGCTTCGCCACGGTCTCCATCCACGAGTTCTACCAACTCTTCCACGAAGCGGCGGAGCACCTCACCCACGCCAGCAGGGTCTTCGTCGTGCTGCTGCCTGTCGCGGGCCTCACCGTGGCATACCTCGTGGTAACAAGGTACTCCACCACCAAGCAGTCCGGAGGCGGAAGCCACAGGCTGCTGGAGGCGTACCACTACGAAGGCGGCATAATGACGGCGAAGGACACAGTCTTCGAGCCCCTCGCCTCTGCCATAACGATAGGCGCAGGCGGCAGCGCCGGGTTCGAAGGCCCCAGCCTCCTCCTCGGCGGCGGCATAGGCAGCCTCATCGCCCAGAGGCTGAACCTCGAACAGGACGAGATCAAGAGATTCCTAATAAGCGGGGCAGCAGCCGGCGTCGCCGCCATATTCAAGGCGCCTCTGACTGGGATCATGTTCGGCCTAGAGATACCCTACAGGAGAGACCTCTCACGCAAGGCATTCATACCAGCCACCCTCGCGAGCATCTCAGCCTACTTCGTCTCGGTCAGCTTCCTCGGCACCGAAACCATCTTCCCGCTGATACCCACGTTCAGCGTCCCGGACCCCCTGAGCCTGATCCACGCCTTCCTCATAGGCGTGATCACCGCGGTGTTCGGCGCCGTGTTCGTCAGGATGCTTGAGACCGTGAAGGAGGTCAAGGAGGACATGAAGGTGAACCCCCTCCTCATCCCCGCCGTTGGGGGCATCCTCGTCGGCGTCGTCGCCCTGTTCCTCCCCCAGGTGACGGGCATCGGCTACGAGACCGTCGAGGAGATAGTCTCGGGGCGCAGCGGCGACTGGTCCACAGGGCTGCTGCTGGCCCTCATCTTCTTCAAGATGCTCCTCACATGCATCACCCTCAGCAGCGGAGGCAGCGGCGGCGTGTTCGTCCCCTCCCTCTACGTCGGCGCAGCCCTGGGCGCCCTCTACATCCGCTTCATACCCGTCCCGGACGAGCAGGTGCTCATCGTCGCGGCCATGGCGTCAATAATCGCCTCCGCGAACAAGACGCTGCTCACCAGCGTGAGCTTCGTCGCCGAGACCGCGGGCCCGAGCAGCATCATCTTCACGCTGATAGCCTCCGCGACGAGCTACTTCATCAGCCGAGACGTCTCGTTCTACGAGCACGTGCAGCCCGTGAACCAGATGCAGGAACAGGAGGAGGCCGTACACGTCCTCTACCACCTCATCAAGAAGCAGAAGAACCAGATCGACTTCAAGACCATCAAGGTGAGCCAGTTCATGAACACGGAGCCCGTCGCCCTCAAGGAGAGCGTGAAGGTACGCGAGGCGCTGGAGGCAGTCCAAGGCTGCAGAAACCGCGAGTACCCAGTCACCAGGCGGAACAGGGTCATCGGCCAGACCACCTTGGAGGACTTGCTGACGTTCCCCGAGAACAAGAGGATGCTCCAGATCGGGCTACTCCCCATGGAGCACCCCGAGGTGCTGACCGCCGACGACACGCTGGACGACGCCGTACGGCTCCTCATGGACGGGGAAGGCGACTGCATATGGATCGTCGACGACAGGGAGCGGATGAGACTCGTCGGCGTGATAACCGAGACAGACATAATGGTGCGGCTGCTTGAGGCAGTTTAAAGGTAGATTTATCTTGTATGAGCCCCCACATAAGGCGATTTAACCTAGGCTAAAAGAGGAACCAAGCGATGAGCGGAAAAGACGACGTCCCAAACCCATGGGAACAGAAAGACAACCAGATGGAACTCATAAAGACAAGGATGAGCAACGTAAAACACAAGATCGCGGTAATCAGCGGCAAAGGAGGCGTCGGCAAAAGCCTCGTCACCGTCAACCTAGCCGTCGGGCTCGCAGCCAACAGCGGAGGGAAGATAGCGATCCTCGACGCCGACCTCACCGGCCCCTGCGTCCCCAAGATGATGGGGATGAAAGGCGAGAGGCTCGACGTCGGCCCCGCCGGCATCGCGCCGGCGACGGGACCACAGGGCGTGGGCGTCGTCTCCATGGACTTCCTGCTGCCCAGCGACGACTCACCCGTAATCTGGAGGGGCCCCTTAAAGATGGGGGCCATCCGCCAGTTCCTCGGCGAGGTCGCGTGGGGTAAGCTGGACTACCTCCTGGTGGATCTGCCCCCCGGGACAGGCGACGAGAGCCTCAGCATACTGCAGCTGCTGCCCGAGATGGACGGCGTCGTCATAGTCACCATCCCAAGCGAGGTGAGCCAGGGCGTCGTAAAGAAGGCTGTCACCTTCGCACGCAAGATGAACGTCCCAATATTCGGCATCGTCGAGAACATGGGCGGAATGATCTGCCCCCACTGCGGCAAACCCATCGACGTCTTCAGCAGCGGAGGAGGCGCCAGGGTAGCGGCGGACATGGGGGTACCCCTCCTCGGCACCATACCAATGGACCCGAGGATAGCCACAGACAGCGACGAAGGGACGCCGTTCATACTTAGGCACCCGGACTCCCCCGCAGCCAAGGTATTCAGAGAGATCGTTGAAACAATCAAGGAACAGGTGAAAGAGAAGTGAAGATAGCAGTATCCTCCACGGGAGGAAACCTAGAGAGCGCCGTCGACCCAAGGTTCGGCAGATGCACGACGTTCATCGTCGTGGACACCGAGACCATGGAGGCCGAGGCGGTAAGCAACACGAGCATAGGAGCCGCCCACGGCGCCGGCATAGGAGCAGCACAATCGGTGGCCAGACTCGGCGTCAAAGCGGTCGTCACGGGCCACGTCGGCCCCAACGCCCACATGGCGCTGTCAGGCGCAGGCGTTGAGGTCTACACTGGGGCCCAGGGCACGGTGAAGAACGCCGTCGAGATGTTCAAAGGCGGCAGACTATCCAAAGCCGGCAGCCCCACAGTGGGAGGCCACTTCGGTCAGGGCGGCAGAGGCGGCGGAATGGGTAGAAGAACCCAAGTATAGCCGTTCCTCAGAGGATGATGAAGATGGTTAAAGTAGTAATCCCGGTTGAGGACGAGAGAGGAGAGATCGTGTCTGCCCACTTCGGCAGAGCCGCGTACTATGCCTGGTACCAGGTCGACAAAGGCAAGATACTGGAACGGGGCGTGGTCCCCAACGACAGCAGCC
>JAFGTA010000200.1 GCA_016934355.1 Candidatus Bathyarchaeota archaeon | reverse complement strand
CGCCTCGGGGTCACATACAAGGGCGAGCTAGTGGGCGTGATATCCGACAGAAACATCATCAGGGTCGTGCCCACCATCGTCGAGATCATGAAGGAGCAGAGGGAGATCAACAACGGGATGGCCGTGGGTGGGCCTTCAGTCGCCGGGTACTGCGCCCGCTGCGAGATATACAGCGACAACCTCAGGTCCGTCGACGGCGAGTTCCTCTGCGAGGACTGCCGCGTAGAGTGAAAAAGCCCAATACTCTCCGGGCACCTATTCATGTGGATGAAGCAGCGTTTCCTAGTTGACAGCATGCTCGGCTCACTCGCCAGATGGCTCCGCATAAGCGGGTACGACGCCGAGTACCGGAGGGACGCCGAGGACGACGACCTCATCGTAGAGGCATCCGAGACAGGGAGGACCCTGCTGACGAGGGACCGCGTGCTGGTCATCAGGGCGGGGAAGCGCGGCGTCGAGGCGATCCTTGTGGAGGGGGAGGGCGACGCTGAGCAGCTGGGGGCGCTGGCGTCGGGGCTTGGGCTTATACTCGACGCATCCAACTCGCGTTGCCCCAGGTGCAACGGGGCCCTCAGGAGAGCCGGGAAGGAGGAGGTCAGGGGCAGCGTCCCGGAGGCTTCGTACGAGGCTTTCGACGTTTTCTGGGTGTGCGGCTCCTGCGGCGGCGTCTACTGGAGGGGGAGCCACTGGCAGCAGATAGTCTCCACCATAGAGGAGGCTGACAGGTTATCCGGAGAAGGCAACTCCAAGCGTTTATAAGAACTCGGTTTCATCTTTGATAGAAAGGGGCGTCAGAAATATTCGACCTCACCCAAGGAGAAGGAGAGTACCTAGTACGTGTCGCCAGAGGGGCGATAGAGTCGCGTCTAGGGCTCGCTGACGAACCTGACACCGGCGACGCGCCAGAGGTCACCAGGACAGAGTGCGGCGTCTTCGTCACGCTGAACAGGCACGAAGGCGGAGAAAACAGGCTCAGAGGATGCATCGGCTACCCCTATCCCGTGAAGGACCTGCTCACCGCGGTCAAGGAGTCGGCGCTGAACGCCGCCTTCGAGGACCCAAGGTTCCCACCCGTCAAGAAAGAAGAGATGGATGGGATCGTCGTCGAGGTGAGCGTGCTGACGCCTCCGGAGACCTTGGAGATAGTAAAACCGGGTGACGTTCCGGGTGAGATCATAGTGGGGCGAGACGGGTTGATCATCGGCAGGGGGTACCGTAGGGGGCTCCTGCTGCCTCAGGTAGCCGTGGACTGGGGCTGGGACTCCGAGGAGTTCCTCGCCCAGTGCTGCTACAAGGCGGGTCTGCCACCTGACTCGTGGCTGCTTGAAGGCACTGAGATACAGAGGTTCCAGGCGATCATCTTCGCCGAGGCGTCACCGAGGGGCGCCGTGGTGCGCCACGAGTTGACTTAGCGGGGCGAGTGTCTGTGGACGGATTAGAGGGATCACGGATCTACTTCAGCCCATGCGGGATAGGGTTCGGCCACGTCAGCCGGAGCCTCGCCATCGCAGACGAGGTGGTGAAGAGAGGCGGCGAGGTTCTCTTCTCGACCTACCTCGAGGCGGTGGACTACGTGAAGAAGTTCGGTTACCCCGTGGTCTCGGCGCCGCCCATCCAGATGGAGAACGACATCACCGGCAGCATAGACCTCAAGTCGTCCACCATCCAGCAGGGAATCACCGCGCTTCCGACGCTCCTCGACCAGGTGCGGTTCGAGTTGCGGAACATCAAGGCGTTCGACGCCGACATCGTTTTCAGCGATTCGAGGGTCAGCAGCATCATAGCGGCGAGGGTACTCAAGGTACCCGTCATCCTTCTGCTGAACCAGTTCCTACCCAGGGCGCCGCGGGAGAAGGACACCAACCTCTTCAGGATGTTCGACGGCGCCGTCCTCACCGTGCTGGGGAAGACGTGGGCTCTGAGCAACATCATCGTGATCCCAGACTTCCCGGAGCCCTATACGATAAGCCTAGACAGCCTCAGGATGCCTCGAAGGATAGGGGCGCGGGTAAGCCTGGTGGGCTCCATCCTACGCGAGAGGCCTGAGGAGAACAGCCTCTACCACGAGATAAGGGAGAGCCTCGGAGTAGGCGAGGGGCAGCGCCTCCTATACGCGGGGATCAGCGGGCCGAAGCCGGAGCGTGAGCCCCTGGTGAGGATGCTTGAACCGATCTTCAGGGAGTTCCCCGATCGCTACAGGGTGGTCATGTCCATGGGCGTGCCTAACGGCGGGTCTAAGCCGCTGAAGAAGGGGCCGCTCACTGTTATCCCGTGGCTTGAGAACAGGTTCGAGTACCTGAACGCCTGCGACCTCGTCGTCAGCCGCGGCGGCCACGAGACCATCATGCAGAGCATCTGCTACAGGAAGCCGTCCATAATCATCCCTGTTCCTAAGCACCCTGAGCAGTACGGCAACGCGAGGAGGGCGATGGCGCTCGGCGTCGCATACGCGATGCACCAGAAAAACGTGAACGGGAAAACCCTCGTCTCGGCAGTTGACAGCGTCCTGAGGGGCGGCAGATATAAGACAGCACTGGACGAGCTCAACTCCAGGGAGTCCCTCGGCGAGGGACTGGAGAACACGCTCAAGGTCATCGAGGAGATGCTCCCAGGTAGGCACACGAATGTGTTAAATCGCCGTTGAGCCCATCATTGCGGCATGGACTACCACTACGCAAAGGATCGGGACCCAAAGGTAAACGATTACTTCGACAAAGAAGTCATGGAGGCCTTCATGAACTGGAACACGAAGGTTATGGCTCCTGGCAAGCTGGACAAAAAGACCAAGGAGCTCGTGGCCGTGGCGTGCACCTACATGACCAGGTGCCCCTACTGCATCGAGGGACACGCCAAAGCCGCTGTTAAGGCGGGGGCGACCAAGGAGGAGCTCGCCGAGGTCATCCAGATCGCCATGGCGCTCGCGGCGGGCGCGCGTATCGCCCACAGGAACTTCGCCCTAGACGTCTAGGGCTCAGCTAGCTCTGGGAAAGGTTTCTTATCCACATCTCGCCCGACGCCATGTCTGGAACTATCTCGTCTCCCCAGACGTGGTGAACGAACTCGGTCTGGCAAGGCCGCCCCAAGGAGACCCAGGTCTCGACTTTGTCCCCTATCTCGAATATCTGGCTGCTCAGGGTGCTGCTGCTCAGGAGCTTTTCCAACTCGCTGCCGATGTACGAGTTGTGGCGGCACACGCTGTAGCTGCCCGGCCCGTTCGCGTGGTCCCTGCCGAACCTTATGAGGTCGTCCACTGAAACCTTCTCAACGGTATTCAGCAGCTCCTTGGCCCGCTGGTAGCGGTGGAGGGTGTACTGCCTGTGGAGGATGACGTCCTTGTCGATGAGGGGAGGGTTATCGTGGTACACATAGTGGTTAGCGCGGGCGTCCGCCTTATCGAGGTCATCAACGTGGACGGGGAATCCGTTCTTGAGCTCGGCTATGACCGTCTTCTCGCGGTCTCCCAGGAAGAGGTTGCTGCACGCAGCCAACTTGTTTTCCTCGATGAGCTTGAGGGCCTCATCCACTGTGTTGCACTCCTCTAGGAGTCTACGCACCAGTATGTTTACGGGCGTGCCCTCCTCATACTTGCCGCACAGGGTGGCCGTGTTGTAGGCGACCAGCCCCTTCTCGTTGACTCCCTGGTACCAGTAGGCGTTACCCGCCGTGGTGATCCCCATGAACTCGTTGTACCCGTCCAGCCTGCTGTAGGCCAGCACCTGCGGGTGCATCCGCCTGTAGCCTAGGTCACGGTTCTTCATTAGCAGGGGTGCGCCGTCGGCGGAGCACTGCGCCGGCACCGCGAAGGCGGTGCACCCCTCCCTGAAGAGGTTGCCCGGTCCCTTGCCGAAGCTGATCCCCATCGCCAGCTCCTCTGTTATGCCTGCACCTTCCGCTATGCCTTCGCACTCCTCGATGTAGCGCTCGGGGATGTGTTTGAGGGTCTTCTTATCCACGTTCAGGAAGTCATCTAGGCTCTGGTTGAAGAAGCCGGCGGCTTTCTCCACCTCGCCTAGTATGTGCTTTATCCCGGGGGTCTCCTTGCGGCCCCTCGCCCGTCCCTGTTCTCTGGGCGTCGTCATGGACAGAGAGTGTCGATACTCCCGTTAAAATGTTGAGCTACTTGTTGTCCCAGTACTGCCGGGTCTTCATGTACTGTATCTTGGCCTTGAGGAGGTCCTTGTAGAACTCCTCGTCGCTGCGGTGCATACGGCTCAGCACCTGGTACGATGTGACGGGGCCGACGCCGTACACCATCAACGCCTCCACCGCCTGCCTGCCGTAGCTGAGCACCATGTCCGCGGTCTTCCTGCCGTGGACGAGCTGGTCCATGTCGTCGCCGAAGAGCTCCTCACCCTCCTTCCACCTCTTGAGGAGGCCCTGGAAGTGCTCGGGGCTCTGGTGGCGCCTCATCATCGCGAGTAGGCCGCTGCCGCAGTTGTCGCACTGGGGGTGGTCGCTCATCTCCCTGATCCTGATCCTTGTGTGCCACTCGCCACAGTTGACGCAGGCGAGGTTGACGCTCCGCGCCTCGATGCTCTGCTTCATGTACTGGAGCTGGTCCGTGATGGTGGCGTCGGTGGCCATGAGCTCCTCGACATCTGCGTACTTCTCCAGTATATGCCTAGCCAGAATGCTGGGCTCGGCGACCATCTTGGTTGCGATGGTTACCTTCCCCTCCGTCATCGAACGGATCATCTCCTTGACGCCGGGGAGGTCTAGCTTCTCCTGGTACGCCTCCCTGAGAGTCTCCTTGTAGATGGGCGTGTCCTTGAACCGGTAGTACAGGTTCTCGACGCGGTCGGGGCCCATTATCTTGCCGCGGGGCAGCACCCCGAACCGCTCGGCGATGAACTTCATCTTGTAGCCGAAGGGAAAACGGGCCTCCATGAACTCCATGAGTAGCTTCTCGGCTCGCTCCTCGGTGAGCCCCGTGATCAGCTTCTCCACCCGCTCCACCTCGTCCTCGTTGAGCCTGTTGGGCGCTTCTATGAGGATGCGGTACGGGTCGTTCCACCAAGCGTATATGAGCTCCATCTCGCTCAGCGCAGCGTCCAGTATGGCGCCGAGGGTCCTGTTGAAGTTCTCGCCGTGGGTGCTGTGGATGACCATGTACCTATCATAGACCTCAAACACTAGGTTCTCGGGGCTCGGCAGCGGAACCCCGGACTTGATGTGGACCTCGGCCTCCCGGGCGACCTCAGTAAGACTGTTGCTGTCAGCCTCCATGGACTCGGCTAGCGTGTCTAGGCCGCCGCCCTGGCTGGCTGATAGAATCTCTCCGCGCAGCCTTCCCCCCTCCTCGGCGACGTCTCTCGATACAGGTATGAGCTCTCCGTCCCAGCCCGGCAGCGCCCCGAGGGGGTCTGTGCTGGGCAGGGCGTGGAGGACGCCGCGCTCCTCGTCGATCTGGAGTATCCTCCAGACCCTGCCTCGGAGGATGACGTTGAGGCCGACGCGTGCGCGTAGGCTCCAGAACTCGTCTCCTACGGTGCCCACCATCTCGTCGGTGATGGCGTTTATGAACGGGTACCGTCGCTCGTCGTTTATCATCCCAAGGTTCTCGTAGTAGTATCTCCTCGTCTTTCCGCGACCTTTCAACAAATCTCCCTCCTTCACGACCAGTCCTATCTTCTCAAGGAACACGGCGTGCTCCTCCAGCTCCCCTAGGCTGTAATCTCTGTACGGGTACGCCCTCGTGATCACCTCGTGCATCTGGCTGAGGGTGATGCCTTCCTCGTGGCTCATGGTCAGCCCGGCTATCTGGTGGGTGAGTACATCAAGAGCCCCCACGTGGACTATTGTCGGCTCAAGCTTCTTACGGCGCGCCATCTCGCTGGTCACCAGGCTCTCAAGCGCGTCCTCACCGTACGCCGGTATCGTGACGCCTCTGCTTAGGCGGCTTAATCTATGTCCTGAGCGGCCCACCCTCTGGATGAGGGCCGATACCTGCCGGGGGCTCAGGTACTGGATGCACAGGTCGACCTCGCCGATGTCGATACCTAGCTGCAGTGTGCTTGTGCAGACTATAGCCTTGAGCTCCCCCTGCTTGAACTCGTCCTCGACCCGGTGCCTCTGCTCCCGGCTCAGGCTGCCGTGGTGCACCTCGATCCCCTTGTCCAGCGTCTTCAGCTTGTAGCCCAGCGCCTCGGCCTGGCCCCTGCCCTGCACGAAGATTAGTGTGCCGTTATGGTCCCTGACGAGGTGTCTTATCCTGTTGAGTCTTGAAGCCGCCTTGGGTGACGTGTCTATCTCGTCGGCGAGGTCGTAGTCAGCGTCCACCGGTTCAGGGAACTCGACGTTGTAGACGTAGTCCTTGTCCACCTCCACCTCTACGGTGGTCACCGGGTGGGGGCCGCCTAGGAAGCCGGCGACCGTCTCGGGGTTGCCGACCGTCGCGCTGAGCCCGATCCTCTGCACCCTGTGCCTTGAAGCCATGTCGAGCCTCTCCATACCCACTGTGAGCTGGGCCCCGCGTTTGCTGGCGGCGAGGTCGTGTATCTCGTCCACTATGATCCACCTCACCGTGGCGAGGTGCTTCCGCATAGACTTGGTGGGCAGGATTGCCTGCAGGGTCTCGGGCGTCGTGATGAGCATCTGCGGCGGCTTGGTGGACTGCCGCCTCCTCTGCTTCTGGCTGGTGTCGCCGTGCCTCACCTGCACGTCTATGCCGAGGTGGTCGGCCCAGAACATCATCCTCTTCTCGATGTCCCTATTCAGCGCCCGGAGCGGCGTGATGTAGATGATCCCTATCCCCTTCTCCGGCTTTTCCTTGAGGTACATGTCGAAGATAGGTAGAAGCGCGGCCTCGGTCTTGCCGCTGGCGGTGGGCGCGATGAGTAGCACGTTCTCGCCGTCGAGGATCGGCGGAATGACCTTCATCTGAGGAGGCGTCGGCTCAGTGATGCCCAGCTCCTCAAGACCCGACCGTACTAGGGGGTCAAGCAACTCGAAGACGCTGGGCTGCATGAGGTTTCTTGGGGAGGCGCAGGATTAAATCCTATCCACTAGTGGCGGCGACTCGTAAGAACCGCCACATACGCCTTACCGCCCGAGGCGTCCACAGACTTCGCGTATCTCTCCATAGCGACCAAGGCGGCAGCCGACGCGGGGAGGACGACGATGCCCTCCTCGTGCTCCAGGTACCTCGCGTATCTTTCAAGAGCCTCGTCTGAGACGTTCAACGCGTACCCGTCGCTCGCCCAGAGGCCATCAAGAGCCTCCTGCCCGTCAAGGCTCCTCCAGTTGACTATGGGCTCGTTGGCCTCGGTCTCGACGATGCTTGACGGGTCGAGGTCCCTAATCCTCTTCCTACCCTCGTTGAAGCTCTGGACGATGGGGTTCCCGCCCTCGGTGCTGGCGGCCACCATGTGTGGTGAGGACTCGATCACGCCCTTGTCCTTCAGCGTCTTGAAGCCGTGGAGTATACCCGAGAAGCATGTGCCGTTGCTGACTGACACAGACACGGCGTAGGGCGCGTCCCCCAGACTCTCGGTCACCTCGTAGGCGATGGTGGCGTACGCCTCAAGGCTCACACGCGTGTTCTCCGGCGTCCCCGGGTTACCGTTATACCATCCCCCTGCCTCGGCGTCCTCGGCGCTGAGGTCTACGAGGTCTTCGTAGGTGCCCGGCGCCCTGTGGATGATACCTCCCTGCCTCTCCATCTCGGCTACCCGCGGAGCGACGAAGCTCTCAGGTATGTAGACGTGTGGCTTAAGGGAGAAGAGCCTGCTCAGGTGGACGACGCTGGCGCCGAAGTTGCCGCAGCTCGCGACGGCTATCTCCTTGAACCCCTTCTCGGCGGCGAGGCTGAGGGTCGCGTAGCTCGCCCTGTCCTTCATGGTCCCCGTGGGATTCCCGCCCTCGAACTTAAACCAAAATTGACTGAAATTTAGCAATTTCTCGAGGTTTCTTGAACGTGTAAAAACGGTCTCCCCGATCCCTGCTTCTTTAAACTTTTCTGTGAACATGCCTAGTTTTTCAGGCCTCTTCATTGTAGGAAGAAATATTACTTTTAATTAAGGTCACCGATCCAGAATAAGTAGGTAGCGGAACGCGTGAATAGTCTAAGCATTAACGCGAGGCAGACGGCCCACGGCTTTGAGATTCTGTTCCGGGGCTCTAGGTACGTCATGAACTATCCTGACGAGATATGGCAGGCGTACCCGCAGGAGGCCAAGGACATCCTATTCGACAATCTTGTATACGCCGAGACCGTACACCTCCCACTGACATTCCGGAAAAACGGGATAATATACAACACTTCGCCCCCGTTCTTCCAGACCCACTTCTTCCAGAACCTCGTCATGGATCTCCCGAGCTGCGCCGACGTGGACGGAACGAGCACGTCGGAGCTCATCAAGGAGTTCATGAACCTGAAGATGAGGTTCAAGGACAACGAGATTAAGCTGCCCACCTTCAGGGACGAGACCCGCGAGGATTCCAGCGTGGTGAGTCTCAGCTTCGGCAAGGACAGCCTTCTGACGTGGGCGGTGTGCCGCGAGATAGGCTTGAACCCGCAGGCGGCTTACATCGTCGAGCCGGTGCTCCTCTACGAGGAGAAGCATAAGGACAAGCTGGCCAAGGCGTTCATGAAGGAGTTCGGGGTCGAGCTTCAGAAGATCGAGCACAGCATGGGAAACCTCCGGGACGGCATGAGGCTGGGAGTCGGCAAGACGGAGCTTGGATGGGGTCTCCAGTCCACCCAGTACGCCATGATGATACTGCCCATCGCCCACAAGTTCCAGAGCAAGTACATCCTCTTCGGCAACGAGCAGAGCTGCGGTGAGTACTACCACGACAGAGAAGGATACGTATGCTACCCGGCGTACGACCAGTGCCACACATGGACCACCCAGATCGACACGATCACCCGTCAGCTCAGCGGCGGAGGCGTACGCACCATGAGCGTCATCGAGCCCCTGAACGACATCGCCGTGGTCTACACCCTCTACAAGAGGTACCCAGACGTCGCCAAGTACCATATGAGCTGCTTCGTGGAGACCGAGGCCGGGAGGGACACCCGCTGGTGCATGGACTGCAGCGTCTGCAGCAAGATGTACCTGCTCATCAAGGCGTCGGGCTACGACCCGAGCACGGTGGGGCTGGACCGTAACATGCTCACAGATGACTGCCGCGAATACTTCAGCCTCTTCGGCGGAAGCGACGTCAACACCTACGCCCTCACAGGCAGAGGCCGAGACGAACAGCTCTTCGCGTTCTACCTCGCGTGGAGAAACGGCGACAGGAGCCCACTGGTCGAGGAGTTCGAGAAACGGTTCCTCGACGAGGCGAAAGGAAGAGAGGACGAGCTGTACAAGACGTTCTTCGACATCCACGATCCAATCACACTCCCCAAGCGCATCCGAAGCAAGGTGGAGAGCATCTACAGGGAGACCCTAAGCGATGTCCCGTAGGCTTCGAGTAGCGTTCTGCTGCAACACAAGGCACGCGGACGACGAGTTCAACATAGAGTACGAGCCCGAGGAGACCATCGAACACGTCAAGCACGGCATCGAGAAGGCCGGCTGGGAGTTCCTCCAGATAGAGGCAGATGAGACCTGCTACGAGACCCTGAAGAAGCTGAGGCCCGACATAGTGTTCAACAGGGCCGAGGGCGTCAGAGGCGAGAGCAGGGAGAGCCATGTGCCCGCCTTCTGCGAGATGCTGGGCATCCCGTACGTGGGCAGCGGTGTGATGGCCAACGCCATCGGGCTGGACAAGCCGACCACCAAAATGATCCTGGAGTACCACGGCCTCAAGACCGCGCCTTTCCAGGTGCTCAGCAAGGTCAATGACAAGCTCCGCAGGGGCCTCAGGTACCCGCTCATACTGAAGCCCAGCCACGAGGGCAGCAGCATAGGCATCAACTGGGACAACGTCGTTAACGACGAGAAGGCCCTCAGGGCGAAGCTAGCTGAGATGCTGGAGACCTATAGGCAGCCCATCCTCGCGGAGAGGTTCATAGACGGCCGCGAGTTCAGCGTCGGCCTCGTAGGCAACTACCACGGCGACGAGGAGCCTACCGTGCTCCCCATACTGGAGATCGACTTCAGCGGCTTCCCGCCCGAGCTGGGTCGCGTCCTCGGCCAGAAGGCCAAGAGCGTCTTCGACGACAGCAGCAACTACAAGTGCCCAGCCGACATCGACGACGGGCTCAGGAAGAGAGTCGAGGACCACGCCAAGGCGAGCTACAGGGCGTTAAACTGCCTCGACTGGGCGAGGATGGACTACAGGATCGACGGCGACGGCGAGCTCTACTTCCTGGAGGTCAACACCCTGCCCGGCATCGACTACGACGTCGTGAGGGATGAGCTCAGCTTCTACCCCATGATGTGGTACGCCCTCGGCAAGAAGTTCGACGACATGGTGCGTGAGGTCATTGAGGCCGCGATCAGGCGATACGGCTTACAGTGAAGGAGCGCCACTCGACGAACCCTCGGAACTCTTCAACAGGGCGCTGAGGCAGGCCGAGGCCAAGGCGTCCGAGAGGCTGGGGAGCCCCTGCAGAATCTTTGTCCACTACAGCATCGACGACGAGCTGCTGTCCAAGCTGGAAGCCATAGACCACGAGAAGTTCAGGCAGGAACTCTGGTACACCCACGACGAGTTCCTGGAGAAGACCAAGAAGAGGGACTTTGTCTGCATGGTGCTATCGGTGGGCGGGGAGCCCACAGCGTTCCTCTACGGCTACGACTACGAAGCAGACCCCGAGGGCTTCTTCCTGGACGAGCTCGTGACTAGGGTCGAGGGAAAGGGCTTGGGCAAGGTGCTTCTCGGCCTCCTCATCCACTACTGTATAGGGCTCTCGTACAGGTCCATCACCCTGTATACGGAGGAGACCGACGAAAAAGGGCGGAGGCTCAAGGAGTTCTACGAGAGACTAGGCTTCGGCGAGGCGGCTCTCGACCCTAGCCTGGGCCTCATCATGAGGTACGTGATAGCGGCACCCACCTTATAGAGGCTCTTAGCCCCCCACTCCCCCCAGATAATGATGATAAATAGTCTATTTACTGGGGTTTCTCAGGAAACGAATTTATTAATTCAGTTATTTTCGTTTTTAGGGCTTTTATTTAATACCAATTTATAAACAGAGCAGATATACCGACGTTTATAAACGTGGTTAAATGATCGTCTAAACCCTGTGAACCGACGGCACCCGTTTTTCCTCGACCGTGTAATGTAATGATTTATATGGGTGCACCCGTCCAAGGGGAGGATACTTCGCGCGTACAAAGAAGAGCGGCGTATCGTAAAGGTGAATGAACGAAATGCCAGACTGCGAAATTTGTGGAGCCCAACAGGTCAAGACCTACGAGTGTAAGGAATGCGGCAAACAATTCTGCGTCCGCTGCGGAAAATCCCATAAGAAAATCTGCAACAACTGCCTATCCGATAAGGGCAAAGGCTCCGGATCGGGCAAGGGCCTACTCGGCGGTTTCCTCTCCGGTTTCCGGATGAAGAAGTAGCCGGTATCCGGCAGTTTATTTTATTAGCTTCTGCAGCTTCTCCGCCGTAACCATAGCTGCTATCCCACACACCTTGGGGCAGCCATCGTCGCCGTGGCCGCCCGCCTCGAGGAACGCAGGGTAGTCGCCGGGGTCGTTAAGGTCGAAGCCTCTGCCGTAGATACGCTCCTGAATGTCCCTGCAGATGGTGGACTCAAGCGGCTTCTCGAACCCGAACTCCCTCCGCAGCCTGTCCTTGAACTCGTCAACTATCTCGTTAGCCGGCTTCATGGCGTCCCTGTACGCCTGGGTGTCCCTGATGTCCTCGCGACCGACTACCAAACCGAGGGCCAGTAGGCCGCCTAGGAGGGCGCCACATGTCTCGCCGCGCCTCGCGACGCCGCCGCTGAGGACGGTGGCGGCTTTGAAGCTCTCGAGGCCGCCGATGCCCAGGTCTTCCTGTAGGGCGAGTAGCACGCTCTGGCTGCAGCCGCTGTACTTGTCGAAGGCGAGGGCCTTCTCGCCTATCCTCTTGATCTCCATCTTAGCTCACCAGGTGCAGCCGCTTCTGACGACCCGCCAGGAACATGAGCCTGTCGCCCGTCCACCAAGCGTCCTGCTCGAGGCTCATCCTGACCTCTTGGCCGTCCCACTCGGGGACAACCCACTTGGCGTTGAGCTCGATGGCGTAACACGTGTTAGGGTGCAGCGGGTGGTCTCCTCTGCCGGGGACGCCGCCCTGCTGGTCCCAGAGGCCGATTGTGGGGCCTGCGGCGTGGCCGTGGACGCCGATGGGGTGCGTGTATATGCTGGGGTTGAGACCTGCCGCCTTGGCGTCGTCCAGCGCCTTCTTCAGTATCTCGTTGCCTGTGCGCCCCGTCTTCATCGCTGCGGCGTGGAAGTCCTGCAGCTTGTTGGCGTCCGCGAGGGCGTCCTTGAGGCCCTGCGGCGCTTCTGTCTCGCCGTGCTTGAGTACGTAGGCGTTCTGCTGTACGTCGGTGGCGAGGCCCAGGTAGTAGAAACCGACGTCGCAGTGAAGCAGGTCGCCGCGTCTGATGGTCTTCCGCTTCTCCTTGTCGTCGTACTTGACGCCCGGGGCCTGGAGGTCCACGGTGGCGGGGAACCACATCTCGACGCCTAGATCAAGCATCTTCTGCCTTATCCACCACTGGACGTCCTCGTTGGTTGTGACGCCTGGGGTGATCACCTTGCTGCTGAACGCCTCCTGTATGATGGCGTGGGTGAGCTCCACCAGCATCGGGTAAGTCTCAAGCTCCTCCTCTACGCGGGTCTCGAGCCACCTTATGCACAGCTTCTCGGCTGAGACGAGGCGGTCACTCATGTCGCCGAGGGCGTCCACGAGAAGCGTGTACTCTCCGTGGGTGAGGCCGTCGCCGAACGCCCACGTGTTGCCGACGTTGATGCCGATCTTCTTGGGGTTCCTCTCCTTTATGATTCGGGCTAGGCACTCGTACTGCTCCTCCTTCTCAGGGTCCCAGACGCCCTCGAAATAGTCGCCGAACCCGTAGCGGTAGACGGCGAGCCTGTCCACCTTGTCCGGTTTCCTGTGGAGCACCAGTATTGTGCGCCGCCTAGCGTAGAGGTTGGGCTCCGGGAGGAGGCTCATGATGACGGGGTCCTCGTTGTACTCCCGGGCTATCACGAGCCACATGTCTATGCCGCACTCGTCCATCAGCGGGGGAAGAAGCGTCTCAAGCCGCTTCCTGAGCCAGCCGTTGTAGACTTCCATGCGTTCGCGGAGGGGCAGAACCTTCTGCCTGTACGAGTCCGCCCCGGGGTTACTGTGGGGCGGGAAAAGCTGATCGCTCATACATTACAGTTGGTTCCCTAGAATAAGCTTAATCCCCGGAACAGTGTAGACGCCGCCTTTCAACGAGGTTTAATACGTGATAAGCCATTTTTGAACCATGATCCGCGTCGCATGCATCCAGATGGCGCCTGTCTTCCTCGACGCAGAGAAGACTTGGGCGAAGCTCGCCGCCATGATAGAGGAAGCCGCTAGGGAGGGGGCTGAGCTCGTGACATGGGGCGAGACACTTATCCCAGGGTACCCGGTGTGGGTTAGCCGCACAGGCGGG
>JAFGTA010000199.1 GCA_016934355.1 Candidatus Bathyarchaeota archaeon | reverse complement strand
CAGCAGCCTCATGGAGGCGCTGGGCAAGGAGCTCAGCCCCGACGTCTACAGGAGGGTGCTGGCGGGTAACCACCACAGGGTCAACCCGAAGAACTTCGAGAAGCACAAGCAGTGGCTGGAGGAGCTGGGCAGCGTAGACAAATGGCTGGAGAAGATGCACGGCGAGGCGGTCGCCGAGCTTGAGGGGTACCTCAGGGAGGGCAAGGTCTGGTACGAGCAGGTGATAACCCCCGGCATCGTCGAGTACGTGAAGGGCAACCAGGAGGTGCTCGCAGGCGTCAGGGACGGCGAGTGGATATACAACACAAAGTTCCCGTACAGCCCCCAGCAGTACCTCGACGAGACAGACCCGCTGATGAAACGGTACTACATGTGCCACTGCCCCATGGTGAGGGAAGCCGTGCTCGCGGGCGAGCCCGACATACCCGTGGAGTGGTGCTACTGCAGCGCAGGCTACGGTAAGCTCAGGTACGACGTGGCGTTCGGCGTCGAGACAGAGGCAGAGGTTCTTCAGAGCGTCTTCGACGGCAGTGACACCTGCAGGTTCAGGATAAAGGTACCCGGGCACATCATGGAGAAGTACGTGCCCTAGAGAATCTGTTGAACACGCCCCACCTTTCCGTCGGTGAGCCTCACCTTTATCCCGTGGGGGTGAGTCTGGGACCGGGTGAGTATCTGCTTCACAACGCCCTTCGTGAGCTTGCCGGTGCGCTGGTCACTCTTCAGGACTATCATCACCTCTAGCCCCGGCTTTATGTTGCTTCTCACCTGTCCACCCTGCGGCATAGCCCAGTTGAGCCTGCGCCGGTATTTAGGGGATTCGGAATCTACCTCGACGTGCGCCACAGATAAGTTATCTACTTGGGAAACCGTCTCTTAGTCGGTTCAGTGCCTATGTCCGGCAACTACTACCTTGAGAACAAGGGCAAGGTAATGCGATTGTACTGGATCGGGGAGTGGATGCAGAGACGCGTGCTCAGGAAGCGTTTCCCAGCTGAGAAGGTGGACGCCTGGCTGGAGAGGAGCCACGAAGAGTTCACGGAGATGCTCCCAGACATACCGTACATAGGCGGCGACGAGAACATGATGACAAAGTACCTGCTGATCACGGCTCCCCTGATCCCGTTGGTCAGGAGACTTAAGGAGGAGGGGCTGTCCCTCCGAGAGACAGGGGAGGTGCTCTTCGAGCTCTCGAAGCGGGGTTTCTATATGATCCCCTGGCCCTTGCGGATGATGCAGAGGCTCCGATACTACAGCGAAAAGGAGCTGGACGGCTGGAGGAGGCAAGCCGAACACTCCAAGAGATGCGAGTACCCGGGGGACTGGGTGGTTGAGTACGGCGAGGGAGACGGAGAGACGCGGTTCACTTTGACTATAACGGAGTGCGGGATACTCAAGCACTGGAGGCAGCTGGGGCTAGAGGAGTACGTGCCCTACCTGTGCCTCACAGACTACGCCTCATGGCGGAGCATAGGCGTCAACGTCAGGCGCACACGGACCCTCGCCAACGGGCACAGCTGCTGCGACTATGTGTACCTCGGTTACAGCTCCGACTCGCCGAGGGGCTGGCCGCCGGAGACGATGCTCGAATGGACCGGAATATACGAGAAGTGAGGCTATCAGCCGTTACCCATTTATCAGCCGCGCCGAAGATATCAGCATGTACAAGAAGATAGGGATTCTCGGCGGGTTGACCCCCGAGTCCACCGTCACCTACTACATGCACATAGTGCACAGGTACCACGAGCTCCACGGAGACCACGGGTACCCCGAGTGCATCGTCTACGGCGTCAGCTTCCAGAGGTACGAGGACTGGATGGAGGCAGAGGACTGGGACAGCATCGAAAAGGAGCTGCTCAAGGGACTCAAGGCACTGAAACGGGCGGGAGCCGACTTCGCCGTCATAGCCACCAACACCATGCACATCCTCTTCGACAAGCTCCAGCGGCAGATCGACATGCCCCTTATAAGCATCCTCGACGCCACCGGCGAGGCGGTGAAGGAGGCGGGCCTGTCCAAGGTAGGGCTCATCGGCACAAGGTTCACCATGGGGAAGCCGTTCTACAGGGAAGGGCTTGAGAGACAAGGCATAGACGTCCTCGTCCCCGGCAAAGAGGACAGGGCGTACATCCAGAAGGTGATCTTTGAGGAGCTCAGCATAGGCAAACTCACAGACGAGAGCAGACGCGGCTACCTGAAGATCATAGATAAACTCGTCGCCCAGGGAGCGGAGGGAGTCGTGTTGGGGTGCACAGAGATACCGCTACTCGTCAGGCAGAGCGACACCGACGTAAAGGTCTTCGACACGGCTGTCGTGCACGCCGAGAAGGCGCTACGGTACGCCACCGAGAATTGACGCAGGAAAACTAGCACCGTTTCTTATTCACATTTAATTCGGGGTCCACACAACCATTACCCATGGAATATCAACGGGTAGCAGACTCCGTGACCCTCGCCGAGAATACCTACGGCTCCAACGTCGCCTGCACAGCGCTTGAAGACGAGCTGGTGTTCGTAGACGCCGGGCTCCTCACCTCCTACACACGGAGATTCAGGGACGCCATGGAGAGACAGTATGGTAGGAAGGCATCCACCCTACTCATAACCCACGCCCACATCGACCACATCTACGCTATGGACGCCTTCAGCGACTGCGAGGTCATAGCCGCCGAAGCCGCCAAACCACGCTTCAAGCGGTTCCTCTCCACGGTGTACGACGAGGAGCGGCTACGCGCCATGGAGCGGGTGTTCCCCTACATCAGGCAGGCAGTCGAGGAAGGCGAGATGAGGGAGCCCACCAAGTGGGTGAGAGGCGAGCTTCTCGTCGGCGGCAGCCTCAGGTTCAACGTTGAGGGAGGCCACTCCGCGTGCTCGTCCTCGATATACCACGCCGCGGACAGGGCGATGATCACGGGCGACCTCGTGCAGGCGGAGTGCTACCCCTACTTCGGCGAGCCCGACACGGACCTAGAGGCATGGATCGACGCGCTCAGGCGGTGGGAGAAGATGGGCATCGACACAGCCGTGCCGGGTCACGGACCGCCTGTGAAGCAGACCTACCTCAAGGCTGTGAGGGAGTACTTCGAGGAGATGATATCCACCGTCGCCGCCCTCAAACGGAGCGGGGTGCCGGCTGAAGAAGTGGCGAATCACCCCCAACTGCCCCAAGGGTACTGGCCCCCTGCCGCGGAGCGGAACCCATCCTACGGCTTCAGCATAACCCGGCTATACGACCGGCTATAACCGAGGCTCAGTCTCAGGGCGCCAGGGATTCGAGGAGCGTACCATAGCCCTCCCTCCCCGGCAAGCCAAGGACGCGGAGGGCAGCCCACATGGAAGCCTGATTACTTGTGACCACAGGCCTCTCATGGGTCTCTTCCAGGAGCCGTATGAGGGGCGCCGCCCTCAGGTTAGTGCAGCTGATGAACACGGCGTCTGAGCCCGGGTCAGGGTCGACGAGGCCGAGGATCTCGTCACGCCCCGTCCTGCCTATGCGCTGGTTGTCGGTGAACCCGAGTCCTTTGATAGTGTCTACCTTGAAGCCGTGACCCTCAAGGAACAGCTTCTCCAGCCTGTTTATACGGTCTGTGTACGGCGTGAACACCGAAACGCTGCCGGCTTCAAGCGTCTTCAGCGCCTCCATGACAGCGCCCGCGGTAGTAACAGTCTGCGTACCTGTGGCGCCCTGGATCGCGTCCACCAAGCCTCTCTCCCATCCGGCACCCTTGAGCAGGCTGCCGCTGGTGCAGCCGTAGACCATGACGTCCACGCGGGCCGTCGCGAGCAGCCGCGCCGCCTTCTCCGCCTCTCCAGCCATCTCCTCCAGGCCCTCGGGGGTGACGTCGTGAAGCATCATCCGCGCCGTGTGCACGGATACCCCCCGCGGCGTCATGGCGTAGAGGTCCGGCTCCATGACCGTGTTGCTGCTTGGCAGCAGAAGACCTACGCGGCTCATAGCAGTCACCCTGGAATTGACCCACCCCGGATATAAGGTAGAGACGTCTAGGCTGATGACCTGTCGCTCTCTCTATCTGATCTTCAGCAAGTACAGCAGCGCCGCACCCGTCGCCATCAGAGCTAGCTGGACCGCGCTACTCGACAGCTCCTTCTCGTCCTTGAGCTCTGGCACGAGGTCCGAGCCCGCGATGTAGATGAAGTTTCCAGCCGCGAAGGGCAGCAGGAACGAGACGAGGCCCTGGACGTAGGCGCTGAGGGTAAGCGAGATCACAACACCCACCACGGAGGTCAACGCGGAGAGGAGGTTCAGCGCGAGGGCCCTGCCCCGCTTCAGCCCCGCGTAGGTGAGCACCCCGAAGTCACCGATCTCCTGCGGTATCTCGTGGAGGGCTATCGCGACGGTGGTGGCTACGCCTAGGCTGGGCGACGTGAGGAAGGCTCCGCCGATAACTATACCGTCCACCATGTTGTGAATGCCGTCCCCAACGAGGTTGACGTAGGCGAAGGTGTGGGGGTGTGTCTCAGAAGTCGGGACGTGGCAGTGCCTCCACATGAGCATCATCTCGATCACATACGACGTGAACACACCCAGCATCAGGTAAGTCGACACAGACAGGGCGGAGCCGCCCATCTCGAGGGCCTCGGGTAACAGGTGGAAGAAGGCGCCGCCGAACAGCCCGCCCACCGAGAAGCTCACAAGGTAGAGAATCCGCCTCTTAGAGAGCTCAGGGCCCAACGCCACGAATATGACGCCCACAAGCGACAGCAGACTCACCAGCGCTACCGCGGCCAGCGACGAAGCCCACACGCTCAGCGACGCGTTCATACTAGTCTGATAGTTCCGGCGACGCCCTTATACATTTCTCGCTCTCTACAGCGACACGCCGCACAGGGCTAGGCCGTATACACGGGTGTGCGAACCCATAAATAGTCAACCACACGGGGTTTACATCATGGGGTTTTTAGCGGAACCCGAGTCGAGGCTGACGGCGGCCATAGCCGTCCTCCTGCTCGCGGTCATCGCCTACTCCTGCCCACACCTCGTAAACCCGCCGCCCGTCAGGCGACAGGTGACCCCCGAGACGTGGGGGCAGCCGGTGCCCGAGTATACGTACCCCGACTACGGGACCACGGAGTGGAGCCCAGCGTACGGCACGGTGGTGACCCATGAAGGCGACCTCGTGCTGAGCGGAGACGAGACCCTCGTCATCGAGAACTGCACCTACATACTCGACGGGGCGCTCGTGGTCCGGGATAATTCGCGGCTCATAGTCAGGGACGCCCAGTTGTACGTAGCTGAGAAGACGAGTTGGCACTACCTGTTCGACGTTGTTCCGGTGAGCTACACAGTCGCGTTCCTGAACCACTCGTCGCTCACGGTGACGAACTCGACGATAGTATCCGACCGCCTCGTCACCACAGGGATGTTCGACCACAGCACGGCCCAGATAGAAGGCTCGGACCTGTCAGACGCGTTCATCGTCTGCAAAGGCCGCTCAACCACCACCATAAGAGACTCGAAGATGAGCCGAGTCGGCGTAATACAGGGCGCAGAGTGCAGCATCACAGATTCCAACGTCACCGACCTGGGCCCCTACACAGCCAGCGTCACCGAGTGGCAGAGAATCACAGGGGGACGCGTAACCGTCTCAGGCTCCAGGGTAGGGCACCTCCAACTCGTGTTCAACCACTCAAGAGACGTGGAGCTGACAGAGCCCCTGCCAGTCCACCACAAACTGTTCACCGCCGAGGCTCTGGGCGGCGAATGCGACGCCCTTTGGGCGACGGTAATCGACAGCGACGTCGACCGCCTCTCACTATACGCGTACGACTCCGACGTCACGCTGGCAAACCAGAGACTGCACAACGTCGTCGTCACGGGGAGCCTGGAGATGGCTGACTCGCGGTGCTTCGGCCTCTACATCGGCGAAGGAGCCTTCGAGGTGTCCGGCTGCGTCTTCAACAGGTTCAGCCCCCACACTGACACGGAGTTCACGCTCAGGGACTCCAAGGCGAAAACCCTTCACCTCCACATGTTCACGGGCATAGGGGTCTTCGAGCAGGTCTGCGCCGAGACCCTCGACGGCCACGAAACAGTCGCCACGGTCAAAGGCAGCCTAACCCTGCTTAACGAGACGGACACCGGTTTCTGGGGCAGGACGAGGCTTGAACGCGTCTATACTGTGGTGGTTGAGGACGATGGACACGCCGTTCAGGGGGCAGAGCTCACCCTGCTGAACCAGGACGGCGACGCTACGTGGAGAGGCAGCACAGACTTCTTCGGCGAGGCAAGGTTCAGCCTCACCTTCTACACGTACTGGGCCGGGGCAAGGTCCTATAGGTATATAAACAACATCACGGCCACGAGGACGCTTGTCGCCGAGAAAGGCGGCTTGAAGCTGAACACGACGGTCAGGCTCGGCACGAGCACCCCGATAACCATGTCACGGCCCTGACCCAGCCTACGTATGCAACCTGAAACAGATTCAGCTATTACGTGTACGAACCGAAAGGCTAGTCCTCGCCCTTCATGAACCCAAGCGAGTCGGCGACGCTCCAAGCCGCGAGGGCTAAAGCGATCACGATCAGCGCCCCGTCCAGCATCCACATGGTCCGTATGTCCGCCTCAGACGTGCGATAGTAAAGCGCCGATATCTGGCGCTCATGCAGCATGAAGGCGTCGTCGGAGTAGAAAGCCACCATGTACACCTTGTTGCTGTTCGTCGGGCGGTACGTCAGGGTGCCGTTGACCCCCTGCTGCGTCGCAAGGTACTGCTCCGGCCGCGCCCCGAGCGAGTCGAGCCTGTTGTAGTCGCCCCGCGTCATGATGTAGACGTCCACGGTGGCGTTCGCGCTGTACATTACCCTTATCTCCGTCGTGCTGGTTGTCAGTGACTCTACAGCGGTGAGCCGGCCCCCCATGTACGGGCCGTCGTCCATCTCGTAGGAGTTCACCTGGGTGGCCGTCATCGACGTCAGGGCCATCAGGTGGTAGCTCGTCGCGCCGACGCCGAGGACCGCCAAAGCGGTGAGTACGTGAATCCAGACTTGTCTCATGACTGAACTGGTGTAGTGAACGGTTAGATGAATGTTTTCCCCGTGGGCGTAACCGATTAATAGCCAGTGCAAGCAGGTTGATGTGTGTAACGCATTGGTTGAGCCTTTGATCTACCTGAACGGGAAGCTGGTGCCCAAGAGCATGGCGAGGATAACCGTCTACGACGAGGGGGTGACACACGGATGGGCCGTGTACGAGGGGATACGGGTCTACGACGGCAAGGTCGTGGAGCTGGACGCCCACATACGCCGCCTCTACGCCTCCGCAAAGGGCGCAGGCATAGCCATACCCATGAGCCCGGACGAGTTCAGGGAGGCAGTCATCGAGACCGTACAGGCGAACGGTTACAAGAACTGCCACCTCGCGCCGTGGGTAGGGTACGGCGAGGTAGGCGGAGAGCCCAACGTGGTGATAAGGATCGCCGAGAGAAGCAGCAGCAGGATGGGTGAGCCCCTCACCGCCATAGTGTCCAGTGTCCGCAGGGCGGCGCCCGACAGCATCCCGGCACAGATCAAGACCAACAGCCGGCTCGACCTCATGCTCGCAAAGGTGGAGGCCCAGACCGCCGGAGCCGACTACGCCATAATGCTGGACCACATGGGCTACGTCGCCGAGGCGAGCCTAGCAAACCTCATGATAGTACGGGACGGCGTCGTCTACACTCCGTGCGCCGCCAACGCGCTGGAGGGCGTCACCCGGAACCTGCTCCTAGGGCTGCTGCCGTGGAACGGCGTAGAGGCGTGCCAGGGCAACGTCACGCTGATGGACCTGTGGAACGCCGACGAGGCTTTCATCTGCGGCACAGGCGCCGAGATAAGGCCAGTCGTCAAGGTAGACGGTAGAGTCATAGGCGACGGCGAAATGGGGCCGGTAACCCGCAAGGCGATCAAGCTGTACCGCAGCTACATCGAGGAGAACGGCGAACCCATCCTGTAGCGGCCAGACGTCCACCTTGATAACTCCTAAATCGTACCGGGCACCGTGATACCTGAGGCGTAACAGTTGGGCGCGAAGATAATCGGCATACTCGGAGGCATGGGCCCCGAGGCAACAGCCGACCTCTACATGAGGATAATAAGAGCCACCCCAGTCAAGAGAGACCAGGACCACCACCGCGTGATAATCGACAGCAACGCTAAGATACCCGACAGGACCCCGGCCATCCTCGGTACAGGCCCCAGCCCCCTACCCATGATGCTGGAGACCGGGCTGAACCTCCAGCGAGCCGGAGCCGACTTCCTCATAATGCCGTGCAACACCGCGCACCACTTCCACGCAGAGCTCCAAAAAGGCCTAGAAATACCCGTGCTCCACATGATCAGGCTCAGCGCCGAGGACACCAGACGCAGGCACCCCGGCGTCGGGAAGGCTGGGCTGCTCGCCACGGACGGTACCCTCGCCAGCAGGCTCTACCACATGAGCTACGGCGACCAGGGAATCGACATAGTAGCCCCATCCGACTCGTCCCAACGCGACGTCATGAAGGCCATATACAGCCACATCAAGCTAGGCGACCTGGAGACAGGTGGCAAGCTGCTGCACAGGGCCGCCCACGAACTCATGGCCGTTGGCGCCGAGGCCGTGATCTGCGGCTGCACCGAGGTGAGCCTCGTCCTCCACGACGGAGACCTGACGGTGCCGGTCGTGGACCCCATGCAGGCACTCGCCGAGAAGGCCATCGAGCTCGCCCGGGGCTGACCCATGGACGAGCCCACCCACCTCCGAGGCACATTGAAACGCAAAGGCCGCGAGATCGAGTTCTACTACTCCGCCTGGCTCCGTTGGAGTTGCACAAGATGCGGCCGCTGCTGCAGGGATGTCGAAGGCTGGGAGAGACGCGTACTCCTCCTCGACTGCGACGTCAAGAGACTCGAAGAGACCGGGGCAACGGAGTTCAGCGACCCCGTCGAAGAGGGCAGATTCAACGCAGTCATGAGGAAGAAGGACGGCGTGTGCGTCCTCTACCGCGTTGACGGGTGCACCGTCTACGAAGACCGCGCCCTCCTCTGCCGCATGTACCCCTTCTACGTGGAGCGAGAGGGAGACGTCTACGTCATAGGCGTGGACCCGACGTGTCCAGGTGTCGGCGGCGGAGAGGCGCTGGGCGAAGGCTTCTACGCGGAGCTCCTCGCGTACGCCCTCGACAGGGTGGAAGGCTAACCGGTGACTGGTGTGTATCTGTGACAGGGGTCCCCAGTGTCCGCAGCGGATTTAGGCGGTAGTCAATACTACCCCCTGACGGATCATGGGCCGAATCAGCCTCGCGCAGCGGTGCCTAGACGAGTATGCACACGTCAACGAGACGGGCACATGGGTTATTGTCTACGACTTCAGAGGACGCAAACCGAGCCCTAGGTTCTGGGCGAACCTGCGGAGGCTGAAGAGTCAGACAGGCTGTAGGAGCATACAGTATAGCGTCGTCTTAGCGAGAAGCGGCAGAGCCGCCTCGGCCGCCGCGAAGCTGGCTTCGCACTACGGCGTGGATGTCGCCGTCTTCAAGGGAGAGCCTGTCACGCCGGCCTAAGCGGTAGTATTGACTACCGCTTCCAATACTAGACGAATTAGGCGGTAGTATTAACTACCGTTATCAAGACTGAGCGGAGGATACGGTAGTATTGACTACCGTTTCATAGGCTGGACGGACGAAACGATGGTATTGACTACCCACTCAGGCTCAGGCGGTAGTTAATACTACCGCTTCTTCCGGAGAGATAGTACTAACTACCGCTTCGAGGGGTAGTAATTACCTCCCTCGATCTGGAAAGCGAGGCCATCACAGCGTCCATGGAGTTCACCGTCTGGAGGTAGTCAATGGGTTGTCGGCGGTGAACCGAGAATTACATAAGCCATTCGAACTGTGAATATTATAGTTTTTACGATGGGTTCTCGTCCCTGATCTGGTCTAGCTCCGACCTCGGTACGCCCTCAGCTTCGAGAAGCTCCAGTATCAGCGTGGTCTTCGACCGGCAGTACTCGTCCACGTCGAACGCCGAGTCGGCGAGGCTGAGCTTGAGGTCGTTGTACCTCTTGAACGACCCAGGGTTCCCCGTGAGGTGTTTCTTCAGCAACACATGGTTTCTGTAAGCCGCGGAGTCCCTCCGGACCAGGTAGAGATTGTGGGGGTGAAGCGGTTCACCCTTCTGTTTGAATGCCTTGCGGTCGGCGATGCCAAGGTCGCCGACGTGAACGTACCCCAGCTCGCCGAGCCTCTCCTTAAAACGTGTGAGGCCGTCGAGGGTCTCAGCCACGATGTCAATGTCTATTATCGGTTTGGCGCTCATGCCCTCGACGGAGGTGCTGCCGACGTGGACTACGTCGATGGCGATGTCCGATACCAGAGGCTATATCATGTCTCTCAGCTCACGGAACCAAGTTCTCCACTCGGCGTCATAAGGAGACACTACCACACCGGTCATAGGATCATATCTGGTGGTAGGAAAACAAAAAAAGGTAGTGATCACGCAACCCTCTATTCAAGAATGGCTTGATCGCTTCACCTCAACAGGTTTCTTCGGCGGCTATCGCATCCTTAAACGGTAGTTAATACAACCGCCTCTCGCCAAGAAGTAGTATTAACTAACGCTTTGCGAGGGCAGGAGCATCCACCATGGAAAACGGTAGTATTAACTACCGATTACCAGGCAGATGACAGGCTTTAACTCCACACAGCCCACAGGTTCAGCTATGATCACGTTCCACACCCTGACCCCGGAGGATCAGGGCTTCTTCCTCGGTCTCATCGACATGGTGGGCTGGGGCCTCACCGGCGCCGACTACCGCAGGATGCTCACGTTCAGCCCGGGCGGCATGTTTAAGGCCGTCTCCGGCGGCGAGGATGTGGGCGTCGTCGTCACCGTCCCCTACGGCGAGATGGGCTGGGTTGGGAACCTCATAGTCGTCCCGGAGAGCCGCGGCGTGGGCGTCGGCGAGGCTCTCATGCGTAGGTCCGTGGAGCATCTTGAGAGCCTCGGCGTCAAAGCCATCCGCCTCGACGCCGTCCCCAAGGCCATACCCCTCTACAGGCGCCTCGGGTTCAGGGAGGAGTACCCCAGCCTCCGCTTCACGGGGACAGCTGCCGTGAACCCTGTGTCGCTGACGAGGCCCATGACGGCGGGTGACCTCGACGAGGTCTCCGCGCTCGACAGGCGTTTCTTCAAGGGGGACCGCGCCCACATGCTGGGTTACGTCTACGAGACGTTCCCCGACCTCTGCTACACGGCTCGAAGCGGGGGGAGTCTCGTGGGGTACATCATGGCGAAGGACGGCTCGGACAGCGTCAAGGTGGGGCCTTGGATATGCGTGCCTGGGTACGCGGAGGCGGCTGTGCAGCTGCTCTGGTCCGTGATGAACAGGAGGCCCGGGGAGAAGATGTGGGTGGGCTGCCCCGAGGGTAACACGTCCAGCTTAGCTATCTTAAAACGGAACGGGTTCACCTCGCTGCCCAGCAGCCTCCGGATGTGCCTCGGCTCCTGCGGTGTATGTGAGGACGTCGCAGGCGTCTTCGGCCTCGGTGGTCCGGATAAGGGCTAGGCTCGGCCGAACCTGACCGGGTCTCCTACGCGTATCATCGGCTCGTCGAGGCTCGGCGCCTTGACGACGATGTTCATGTGGTTTGGCATGTGGGTCTCGTCGTAGCCGGCTAGCACTCCAAGCGGTTTGTCGCCGACGGTGACCGTGTCGCCGACCACTATGAGGCCGGGGGCTTCTACCTCGAAGAACGCCAGCGCTCTGACCCTGTCGGCTCCTCCGCCAGGGGCGGCTTCCTCGTCTGTGATCATTAGCTCGTGTATCTCGCCGCACTTCACGGTGCGGCTCTTGGTCTCGATGAGGCGGAGCCCCCTGTCTGTGAATGAGACGTGGAGGAGGGCGACGACGGTGCCGGCGACGGGGCGTCTGTCGCCGTACACGCCGGGGGTTATACGCCTGAAGTCGTAGGGGGCTGACACGGCACTCACCTACGGCTTGACGTTTATGCCGACGCGTCGCTCGGGCGCCTTCATGTCGACGTCCATCACGTAGTAGACGCTCTCCCGGTCCTCCCTGGTGGTGGCGCTTACCTCGTTGCCCTCGTCGTCCATCACGACGCAGTTCATGCCTCCGAAGGCGTTCAGCTCGTGGATGTCCTTCATGGCTCTGAAAGCGGCCTCCCTGGGGCTGAGCCCGTCCTCCATGTAGTGGACGATGGTCCGGGCGGTGCTGTTCCTGATGGCGAGCTCGCCGCGGCCCGTGCAGCAGGCTGCTCCGTACCTGTTGTCGCAGTAGTTGCCTGCGCCTATGATGGGGCTGTCGCCGAGTCTGCCCGGGAACTTGAGGGCTGTGCCGCTCGTGGACACGGCTGAGGCGATGTCGCCGTTGACGTCCCTCGCCATGACGTTGACTGTGCCGTGCCGGTCGTCGCTGAGCCTGTCGTACCACATGCGGAGGTTCTGGCTCTTCGCGTAGTCCTTCACCCACTGCTGTGACTCATCGATCTCTTCGTGGTCGAAGGCGTCTCGTACGAACGTGTCGTAGACCTTTCTGCTCATCTCGGTGCCTAGGTCGCCCTCCTCGCAGCCCATTACTCGTGCGAAGCGTTCGGCTCCCTCGGCCACGAGCATGACGTGGGGCGCCTCGTCGAGCACCTTCCGTGCGATGCTTATGGGGTGGATGAACCCCTTGACTGCCCCCACGGTGCCCGCCCTGAGGGTCTTTCCGCACATGATGCTGGCGTCCATCTCCTGGACGCCCAGCAGGTTCGGGATGCCTGCGAGCCCCACTGAAGTGTCGTTGGGGTTGGACTCCACGAGCCTGGTGGATGCTTCTATGGCGTCGAGGGCGGAGCCTCCGTTGCGCAGGATCTCGGCGCCGGCGTAGAGGAACTCGCCGGCGTTCAGCGTCCCCATTATGAATGGTTTGACCATGATCCGATCCAGAAAAGATGGGTAAACACTTACTTAAGAGCACTGAGGGTCGAGGCATCCGCTTATATCGGTGTGTCCGCATCCTTACTGGATCATCCATGGCTCTTCCAGGTGAGCACGTGATAAAGGACACGGGCATGTTCCCCGTGACGTGGACCAAGGGGACGTTCAGTAACATTAACGGCAAGCTGATTCTTACCAGCCAGCGACTCATTTTCACCGCGGGCAGGTTCCAGGACGTGATATCCGCCATAAGAGGCGCCCACAAGAACCGGGCAGATATACCCCTAGCCACGGTTACTGGCGTCGAGAAGGGGTTCATGGCCACCATCACGGTGCACGCCGGCGGCGTGAAGTACACGTTCAAGGGGATGCGCGACGCGGGTGGCTGGATCACGGCCATCAACCAGGCCCGCATCACCAGCGTCGCCCGATCCGCGTTCGGCGCTCCTCAGCAGCGGGTCCAGCCTCCTCCTCAGCAGCAGGCATCCGCCTTCTGCGGTCAGTGCGGGGCGCCTGTGCCGCCTGGTAACAAGTTCTGCGGTAAATGCGGGGCCCCTGTGTAGCCTTCCTAGAGTTTTTTAAGGCTGTTTCCACCCTAGAGTATGATCGAGTCCTCAGGGTGTACCGTTTGGTTACTAATCTTCCCCAGGAAGCGAAGATGAAGTGGAACGAGGTCACCCTCACCCGGAACCCGGATGAGAGGCTGCGCCTCATGGGGGAGTTCCTCAGCCTCGTCCCCAAGCACAAGGGCACCGAGAAGCTGTGCCGCCAGGTAAAGAGGCAGATGGCGCAGCTCAGGGACGATCAGGAGAAGAAGAAGAGGCAGGCGAAGAAGACAGGGGGCCCGAGCTACTATGTGCAGAAGGCGGGAGCCGCCCAGATAGCGGTCCTGGGGCCGCCGAACACTGGGCGCAGCAGCCTCCTCCGCGCCGTCACCAACAGCCAGGTCGAGGTGACGGCGTGGCCTTTCGGCACCACGTGGCCTACGCCCGCGATGCTGTCTTACCAGGACATCCAGTTTCAGTTGGTGGAGATTCCGCCTATCGTTGAGGGGAGCAGCGAGGGCAGATCCGAGGGCTTCATGAACCTGTCTTCTGCGCGTAACGCGGATGGGCTTATCGTGATGGTGGATTTGACGGATGACCCGGCTGGCAACTACCTTATGGTGGCTGAGGAGTTGGAGAACAGCAGGGTACTCACGGCGCCGCCGCCCGGGGAGGTGGAGATACAGAAGCGTGGCCACGGCAGGAACATCCAGTACATCTGGGAGGGTGAGCTCGTCGGCTGCAGCGAGACCGAGGTCACCCAGCTGCTCGCCGAGTACAAGATCAGGTCGGCTCTGGTCCGGGTCAGGGGCAGCGTCACAATGGATGTGATTGAGGACGCGGTGTTCGGCAACGCCGTCTACAGGCCGACGATCGTAGTCGCCAACAAGTCGGATATCGGGGGCGACCCAGGCACCATAGAGCAGCTGAGGCAGGCGGCGTCGCCTCTGGATGTGCTGATAGTCTCTGCTCAGCGGGACGAGGGGCTGGCGCACCTCATCGGCGAGAATATATTCAGGATGCTGGACATCGTCCGCGTCTACACGAAGGAGCCGGGAAAGGAGCCCGCGGTTGACCCGATAGTGGCTAAGGAGGGTGTCACCGTGGGCGACCTGGCTCGTATGATCCATAACGACTTCTATGAGAGGTTCAAGTATGCCCGCATCTGGGGGCCGGCGGCCAAGTTCGACAACGAGAAGGTGGGCATCGACAGGGAGCTGAAGGACGGCACCGTTATCCAGCTCTACCTGTAGCTGAAAAACGCTTTATCCGGCGCACATATTCTAATCTGAGGCGCATCGTTTGAAGCGTGTAGAGTTCCTGTACCTTTCACAGGAGGACATATTGAAGCTGGACATTCCGATGGCGAAGGTCATCGAGCTAGTGGAGAAGGGGCTGGGGGAGCACGGCCACGGCAGGGTGGAGAACCCGCCGAAGCCGGGCATCCACAGTAAGCCGGACGCGTTCATCCACGCCATGCCAGCCTACTACAGGGGGTTGGGTATCGGCGGTTTGAAGTGGGTGTGCGGCTACCCGAGTAACCGGGCTGTGGGGCTTCCCCAGATCGCTGGGCTGATGATCGTGAACAGCATGGAGACGGGTATGCCCCTCGCTGTGATGGACTGCAGGTGGATCACGGCGGCGAGGACGGCGGCGGTCTCGGCGATCACGGCGAAGTACTGTGCCAAGGAGGGGACCGAGTCTGTTGGTTTTGTTGGGTGTGGTGTTCAGGGCAGGATGAGCCTCGTCGCCTTCAAGGAGGTGATACCGGGCCTCGACGAGGTCGGGGTCTTTGACATTAACCCTGACGCGATGAAGCGGTTTAAAGCCGACTTCGAGAAGCAGCTAGGGGTCAACGTCAAGATAGCGAAAGACGTGAAGGGGGCGGTGGACGGCAAGGACATGATCCTGACCGCTACCCAGAGGCTGCCTGAGCCCCTCGTACGGGACGAGTGGTTCAAGCCGGGGTGCCTGGGCTTCGGTTTGGAGGCGAGCCGGGCGTGGTACGGTGACGCGATTCTGGGGGCTGACAAGTTCATCACCGATAGCTGGGATCAGACTGTCTACTTCTATGAGCACGGGGCTTTCCCCGATGGGTTGCCGACGCTCTACGCCGAGCTGGGCGAGGTGGTGGCCGGGGTGAAGCCCGGGCGCGACAGCCAGAAGGAGCGGATTCTGGCTATCAACATCGGTTTAGCCCTCGAGGACGTCATCTTGGCGGACCATATCTACAACGCGGTGAAGGACCGGGACTTCCAGAGGCTCACCCTCATGGAGGAAGACTTCTAGCGCCTCAAACCTTTTTCACGTAGGGCGACACCCTACAACCCATGACTGAATCCAGCTACGATCCATCCATAGAGGACCTGATCTCACTAGAGTACCCCGCGGAGGCCAAGACGTGCCCAGGCGGCGGCACGGTGGCCGTCCGGGTCAGGACGACAAACTGGGCGGACAACAGGTACGAGCACCTGGTCTACCTCATCGACACCGGCACAGGCGAGACGCGGCAGCTCACACGGGAAGGAGACGTAACCCAGATGGAGTGGAGCGGCGACCAAGACCTGCTCCTCCTCTGGGACAGGGGAGAGAAGCCACAGGTCTGGCTCCTACAGGGGCTCACCGGTGAACCTGTTCAGCTCACGGACGCCGAGAACGGCGTGGAGAACTTCAGAGCCACAGCCGGCGGCGTCCTGTACCTCGCCGAGCGGTCGCCCTGCAGCCACGTGAAGGACAACTACGGTGAAGTCGTCCACTTCGAGCAGCGGGAGAGCGCGTCGACACTCTACTACCTCGACACGGCGCTGCACCTGAGGCAGCTCGGGGAGCGGAAGAGGCTGTCCGAGGAGGAGGCTAAGGAGCTTCCCAGGCCCGTGATAGAGGTATCAAGGCTCCTCGGAGCACCCCTCAAGATAGTGGGCTTCCACGCGGCGGGGGGCAGGGTCTACGTGAACACCCGTCTGAAGGACCCCCTCGTGTACTGGGACACAGCCGAGTCCCACATGCTCACAGTCGACCTCGAGGAAGCCGCGTCCAGACACGTCCGGGGCGAGGAGTGGACAGGCGGCCACGCTGTGCTCGGGCTCCCAAGTATAAGCATCGTCGAGGCCGTGTCCCCGGACGGCGGCATGATACTCGTGTCGCACAGGGGGCGGGACAACATGATGTACACCCAGCCCGACCTATGGTTGGTGGGCCTCGGGGGGATCGACCCCGCGGAGCCGCTGGGGAGCAGTATGAGGAAGCTCACGGGGGGCTTCGACCAGTGGGTTGGGCAGTTGTGGTGGACCGAGGTGGGCGTCTACGGCTGGTACAGCGCCGGCACTGCCACAAGGATCGCACGGATAACTGTGGAGGGGGAAAGGGTGGAGCCTCTGGGGCTTCCCGCCTACCCGGGGCCTATGCCCCACGTCAGCGCCGAGGGCTGGCTCTCCTATATAGGGAACGCGAGGGACGGGTTCCCCGAGGTCTACGCGTCCACGGCGCCCCTAGGCGAGGGGTGCGATGTGGTGAAGCTGACGGACTACGCAGAGCAGGTGGAGGGCTGGAACCTGGGCACCGTGGAGACGGTGAGCTGGAGGAGCAGGGACGGCGCCACTGTGGAGGGGGTGCTGAGGAAGCCCCGTGGCTACGATCCATCGAGGCGTTACCCTCTGGTCTTTCAGGTGCACGGTGGCCCCTCCACGGCGAGCCGCGAGTACCTGCTGGAGCCTTACGACTACCAGCGTTACCCGCCTGTGCAGCTGTGTAACCTTGGCGTCCTGGTGCTGAAGCCTAACTACAGGGGCAGCACGGGTTACGGTCAGGCGTTCCTTGAGCTCAACAAGGATAACCTCGGCGTAGGCGACCTCTGGGACCTTGAGTCGGCGGTGGACAGCCTCGTCGCTGAGGGCGTCGTGGACCCGGGGAGGGTGGGGTGCATGGGGTGGAGTCAGGGTGGCTACATCTCGGCGTTCGCGGGTATGCACAGCGACAAGTTCTCTGCGGTGTCGGTGGGCGCCGGCATTAGCGACTGGTACACTTACCACGTCAGCAACGACATCCCCTACTTCACGGACCACTACCTCTCCGCGGGCCCCTGGGAGAACCGGGAGATATACCATAAGACGGCGCCTATATCGGGCATCGATGGGGCTCACACGCCGACGCTGATACAGCACGGCGCCAAGGACATGAGGGTGCCCCTCATCAACGCCATGGAGCTGTACCGCGCATTGAAGGCGAAGGGGGTCCCCGTGGAGATGTTCGTCTACCCTGAGATGGCTCACCCCATCACCAAGCCGCGGGAGAACCGGGCCGTCATGCAGCAGAACCTCGACTGGTTCAGCCACTACATACTGGGAGAGTCATTGGACTATTCAGAGTACGACAGGGTCGACGCCGGCTGAGCTCCTTTCTCCCTTCGGCGCCGGGATACAAGCCGGAGTAACCTTCGAGAAAGAAGCACTAACCCAATACACGGGGTTCGCCGAAGACCTACCAATAAAACCTAGAGCCTCTGCAACATGAAAAACAGACATACAACCCATAATCACCTCCACCCACTGGTTACCCCAACATCCTACCAAATTTCGTCACCCCTAAAAAAAATTCAAAAAGTTACCGCCCACTGTTACCATACTCATCACGTTTTCAGCGCCGACACACCACAAAATACGATGATACACATTGATCACAGTCGTCTCGGGGCTGTCACGATCAGGAACCAGCATGATGATGAAGATGCTTAATACGTGCTCGACATCGCGTGCACACGCGATTTTTAATGCATATTAACCTACAATTATACATGAGCTGGTTTGTGGGCTTATACTACAACCCACATCAAACATTAGGTTAATTGTTTTACCTTTGAGGTTAAATACCGCACAGTGAGTAACGGGGGTGCATGACCAGTTACCATCCCTTCGACAATCCCGTTTTCAAGCCAAACATAAAACTAGGATTTATCACAAGAGAAGAGTAACAACTACAGCATACATGCGAACGTGAAGTCAATGAACGAGCAAAAGAACAAACAGACACTGCTATTCTTCGCATTAGGCGCCTCCATAGCGACAGGCGGCTCACCGGCGGTAGCCCTCAGCCTTCTCTTAATAGACGTAGCCGAGTCGCTGAAAATACCAGTCGGGGTACTGGGGCAAATCAGCTCCTTTTCCTCGTTCTTCAGCATCATCATGGCTATCAGCATGGGCGTCTTGGCGGTAAGATTCAGCCATAAACTCCTGCTGAGCATAGGTCTGGTGCTGATATCCGCGTCGATCATAGGCACAAGCCTTTCATTCAACTTCCTCTCGATCCTCGTCCTCTACAGTCTGCTAGGCATCGGGTACAGCATGGTATCCCCCATGGTCACCACGTTCATAGGGGCATTATACCCGCCCGAGGGAAGAACCGAGGTAATGGGGCGCCTAATATCGGTGCGAAGCATACTCTCGTTTCTCGCGCCTTTGGTCACAGGCTATGTGTTAGCCAGAAGCAGCTGGCGCATCGCCTTTGCCTCATACAACCTTACTTTAACGGCGATCAGTCTCGTACTCGTTTACATAGCCTTACCAACTGACAAGAGACAGCCAACCGGGGACTCAAGCCAGTTAGCTGGCATCCAGACAGTGTTCCGTAACCGTTCCGCTTCAGCCTTTTTGCTGGCGGGAGCCCTGGCTATCACGCCTTTCACGGCGATACAGATATTCAACGGCAGTTACCTGAGGCAGAGTTTCTCCCTCTCTGTAGACACTGTTTCACAGATAATGCCTTTAACCGCCATCGCGGTAACCATCGGGCTTCTAGCCAGCAACAGGCTCGTCGTAAGGCTGGGATTGAAACGGGTTGTTTACTCGTCGACACTGTTTTCAGCCTTGGCTTATCTCGTCTACTTTGGAGCCGGGTTAAGCTTACTTCCATCAGTATTCTTCTCCTTAGTAGGCGCCTTCTTGTTCGGGGTGTGGATGGCTTCCTCCGGCGCTCTTGGTCTTCTTCAAGAAAAGACCTACAGGGGCTCTATGATGTCCTTGAGTGCCGCTTCAGGAAACCTAGGTGGGGTAATAGGCGCCTTGATCGGAGGTTTCACCCTGATCCGGTTCGGTTACCTCGGGCTAGGCTCTGTGACCTCTCTCCTAGGCGTCACAGCGTCCGTGGTCTACCTTCTCTGGGTGAAAAACGAGTAACCGATTGATTAGCTTAACTCGTGGCTCAGCTGGGCCAGCATCACCAGTGTCTTCATCCCCTTGGACGTCAAAACGTAGTCCTTTGACTCGAACTGGTCAACATACTCCGCGTCCCTCAGCTTCCTGATGTGATACAGCAGTTGCCCACCCTCTAGGCCGGTGGCCTTGGAGAGGTCGTTGAACCTATTCTCTCCCCTGTAGATGCTCTGGAGAATCTGTATCCTCGCCTTGTTACTGATGGGGTTGATGATTAGGTCGTTGGCCTTCTCCGCGTCCAGCGTGTTCACGGTGGCGGTGTTCTGTGCAAGGTACGCCGCAGGCGTCTCGATGAGTTTAAGCTGGTTGAGGAGCTGCATGTTAGACTCTATGACCCTCGCCTCGTTCTCAAGACATAAGATGCACCCCGTTCTCCCGGACTCCTCGAAGTTTGCCTTCAACATCTTCAGCGTACAGAGAGATTCTCCCATGGCGCTGTGGGACTCTGTGAACTTCCCCGCCTTCAGATACGCCAGATAATCTGTTTGCAGGCCCTCCATCTGGTTCTTACAGAACGTCTCCTCGTCGGGTCTATCACATTTCAGGTTCTCCACCAAGTCTTGACTCATCCCGGTGACGTAGTCTATGATTGTCCTGTTGTAGTTGAGGGCTACCTGTTTGTTCACCTCGTTCTCGATGACTTCCAGGCGCTGCCTCGTCTCGGTCCTGAACTGGGCTATCTCTCTTCGGAGTTCGCTTATCTCCTCGTCGAGCCTCATAGGTTAAATAAATTACCCTACCAGTTAAATATATTACTGAAGTAACGTGGGGCATGGCAAACTTACCAAAAGAAGCACAGGAAACATTCACAAAGCAGAGGGTCATCAGCCTAGGAACCGTCGACGCGGAGGGCAAGCCAAACACTAGCTACGTCGCGTTCTGGTGGTTCGAGGACGACGAGACAGTTGTTCTCGTGGACAACTTCATGAGGAAGACCCGGGCAAACCTGGAGAACAGCGGATGGGCTGCGGTGTCAGCCTACAACATGGACATCCACAGGGCGTACCAGCTCAAAGGCAAGGCCGTTATCGAGACCGAGGGCCCTAGAGTCGAGCGCGGAAAGAAGATGGCCGAGAAGTTCGAGAAGGAGAGAGGCATGAAGATGCCCGCCAAGGCGGCGATTGCTGTTAAGGTTGAGGAAATCTACTACCTCCAGCCAGGGCCAGAGGCGGGAAAGACAGCCGTCTAAACCCTCAAAGTTGAGGACATAATAGATGTCTCGTGATTTTTTTCGTTTATTCCCGGTAACACAGTACAAGAAAATCTTTTTCCCCGAGATTCCTAGTTGAAGCAAACCCGCAACCAAGATACCATTCTCCCCGTCACAGCAGGTAGCCCCCCATAAAACCGCGGCACATTTTTAACCAAAACACACACCAGATAAAACGAGAACAAACAACATGATCATAGTAGTGTCAGGGCTGCCACGATCAGGAACCAGCATGATGATGAAGATGCTGGAAGCCGGAGGCGTAAAGATACTCACCGACGAGCAACGCGAAGCCGACGAAGACAACCTCAAAGGCTACTACGAAGACGAGCGAGTCAAACAGCTAGCCGAAGACGCCACATGGGTAGGCGAAGCCGAGGGCAAAGCCGTCAAGGTCATCAGCTACCTCCTCAGGTACCTCCCAGACGACCACAGCTACAAGGTGGTCTTCATGCAGCGGAGGATACCCGAAGTCCTAGCCAGCCAGAAGAAGATGATGAAGCGCCGCGGCGAGGCTGAGGACGAGGTGCCCGACGAGATCATGGCAGGCATATTCGAGAAACACCTGCAGGAGGTCGAGGAGTGGCTCGCATCGAAGCCCAACGTTGACACCCTCTACGTGAGCTACAACGACGCCCTCCAGGACCCCGAGTCACACGCCGAAGAGGTCAACAGTTACCTCGGAGGCCGCCTCGACATCGAGCGGATGGCCGAGGTCGTGGACCCCAAGCTGTACAGGCAGCGCAGATAGGGGGGATACCCCCGGATAACCGAAAACCAGACCCCAATCGCCTAGAACAGCCCCAGAACAGCCCAGTTTCGACCCTGATCACCGCAAAACCGCACTCCATACAACGCAAAAACGCTACCCAAGACCGGCTAATCGCAAGTATTTTCACCGCAGAAACAGTACCACACCCATGTATACTGGACTTGACGGAGTAGCCAAACTCCGAAACCATAAGAGAAAACGGTTCAGCAGCTACGACAGAACAGGCGGCAACAGAGACTACCTCGTCGTAGAAGCAGGCGAGACCGCCGCCCTCGCCGAGATGAAGGGCGCGGGATGCGTCAAGCACATCTGGGTAACCATCAGAACCGACGAGGAGTGGTACCTCAGGAAGCTCGTGCTCCGTGCATACTGGGACGGCGAGAAACGCTCCAGCGTAGAGGTACCCATAGGCGACTTCTTCGGCATAGGCCACGGCGTCACCCGCAACTATGTGTCCGCGCCTCTGCAGATGAGCCCCGAAGACGGCAAGGCGTTCAACTGCTGGTGGCCCATGCCCTACGGCGACGGAGCCAAGATCACAATAGAGAATCAGGGCGAGGAACAGGTCACCGCCTTCTACTACTACATAGACTACGAGGAGTGGAGCGAGCCTGAGCCCGGGCTCGGCAGGTTCCACGCCATGTGGCGCCGCGAGAACCCCACAGACGGCATAAGCGACGCCGGCGTCCCCAACAGAACCTGGATGTTCGAAGGCGAGAACCAGCGAGGCGAAGGCAACTACCTGCTAATGGAGGCCGAGGGCCGTGGCCACTACGTGGGCTGCAACGTAAACGTCGTTAACCTCCGCAAGACGGATAAGTTCAACTGGTACGGCGAAGGCGACGACATGATCTACATAGACGGCGAGAAGACCCCCAGCCTAGTCGGCACAGGCACCGAGGACTACTACGGCATGTCTTGGTGCCCCACTCAGGAGTACTGCGCCCCCTACCATGGGCTCCCCATCCCCGGAGGCAAGAACTGGAGCGGCAAGGTTACCTGGTACAGGTACCATATCCCCGACCCGGTGTACTTCGAGAAGAGCATACGCGTCACCATAGAGCACGGACACGCCGACCACCGAAGCGACGACTACAGCAGCACCGCCTACTGGTACCAGACGGAGCCCCATAAGCCCTTCACTATCGCACCCGTAGAGAAACGGATACCCGGGAAATAGCACTCACAACAAGTGACCACCGAAGGTGAGCCACTCTTTTAAACAGATTTCTCTGAATAACATACATGACGTTCTCTATAGTCGCCGTCGACAGGGTGAAAGGGGGAACAGGCTTCGCAATCTCCTCGTGCAGCTACGACTCGGGGCGTGTAGGTCGATCAGAGGCAGGCATAGGCTCCATAGTCTCCCAGGCGAAGTCGAATATGGCCTTCAGGAGGCTGTTCTTCGAGAAACTCGGCGAAGGCCTCTCACCTGACCAGATTCTGGACCACTTCAAGGAGATCGACGACGACATCGAGCACCGCCAGGTGGGAATGATCACCCTCGACGGAGAGGCGCTATCCTTCACCGGGAAACAATGCGCCAAGTGGGCGGGCCACAGGGTGGGCGAGGACTACGCCTGTCAGGGCAATATACTGGTGGGCCCCGAGGTCGTCGACAGGATGACCGAGGCGTTCGCGTCGGTGACTGGTCCTCTCTATGACAGGCTCTTCGCGGCGCTTCGGGCCGGAGACGAGGCAGGCGGCGACGCCAGGGGCAAGCTGAGCGCCCGACTGGTGGTCGTCATGGAGGGCGCGGGATGGGGAGGAACCAGCGTCGTGGTGGATATCTCGGTCGAGGACCACTTGGAGCCCGTAAAGGAGCTGGGGAGAATCCTTCAGGCGGGGAAGAACACGCTACACTGCTGGACGCTTGTCAGTGAGCTAAACCAGGCCTCTGGCGAGGACAAGAACAATGCCCTCGGGAAGCTTGAGACGTTCCTGGAGAGCCGAGCTGACCGCGCCTACATAGACGCCTGGGAGGCGCTTGGATCAGCCCAGCTCGAGGCAGGTATGAAGGAGAAGGCGGTGGCGACGTACAGGAAGTACCTCGAGATCAGCCCGAGGATGGCTCCGCTGATAAGACGCCTCGTCGCTGAGGGGGAGCTCCCAGAAGAAATTCTTGAATAATACTGGCTACAATTCAGAACTATGAGTTACCTCATCGGCACTGACATCGGCACCATGGGCACCAAGACGGTGCTCGT
>JAFGTA010000198.1 GCA_016934355.1 Candidatus Bathyarchaeota archaeon | reverse complement strand
GTCGCTGACCACCTCATGCACTTCATGGACGCCGGGAGACTCTCTAAGGCCGAGAAGATAAGCGACGGCGAATTGACGGTCACCCACAGCGACGACGACGGCGTGAAGGCCCGTCTCAGAAGCTACTACATCGATGTCGACATGGAGCACCAGGTCATCAAGCACAACTGCGACGACTGGAGGAAGGGTAAGAGCCAGAAACGAATGTGCAAACACCTCGGGAAACTGTTCCTTAGCCTCCCGCCGGGCCAGGCGAAACGGGTTCTGGGCAGGATTTGGGAGGACGTGGACGGCTGGGTGTTCGAGGAGTAGCTAGAGCGCTGGGACGTCAATCTTAGTGAGAATAGCCTCTATCTTTCTCCTCTCGTGCCCCTTGAGCCCCTTGTCCAGCACAGCGCCTTCTACGCCTCCGCTCTTCTCAGCCATCTGTATCACCATCTCGTCGCTGAGCAGAGGCAGCGCGTACTTGGCTGCCATGTGGCCGAAGGCGTAGTCTATCATCTTTGCTGAGAAGGTGGGGCAGTAGTGTCCGCCGCCGAACCCGAGGGCGACTGGGGCTTCGCCTCTGTCCTCTATGCCTCCGAGGATGGCTTCAACGAGGTAGGTGCACGCGGCTTCGTCCCTCCACTGGGCTTCCCGGCTCCCCACCTCGGCGAAGAACATGGGCACGTCGAACTGGGTGGGGCTGTGGTGGGTGGCTTCGAGGCTCACCTGGTACATCTCAGGCGGGTCCTCCAGTAGCCTGAGGTAAATGTCTCTCATGGGGTTGGGTGCCGTACGCTGTAGCTCGCGGTTCCTGCCGCCGTACATGGCTTTCCCGAAGTTGCCCGTGGGGTGCACCGTGAGGCTGGGCTTCCCGCTCTGCGCCCAGTGCCTGCTCGCGACGACGATGTAGTCTATGTCGTAGGTCTCGGCGAGGAGGTCGTAGTCCGCTGGGTAGGGGGTGGGCTCGCTGGGCACCTTGTATCTCTCGTCGGGCACCACAAGCGGCTCTATCGCCAAGAGGTGTACCCGCTCCATGGTGAGCACGCCTTTCTCACCTGTTTCCTCGAAGCCTTTCTCCCTCAGTATGTCGAGCATGGTTTGGCCGGCTGGGTCGGACAGCGACAGCGTTATGGCGGGGTTTCCCATGGAGACACCTTTCACGGAATACGCGGGTATACGATGTAAAAGCTCTGCGTTCGCCCGCTGCCTGAGGCTCTAACCTTATTCTCGTGGTGCATCAAAAAGCTGTTCTGGATGTAACTAAGGAATATTTATTAGAGTGTAGACGCGGAAGGCATGGATGTGAACCCCTTGAGCACCTCCGACGTTGGCAGCCTACCGGCGAGGACGCAGATGGAAGTCATAGAAGCCGGCGCCACGAGGAGCGGCACGCTGCTCCGGTTGCTGGGCTTCGCGGTTGACGACTACAACGGGTTCCGCGACGAGGTGGTCTCAGCCTTCGTGGACAAGCTCAAAGCGGGCGTCGAGGTCCCCAACTACCCCCAGTTCAGGGACATGAACGAGATGTACTTCAGCCTCATGGAGGGGTTCGAGAAGGCCAACGGCGGACTCGCGGCGGTAGGCACCGTGAAGGCGAGGCAGGGAGCCTCCATCCCGGAGGTGGACGTACTCAAACGGGAGTCCTCACGGGTCAGGGACGAGAGCGGGCGGGACCGCGTAGGCGTGAAGGTCTGCGTCACCGGGCCCTATACGCTGGCTTCATTCTTCCAGGGTAAGACGCCTACGCTGTTCAGGGAGCTCGGTGAGGCCATCGGCGACATCCTCGACAGGTCTCTATTCAGGACCAGGCGCTCCGAGACCGCCCACGTCTGTGTCGACGAGCCCGTGCTGGGGTTCCTAAACGACCCGTTGCTGGACTACGGCTCCGAGGGCAGGGAAGCCCTCCGCAGGGCGTGGGAGCATGTGTACTCGGTGGCGTCCAGCCGCGGCGCCGACACGAGCATCCACCTACACAACACGTCGGAGAACCTGTTCTGGGAGGTGGAGCACCTAGACACCGTCGCCAGCCATGTGGGTGACCCCCTCTACGAGGCCGAGTCCACGCGGCGGCGTCTGGAGGAGACGGATAAGACTCTTTGGGCCGCCGTGGCGGTGACTCAGTATGATAACCTCATACACGCACATTTCGCGGCGGAGGGCTTCAAGGGAAACATGCCCGAGAAGATAGGGGAGACTTGGACCGGTATCAAGAAGGGGCTGCTCGATCCCTTCACTTACCTGGAGGACTCCACATTAATGGCTAAGCGTCTCGACAGGATCATCGGTTTCTTCGGAGCCGACCGGGTGCGCTACGTCGCCCCCGAGTGTGGGCTCAACAGCTTCCCCAGCTACGAGACGGCGATGGAGTGCCTCAGGAGAGTAACAGAGGCCGCCGGTAGAGCCTCCGAGGGCTGACCGTCTAGGGCAGCTTTATCGTGCCCATGACTCGGAGGTTGCCTCCGTTCAGGTCGTGGACCACTGCGGTGGAGCCGCGGGGGTGGACGAGGGGCTTCTCAAGCTCTATCCTGACTTTCCTGTCCTCTACCTCGGTGACCTTGGCGGCGTTGAACTGCATCCAGTGCCCTAGGTGGACCACAGTGTTGGGCCGCACCTTGTTGACCCAGTACTTCACGAGCCTCAGCTCCCCCTCAACGACGTCGGTCAGAGCCAGCGAGCGGTCGCTGGCGAGGACGTGACCCCTGCTCAGGTCCTCTACTCTCAGCGTCTTCAGGGCGAGCCCGACTCTGTCGCCTGTCTCGGCGGTCTCGAAGTCGTCGTCGTGCTTCTGGATGGAGCGTAGTTGCCCCTCCTTGGTGGTAGGGAGCGCGTAGAGCCTGTCGTGTCTGTGGATCTGGCCCTGCTTCACTATGCCTAGGGCGACGGTGCCTACGCCTCGTACGTTGAAGAAGTGGTCTACGACGACGGCGCCGGTCTCGGCTGGTGGGCCTCGCTGGGCCTTCTCTGCCCCAGATATGAGTCGCTCCCTGAGCTTCGGGAGGTCGTCCTCCATGAAGCCGTAGCCGTCTACAGTGGTTCCCTTTGTGAACCGCTTGATCTGGTCCTCTGTGATGTAGTTCCGGGGTATTATGACGCCCTTCTTGACGCCGAGGCTGTCCAGCGTGAGCACGGTCTCTCCGAAAGCGGCGTCCAAGCGATCAACGATCAGTATAGCCGTGTCGGCGAAACCCGCAGCGTAGTATAGGCTCTGCAGCTTCTCTGGGTACCTGCTGGGCTCTATGATTGTGACGGTGTGGTCGCCCTTCTTCATGTTGTATAGGGTGACGTCTGACTCCGTCCCCTTCTTGCCGAGCTCCCTGGAGTACCCGACGCTGCCTAGCACCGCGACGTTGATGTTGGGCATGACATCGACTGGACAGAGGCGTGGCTTATACGGGTTTCTACCCTGGGGGGCAACAGGGTTTATACAGAGGGTCCCGGGGTTAACATAGTGATCAGCTTTGGGCAGGGTCGACAAGGGCGAGAAGTGCAGCGTAAAGGGGTGTAGCGAGGACGCGGTTAGGTCGATAAACGTTGCTAAGGCGAAGACCGCGGGCCTCGACGTGGAGGCAACAAGGCGCGCATACCTCTGCAAGGAGCACTACAAGGAGTATAAGAAGGGCAACAAGAAGGACGCCCAGATAGAGAAGTGGCGTCACGGAGTCGCTTGAAGCCGCCTCTAAGTTTACTGGTCATCCGATGCCTGAAACAATAATAAAAAAGGGGCTCGGTGTTTCGTGTTTTTTACTCGCCGGTGGAACGCACGTATATGTTCTTGAGGAACCATCTCATCGTCATGTAGCTGCTGACGGTCACGTCGTTGCTCCAGAAATGGTTCCACTCTTCCGTCCCCGCTTCGATTAGCACCCAGGTATTCGCTGGATAGGCGTCTGACGAGTAGAGGTGAGACCATCTCTCATGGCCGGCGTGCCAAGGGCAGCGGTTCCAGTAGGCATCGGTGCCGGTTCGCCTGTAGTCTAGGATCGTTCCTTTTCGGAGCGGCCCCGGCCCTGGGTTTATCACCTGTAGGTAGGTATGGCTTTCTTGATCACAGTTCGCGTCTGACCAGCCGAACTCGTCGTCCAGCCTACCTGAGTGGCATGTGTTGATGTTCTGCATCTTTATCCAGAGATCGACCATGCCGGCCTGGGGGAGCCTGTACCAGAAGCGGACTGCGGTGCGGTACCTCACGTAGGCCCAGTCGCTGTCGTCTGCGCCGCTCACTCTGATGCCCGTGTATGTCCCTACTTGGCCCGCGGCGGAGTTGAGGTACCTGTAGAATGTGGGGTAGTATGGTTCATCGGATTTACCCCACCAGTAGGCCCATGCCCAGCCTGGGTACGGTGGGCCATACAGGACCCACGGGTTATGTATCTCTTTCGGCACGTCTTCGGGAGGGACTAGGTAGTTCGGCTTCTCGGGACGGCCCAGCGTCTCGGCCACGACGTCGCTGAGCTCCTTACCATATTTTGCACGTAGCTGCTTTACCTTATCGTAATCGAATTTTAGCTCCTTCAGGAGGCTCTTCGACTCTTTGACGAGCTTACCGGTCAACTGCTCTACCTCGGCTTCTCCCTCGTAGGTGGGGAGGGCCTTCAGGTGGGACGCGCGTATCTGTTGCCGAGCCTTCTCCTGGGTCGACCTGTACCTGCGTAAGTTGTCTCGCCCTATCAGTGACTGGAGTTCTCTCTGGAACCCGCTGCCGATCCGCATGATCTTCTGGTTCATTGTCTGAGCGTTTTTCAGCTCCATCTCCCTGAGTTCGAGTGAAATCCTAGCTGCGGCTTGTTGCTCCTTCATTGGGACCTCGGGTACAGGCTCCATGTCGAATCCGGTGCTGAACCCGGTGTTTTCTGACATTTATCATTCTCCTTTTAATTCATCTGCGACGCGTGTGAGTGTCACCGATCATCGGCGGTAGTAGGTTACTGTTATGTACGCGTCGAAGGTACTACCCCAAGAATCGATAATGAACTGCTGTCACTAGATCCTTTAGATATAAGTGACTGTTGGGTGTATTCAGATAGTATAATAATAAAGAAAAAATGAAAAAAGTTGTTCTATGGACTTTTATCCGGTGAACTTGGGTCTGTCCTGAAGGTAGATCGGCAGCGGCACAGGCCTGTAGGGCTTACCCTCGGTCTCGCCGTGTATCTTCTCCTGCAGTTCCTTCACAGACATCTCCTGCGAGTCCTTCACTCCGCGCACCCTCACGGGCAGCTTCTCCTTCCCCTGCTCGCGTTCACCGACGACGATGATGTAGGGCACCCACTCCTTCTCGGCGTCCCTGATCTTCTTGCCTACGGTCTCGTCCCTGTTGTCGATGTCTACGCGCACCTTGCCGAACTTTCCGCGAACCCCGTCGGCGAAGCTCAGGTACTCGTGGCTCACGGGTATTATCCTGACCTGGGTTGGGGCTAACCAGAGGGGCAGATGGGGCTTGTAGTCCTTGTCGGCCTTGAGCCTCATGGCCTCCCGCTCAAGGATGCCGTAGATGTCGCGCTCGATGGCGCCGCTTGGGCTGCAGTGCAGTATGTAGGGGTGTTTCTGGGTGCCGTCCTCGTCCATGTACTTGATGTCGTAGCGTTCCCCGTTCTCGACGTCGATCTGGTCGGTGGAGAACGCCGAAGCCTTGTCCAGAGCGTCCACGAAGTTCATGTCCCACTTCACTATGAAGTAGGCGAACCGTTCCTTCCACATCTCCACGAGTACGGGCTTCCCGTGCTGCTGTACCAGCCCCTTGATGAACTCCTTGTTCTCGTTGTAGAAGTCCTCAACCATCCTTACCGCCAGCTCGTAGTCGCCTCTCTCGAAGCCTATGCCCTCAAGCACGTCCTGGCTGAGCTTGAACCGGCGCATGTACTCGCTGCGGGCCTGGTCAAGGTCCTTGCAGAAGGCGTGGACGTCCGGCATGGTGAACGCGCGTAGCCTGCGGAGCCCGGTGAGCTCTCCGCGCTGCTCGCGGCGGAAGCTGTACCTGGTCATCTCGTAGATGCGCATGGGTAGGTTCCTGTAGCTGATGGTGGCGTCGTGGCTGATGAGGAACTGGCCGAAGCAGGCGGCGAACCTCAGGAAGTACGGGGT
>JAFGTA010000026.1 GCA_016934355.1 Candidatus Bathyarchaeota archaeon | reverse complement strand
TGAGGGTGAACGGGTAGAAGGGCGGAGCCCAGCCCCACAAGGCGTAGAGGTGCGTAGGCGGTCTCGGGTGTATCACGGCTAGGGCTATGAACGCGAGCAGGTCAGCGCCACCGAACAGCCTCAGGTAGCCGAGCACGAGCCCCACAGCCGCCATGAAGCCTACCGAGGTGAGGAGGTCCCGCAGCGTGAGGGTGCCCATGAACATCTCGTAGCCGTCGAGCATCAGTCCGGCGGCGCCCGCCGCTACCCAGACTATGTCGTGTATCTCACGGGTCTTGAGGTCTCTATATGAGCCGTAGCCTAGCATCGCCAGAGCAACCATGATTCTAGCTGCGTCGAGTGCGGGGAGGGGCTGGCTCATACCCTGAACAAGGCGCAGCCGTTTTTAACTTTTGTAAACCCGTGATTCATGGTCTGCGAACACCCTAAATGGGATGGGCGCTGTATCTCTTCGATTTCGATGCGTTACCATATGAGGCGGGCTGACAAGGAGTTCAGCGACAAGAGGCAGCTGGCGAAGGTTCTGAAGGGCACCGAGTACATGACCCTCGCCATGGCGAGGGGCGGGGAGCCGTACCTGGTGTCCCTGAGTCACGGCTACGACGAGGAGAGGAACTGCCTGTATTTCCACTGCGTCTCCGAGGGGAAGAAGCTGGACATCATGCGGGAGTGCCCCGACGTGTGGGGGCAGGTCATCATGGACCACGGCTACGCGGAGAACGAGTGCACTCACCACTACGTCACAGTGATGTTCAAGGGGCGGATCGAGTTCATAGAGGACATCGAGGAGAAGAGACAGGCACTACGCACGCTGCTGTATCAGCTGGAGCCCAACCCGGAGGCCCGGGAGAAGAGGCTCGGCACAGACGGGCTGCCTTCGACGGTCTTCGGCAGAGTCGTCATCGAGTACATGACGGGGAAGAAGACACCGGAGATCGATCTCTGACCAGTTATCCTGCCTGATTTGGTAGAGATTCTGAACAAGTCTTAATAAAAACGCTGGCAATACCCAAATGAAACCCGAGGAGGAACCCAGAGATACCCTACTGTGAGCGATGCGGAGCCGAGTACGAGGAAGACGCAGTCTACTGCCCCAAGTGCGGGAGCAGCGTCGGGCCCCCCGGCGAGCAAGTCGTAGAGCTTGCGACGTGGACTCAGAGGTTCATCGCCCTCGTAGTTGACGGCATCATCCTGGGTATTGTGGTGTCTTTCGTCCAGTTCGGCGGAGGCGCCCCGCCCTTCGGAATGGGCTTCCGGCTCGGCATCGAGAACGTGCTGGGCTTCCTTTACTACATGTTCATGGACCACTACTATGGGCAGAGCATAGGCAAGAAGGTGATGAACATCAGGGTAACCAAGGTGGGCGGCGGCCCCCTGAGCCTCGTGGACGCCGCTATAGAGGCGTTCGGCAAGGTGTTCCTGCTGCCCCTTGACTTCCTCGCGGGCTACTTCCTGTACAAGGACAGGAGCCAGAGGCTGTTCAACTACCTCAGCGACACCGTCGTCATAAGAGAGATGTAGCTTAGGCGTGGCTTTTCATATAATGAAACGGATACGATTAACTAGAAGGAAAAGTGACTCATTTTCACTCGTGCCGTAGAGCCTCAACCGGGTTCAGCTTCGACGCGTTCCATGCCGGGTAGAGCCCACTAACTACGCTAGTAACCACTGCAAACGATACCGCGATCAACCCTAGCTCAACAGTGGGAACCACGCCTACTCCGACATAAGAGCCAATGACCACACCCAGAATGAATCCCAAAAGGGCGCCGATAGCGCCGCCAACGACTCCAGTCAAGGCGGCCTCAAAGATGAACATGACAAGAATGTCAACGCTTTTGGCGCCAATCGCCTTCAAGGCGCCTATCTCCTTAGTCCTTTCCATCACCGAGACGATCATGGTGTTGACGATTCCAACGCCCGCCACTAAGAGGCTGATAGCCGCGATGCCGCCGAGAACTGCCTCAAGGGTACCTATAACCGAGTTTATGGTTTCCATGGTGCCGGAAGCCGTCATCGCGGTAACGCCGTCTATCTTTGACTCGATGAGCGCAGCGAGAGGCTCCACTACGTCGCTGTCCTCGGAGAGAACCTGAATGCTATCGTATACACCCTCAGTCTCGAAAAACTGTTCACAAGTCTTCAAAGGTATGAAAAAACTAGTGTCCCCGCCGAACGTTCCACCCGTCTCCTCTAATACTCCAATCACTCGCACTGTGAGCTCTTTGATCTCGCCCTTTACCTCTGCTTTTATTGTTACTCGGTCGCCGATCTCAACGAGTGGTTTACTGTTTGGGTCTGGGATGGAGATAGAGTGTCCTATCACCGCTACTGCGTTGTCGCTTCTTTTTATCGTTCGACCGCTTTCGATCTCGGTTCCTTCGTTTATGAGGAAGTATGTTTCGGTTATCCCGGTTATCGAGACCGTGTAAATATCTCCTTTCAGCGTAAACCACGCTCCACGTCCTGACACCGTTGGAGCGATTAAATCGACGCCTGGCAGTTTTTCGATAATATCGATTTCTCTCCAATCCAGGGACGCAGTTACCGCACTCTGTCCTGTGGGCCCTGATCTGGAGCCGGGGCCAAACCCCGATCCTGCAATTACTGTGATAGTGTTCCCGCCAAAACCTCCTAGTTGGCCTGTTATCTCATTGTTCAATCCCTGTGTCAGGGCGATGAGCCCCGTAATCGCGGCTACACCAATCAATATCCCTACGAGGTTAAGGGCGAACCTGAACTTCTTTGCCATCAAGCCTTCGAAGGACATTAACGCTACATCAGGTATATTCAAAGAAGATTCATCCGTCCTACTCTCGAATTTTTTAGGCAGTATACGAAGTTCGAATTCATGTTGATGAGGAAAATGTCCTAGCATTCTTTTTAAACGAATTTCAAATTTACATCTAAATTAGATCAGAATGTATAGTAATGCGCGGGAACGCAGCCGCCCATTACCATCAGGTCAAATTTTCCTTGAAAAAGATCACGGGGTGAATCTGTCGGGATGCATCGTGTGCCACTTGGTACGGATCTGGTACTCGACTGCGACGGATAGGACGCTGTTCTCGCCGTAAGCCCTCCCCATGAAATGGATTCCCGTGGGCAGTCCCCCGTCGTCGAAGCCGCTGGGCACCGAGATCGCCGGGAGCCCTGCGCCGTTGCCAAGGGCGCCCATGACATCCCGCGCCGTGCCGGGTGTGGTCTTCCTGAACTCCTCGTCGATCACAGGCACAGTGGTCCGCTTAGAAGGCGCAGCGACCGCGTCGTATGGAGCCATGACGTCCTCGGCGATCACCGCCATCCGCTGCCTGAGCCTCAGCGCCTTCAGGTAATCGGATGCAAGCACGGCGGTCCGGGCGTAGGAGCCGTACCTGCACTCGGGGGCGGTGAGGCCGCGGGCGAGACCCTTCTCCGTGAACTCGTCGAAGGCGCTGGCCGCCTCGGCGTTGAGGATGGTGCGGGTGACGGCCTCGTATGGGAACTCGGGGAACGTTATCTCCTCGACCTCGGCGAACTTCTCGACGACGCGTATGGACTCCTTAAAGTTCCTCGCCACAGGCTCCTCGACGCCCTCCAGCGCATCCCTCGGGACCGCTATCCTGAGGCCTCCATCCTTCAACTCGTACCTGTACGGCTTCTCCGTGGTGGACGGGTCCCTCGGGTCGCGGCCAGCGATGGCCTCCAGCACGAGCCCGCAGTCGTCAGCCGTCTGGCAGAGGGGCCCCAGCTTGTCAAGGGTCCAGCTCAGAGCCATGGCGCCGTGCCTGCTCACCCTCCCGTAGGTGGGCCTCAGCCCCGCGACTCCGCAGTTGTTAGCCGGACTCAGTATGCTGCCCCACGTCTCGCTGCCTATGGCGTAGGGGACGAGCCCCGCAGCCACGGAGGCGCCTGAGCCGCTGCTGGACCCGCCGCTCCAGTGCCTGGGGCTCCACGGCGTGGCGCAGGGCCCCGTGAAGCTGGCGTTGGGCTGCTTGTACCCCATGCCCCCTGCGAGCTCTATCATGGCGAGCTTGGCGAGCAGCACCGAGCCCGCCGCCTCCAGCTTCTCCACGACTGCGGCGTCGTAGCCGAGCACCCGGCCCTTGAAGGGGGCTGCGCCCCACGTGGTGGGTATGCCTCCGCCGGTGGCCAGCAGGTCCTTTCCGCCGTAGGGCACGCCGTGGAGGGCGCCCCTGTGTTTGCCTTTCTTTATCTCGTCCTCGGCCTTCCTCGCCTGCTTCAAAGCACGTTCACGGGTGAGCGTCACCACGCTGTTAAGTACTGGTCCGTACTTCTCAAGGCGTCCGAGGAACGTCTCCGCGAGCTCCACTGGGGACGCCTCGCCCCGCCTTATTTTGTCGGATAGCTCCCTCACGGGGGTGAAGACCGGGTTCACGGTTCCTCCCTCCTGTAGGGTTTGAAGACGCTGAACGGCTCGTCCCAGTTGCCGAGCTCCACCGCCCTGAGCTCCATCGAGGTCTCGACGATCCTCTCGACGTTCTTCCTGACCTCCTCCAGCTCCTCCTCTGTGAGCTTGTCCCCGTACCTCTCCTTCACGAGGGTGAACAGCTTCTCGGCTTCGGCTGTCTTAGAATCCATGGTATAGAGTTGGATATCAGCGAATAAGGCTTCCCGGGTTTGATGGACGCCGTTTCTATAATAATTATATGACGTTCAGCAGAGTTCAATCTGTCTTGACAGCCAGCCAGGAGCAGAAGATACGGGTGCTGCACATCGACGACGAGGGCGCTCAGCTCACCTTCGCCAAGATGTTCCTGGAGGAGGCGGACCCGGGGCTTGAGGTCTCTTCCTACGAGACACCTGCGCTGCTTCTTGAGTCGCTCGACGAGACTGTTGACTGCGTCGTCTCGGACTACGTGATGCCCGAGATGGACGGCATGGAGCTCTGCCAGAGAATCAAGGAACGGATGAACGTCCCATTCATACTCTACACGGGGAGGGGAAGCGAGGTCGTCGCCGAGGCGGCGTTCAAGCAGGGGGTGGACGACTACGTACGCAAGGAATCAGACCCCAGCCACTACCAGCTCCTCGCCAGGCGCATAAGGTCGCAGGCAGCCACCTACAGGAGGCTCAGGGAGCAGAGACGCTACCAGGAGAGGCTCGAGGAGCTGAGGGGCAACCTTGGTCTCCTAAGCGAGGCTAACCACCTGGATGGGCTCGCCGATACCACGTTTAACATACTGGAGAAGGTGTTCGGGTACAGCCAGTGCTGCTTCGTAGCCAAGGGCAACGGCGGGGCTGCCTCCGTGTTCGCCCACGGGATGGACGCGTCTGACTCGGCATTCAAAGAGGTTGAACGGTGCACGAAGGTGCAGGAGATCGACTGCGTTGACGGGGTGCGGGTGGCTGTGCCCCTGTCGGTTGGTGACGTCTCCGGGTGCATCGTGATCAAGGACCCGGGCGGCTACTGTGAGCAGGACAGGGGGCTGCTTGAGACACTCGGCATACTGGTATCCCAGAGCCTCCACAGGGTGGCTCAGATGGAGAGGGTTCAGGCGTCCGAGGAGCAGTTCAGGAGCATAGTCGAGAACGTGCAGGACGTCATCGTGTTGACGCGGCCTGAGGGCAGCGTCACGTACATCAGCCC
>JAFGTA010000197.1 GCA_016934355.1 Candidatus Bathyarchaeota archaeon | reverse complement strand
GCGCCGTCCAGATCGCGTTGACTCTGGCTGAAGCGTTCGGGGTTGGGGTCAACGATCTGCCGTTGAGCATGGTGCTGAGCTGGTACGAGCAGAAGGCCGTCGCAATACTGCTGACGCTGCTGTACCTGGGCATCAAGGACATCAGGCTGGGGCCGAGCCTCCCCGCCTTTGTGACGCCAAACATACTCAAGGTGCTGGTGAAGAACTTCGACATCAAGCCCATCACGACGCCCGACGAGGACCTCAAGGCCATCCTCGGCTAAACCCTGAAAGGTGAGTGAATGGAGATTACGAGGTATGTCGACGTGGCGCCGGGGGAGAACCCTCACGGCGTCGACGCTAGGATGCTGTACAGCCACGAGCACGCGTCGGTCACCGTGATAACGCTGAAGCCCGGCGAGTCCCTACGGAGGCACATCACGCCCGTGGACGTCTTCTTCTACGTGCTTGAGGGCGAGGGCCTAGTCGAGATAGGGGACGAGGCGGAGACCGTAGGTATAGACACCATCGTCCATAGCCCCGCGAAGATGGTGCACCGTTGGGTCAACCAGTCCGACGCCGCGCTCAGGGTCCTCGTGGCGAAGACGCCGAGGCAGAAAGACAAGACCATCCTGCTCTAAACCCATGATTTTTTTTAGCTTAGGCTTCAAAGGCGGTGCGCTTTCCATGATGCGCCTAATCTAAATAGAAAAAAGAGAGTTATCGGAGCTTCGCCATGCTCTTCTCTAGGTACCCTAGGTCGAGTTTCTTCAGCGTCTCCTTTGTGGGGATGCCGTTGCCGTCCCAGCCGAGGGTGTCGAAGTAGCCCTGCAGCTTGGTGTCCACGAGCTCGCGGTCCGTGGTCTTGCCCTTGTAGGGGCCGCTGGGCAGGGGCTCGTAGAACCGTGGCGGGTTGTCGTCGTCCTTAACGGGCACCCAGTTTACGTCTGGGCCGCCCATCATGAGGAACGCCCTCTGCAGGGTGACGATCCTCGGGCCGGTCACCGTTCGCCAGCTCTCCAGGGTTATCGGGAAGCCCGTGATGGCTTTAGCGAAGTCGAAGACAAGGCTCTGGGGGACGCCGTAGTATGTGAAGTTGCAGAACACCGCCGAGTCTGTGAAGACGGCTCCACTCATGTCGCTGTAGCCGTCCACCGCGACGCTGGTGTGGTCGCCTCCCTGCACGCTGGCGGCGTAGCTGATGTCGTGGGTGTAGTCTGCGTCGCTGCGTGTGCCGTGGGCGCCGATCTCGATGCCCTTGACGTGCACCGCGTACTTGAGGGTGTCCTCAGGCTTGAGTCCCTTCATCTCCGCGATCTTGAGGGCTGCCCTGTAGGTGCCCTCTGCGAGGACGTCGCCGATCTTCTCGCGGTTGGCCATCATGTGCAGTATCCTGTCGAAGGTGTCCGGGTCTCCCCACTTTGGCTTGAAACCGAAGTCGCTGTCTGTGAGGATGCCTCGCTGGTGTAGCTCGACTGCGTACCCCGCCGTGTTGGGGCCGTTGATGCCGCTGTGGCCCAGCTTGTCGGCGAGGGTGCTGAGGTGTATGTTTGCCTCTGGGTCGTAGATGCCGAAGTTGGTTCCGCAGTACGCCTGAAGCTCGTAGTCGGGCATGTCGGTGATGTCGCCCTTCCACTTGCCCGTCTTGATGCAGCTGATCTTCATGCAGTTGGTGGTGCAGTTGAAGTCAGCCCACTTCTTCTTGACCCAGAACCTGTGCTCGAACATGGGGCCGGCGTAGCTCTTCTCGTCGTGCCACTCCTCCTGCCAGTTCCTGATGGGCTCCGAGCTGGTATCGGCGCCTACGCTGTAGCCCGCGTAGCCTGTGCCCTGGCGTCTCATCCCTGTCCTGCCGATGAGGTGCTGATGGGTCCTCCTCCAGAGGAGCTTCGCCGACTCGGGGGCGTCCACCTTCGGGAGGCTGCCGCGGCCCTTGGCGACCACCGCCTTCAGGTTCTTGCTTCCCATGAGGCTTCCATAGCCGCCGTACCCGGCTGCGTGGCAGAGCTTCGCTATCACAGCCGCGTTCCGCACCATGTTCTCGCCGGCTGGGCCGATGTAGATCATGCCCGGGTCTTTCCAGAGGCCGACGTTTGGCTTCCTCTTGGTCAGCTCGGCTGTTACCTCCTTGTTGAGCTTGATGAGGGTCTTCTCTCCGTCGAGCCCCCAGAGGTGGCCTGCGTCCCTAAGCTCGGCGCCGTCGTCGGTGATGAGCAGGTAGACCGGCTTGTCGGCCTTACCTGTGAAGGTTACGCCGTCGTAGCCTGCCTCCTTGATCTCGTTGGCGAACTCGGTGGCCGCCGTTGACCCGACTGTGCCCATGCTCACCGGGCTCTTGCCGCTGACGCATATCCTTGAGCCCGGGTAGATGCCCGTCATGGGTCCTGTGAAGACTATCAGAGGGCTCTTGGGGTCGTATGGGTCGAGCTCAGGGTATTTGTCGCCCACCTTGTCCCAGAGGACCTTGGCTGCGAGGCCGCGGCCTCCGAAGTACTGTTCGAGTATCTTGTCGCTGTACTCGACCTCCTTGATCTTGTCCTTTGTGAGGTCTACGTCGAGCCACTTGCCCGCGTATCCGCCGGGTGTCATTCTATTACCTCCTCTCCCTTCTCGCCGAACATGTTCACCG
>JAFGTA010000196.1 GCA_016934355.1 Candidatus Bathyarchaeota archaeon | reverse complement strand
GGTCCTGCCGGACGAACGCTGATACCTGCTCTGGGCTTGTACGTCTGTCGCTGAGGACGACGGCCTTATCTATGCCCGCCTCGTGGAGGTCTGCGAGGAACTCGTCCCTCGACACCGAGATGACGGTGGGGTTCGCGGGGTCTGTGTATTCAGTGATGCTGATGTGGCAGTGGTAGTCAACCTTGGGGAGCCCAGTCTCCCCGAATCCCTCCCTCTTATCAACAAGCGTGGTGCCTAAGCCTGACAACTCGATCCCATGAGAAGAGGCGCAGCAGCGTTAAATCGTTTAAGATCACCGGCTGGTAGGCAGCAGGTCTTGGGCCTGTTTTCTCCCGTTCTTCGAGACGAACGCCTCAGCGTACTTGACCCCGGCCTCCACGCCGAGCTGCCTGAACCTGTGGACGTACCGCTCTGTCAGCTCGTCCAGGTAGCCTTCCTGTTTCTCAGGCGGCTCGCCCCACCGCTGCCACTGGCTCAGGTGCTGCCTGAACGCCTCCACCTTTGCATCCATGTAGCCGGAGACATCGACGTAGACATCCGGCTCGATGGGCGCCATGGGTCTGCCGAAGAAGTAGACGTCTGGCTCTGGTCTGTGAGCGGGGAGACCCGTGACGTGTAGAGGCAGGCTGGCCTTCATAGCGGCGTCCGAGACGGCGAGGCCGACGCGCCTGTGATCGTCCCTCCACACCATGGGGTGGAACGTCAGAACGATTTCAGGCTTAAGCTCCCGGAACACCTCCACGAATGTCTCCCTGAGGGCGTCGCCGCAAGGGATGGAGGCGTCCTCAAAGTCGAGGAACCTGACACCCGCACCAAGAGCCTCAGCCGCCCTCTTCATCTCCCCTGTCCTGATCTTCTTCATCTCCTCTGGCGGAGTCTCCCAGTGGCCGCGCCCGCCCCTCGTCGCCACCACTATGGTAGCCCTGTGCCCCCTGTCAACGTATTTGGCGATGGTGCCGCTGGCGAAGGACTCGTCGTCGGGGTGGGCGCCTACGAAGACCAGATGCACCTCTAGTCCTCCCTGAACTGGGGCAGCATATCCATGTGGGCCTCCATGAGCTCCGTGAACGCCTTCTCCGCAGCCGCAGTATCGTTGACAACCGGGTCCACCATCATGGCCTGCTGAGCCAGCTTCTGGTCCCCCCTGACACCAGCCTCGACGGCGAGGCTCTGCACAAGTATCTGCATGTTGCAGAGGGCGGCGAGACCCGAGGGCATCTCCCCCACGTGTATCGGCTTCACGCCGCTCTTTGTGACGATTGCCGGGGTCTCCACCACGGCGTCCTTGATGAGGTTGGTGATCTGCCCCTCGTTGGGTACGTTCACCTGGAGCTCCATGTGGTTGCTGTTGGTGAGCACGCCGGCGACGATGTGCATGGCCCTCTCCCCTGAGAGCTTTCCTTCGACGTCGAGGGGCTCCGAGCCGTCTATGAGCCTCTTGATGCGGAGCCACTTTTCCTCGCCCTCCCGTTCGCAGCGGTCTATCCAGTTGAAGCCCCGCGCCTCCGGAGGGCAGACGTCCCACGCGTATGCAAGGTACTCGCCGAGGTGGTTGTCGTCTGTCGAGGGGTAGAGCCCGAACTTGTCGTACATGGCCCTGCAGAGGGGCTGGAACCCTTTTGCGTCGGCCAAGGCGTCCCTGAGCATGGGGTAGGCGTCCGAGCCGTCCTTGAGGGTCAGCTCCTTGTACCAGCTGAAGTGGTTGAGCCCCGCGGAGACGGCGTCGATGAGTGCCGTGGGCACGCCCATCATGGGGGCGAGGCGCTGGAGCTGGTGCTCCACCTCGTGACAGAGCCCCACCACTTTGACGTCCGTGTACCTGGTTATTGCGAGGCAGAGCCGTGGGACTGGGTTCGTGTAGTTGAGCAGCAGCGCGTTAGGGCACTGCTCCTCGATGTCGTAGGCGATGTCCAGGACGGGCGGTATGTTCCGCATGGCGTGGAAGAGGCCGCCGAGGCCGCCGTTCTCGCCTATTACCTGCTTGATGCCGTGCCTGTACGGTATCTCCCAGTCCATGCGCCACCTGTTCATCTGGTCCAGGGCGATGGCCATGAGCACGAAGTCGGCCCCGTCGAGGGCGTCACCTCTCTCAGGGGTTGCCTCGATCTCCAGACCGGCGCCCGTCGCCTCGTTCATGGCGTCCGCGAGCCCCTTCATGGCGCCGAGGCGAGCCTCGTCGATGTCGTGGAGAACTAGGTTGGCGCCTCGGAGGGCGTCGATGTTGGCGGCGTCGAGGACCGAGTTGTAGCCGAAGACGCTGCTCCCCGCGCCTATGAGGACGATACGAATCATAGAGAATTGTCAGCGTCAGAGGTTAAATGCTTACACCCAGGCGCCGAGGACCATGTACAGCCCCGCGACTATGAGAACAGCCGCGCTTGCCTTCTTGACCCAAGGAAGAGCCGCCACGAACCTCCTGTAGACATAGTCCTTGGAGTACGCGAGGGCCAACGTGAGGGGCACCAGCACAGCCGACGCCCCCAGCCCATAGACGGCGAACACGGCGGCGACCCCAAGCGAGCCCCCAGCCGTGACCGACTGAACTATAAGCAGCACGAAGACGGGGAAGCTGCAGCTCAGGGACGTCGCGCCGTACCCCAGTCCATAGAGGAAGAAGCTCCGGTAACCCCTCCTGAGAGGCGCCGACACGTTGAAGGCCGGCAGCCCGTACAGCGGGTCACTGAACCCTGACACAAGCCCGAGAAAAACAAGCAGGATACCGATGAAAGGCGTAACTGCGTCGAGCCTGGATGAGACCATGTTCAACGCGAAGGACGGCAGCAGGCCGATGACTAGGAAGACGGAGAGGAACCCTGCTACGGTGGTGAACGCGAACCCCAGAGCCGCCTTAAGGCTTCTCTGACCCTCTTCGAGGTTCATGTAGTAGGCAACATATGAGGGCAGCATGGGGAGGGCGCAGGGGGCCAGCGTCGCCAGGGCACCCGCGGTGAACGCTAGGCTGAGGCTCGCCGGGTCCATGTCTATCAGCCATACTGTTGTAGAAGCTGCTGAAAATGGTTTAGGGGAGTGAAGAACCCTCTGTAGCGGATCACGCCTTTCTTGTCCACAAGCAGGATGGTGGGGATGGCATTCGTCTGGTAGGTTACCGCGGCGTCGGTGGAGCTGCCGAAGCTCCACGTTATTCCCTCTTCCTCTGCGAACCGCTGGAGGTAGCTGCTGTTGTAGTTCGGGTCGATGTTCACAGACACTATCTCGACGTCCGGGTCATCGCTCAGCTCCCCGAGTATCTTGATCTGCTCTATGCAGGGGCTGCACCACGGCGCCATGAAGTCTATGATGAGGGTCTTCCCCTCGTAGTCGCTGAACCGGAGGGCTCCGCCGTCGATCAATGGTATCTCCATGTCGGTCACAAGGTACCCCTTCGTGGTCCCTTCGCTGTCTATCACCTTGTCCTCGTTGCTTCTGCTGAAGTAAACGTAGGATGCAGCGCCGCCGATAAGCACCGCTAGCACAGCCAGTACAATGTATCTTCGTGGGATGGACGCCATTCAGATGTGTCTCGCGGGGCCAACATTAAAAAAGGTGTTGAAAGGTGATTATCTTCTTTCGGCAGCTCCCGCCATGTAGATGCTGGCCCTCAGCGCGTTCACAGCCGTCTGGTAGTCCCCGAACTCGCCAGCCATGGTGCGTCCGTCCACCCGCTTGAAGCTCGGCATCAGCGCGACCACGTCGCACATCGTTGATGTCACGAACCTGATCTTGACCTCCACGGGCTCTTTGACCCGCCTCGGCTCAGGCAGCTTTCCCGTCAGCGCCTTCTTCACGTTGGCCGTGATGAGCTTCCCCGACTCGTTGGGGTGCAGGCACTTGGCGGAGTACCTGCCCACGGCCCACTTCACAGCTGTTGTCGTGATGCCCGGCACGAAAGCCTCGGCCTCCTTCGTCGCCGCGTAGTCGCCGGCGAGGAACACCGAAGGGACACCGTAGAAACCGGCCAGCGCCGAGTTCAACCCGAACTCCCCTGTCTCCCGCCCGTTGATGAAGATGCCGTCTATGGCGCTCCCCGATATGGTGTGGCACATTATCCCGTTCTCGGTGCCTTTCATGCTGTGGTAGCCCACATAGAGGGCGGCGTCGCAGGTGTCGTCGACGCCCTCCATCATGGACCCCGGCTTGGGGCTGCCCCTCACGAGCACCGCAGCCTCGTGTACGTCCTCCGGCCGGAGGTTCCTCATGCTTCCGTGGGCGTCCGAGACCACCACCTCCTTGACGCCGGCCTCCAGCGCCCCCTTTATGGCGGCGTTCAGGTCGCCCACCATTAGCTTGCGGGCGAAGGCGTACTCGCTGTTGTTCCTGTCCACCTCTGCCCAGTCGACTATCCCGCTGATTCCCTCCATATCGATGGAGATGAATATTTTACTCGGTTTCGGCATGGGTGATAGGAGTCACTCAGACTTGAAAGACTTTCGAGCAGCCAAAGCTGCGGGGCGAATATGAATCCGTGTTCTGTCTCATCCCTCCGTATCTAATATAAATTATCTGGACTGATTCAGTTTGAATCAACGGCGATAGGTGTTAGGCATCACTACGTTTCTGGGTATCTTCAACGATGAAGCCGAGGCGGCACAGGTCCCAGAAGCTAAGCCGCGAGTACAACTGAACCCAGAGGAAGAGTTTTTCCTGCAGCAGCTGCGTGAGCTCGGCATCATGCGTGTGCTGCCCAAGTTCACGCCGGACGGCATACTATTCGGGGAGCTTGAGCCCCTTCACACCTACTACAACCAGAGACAGATGAGGGTGCTGCTGGAGTCACTGGCTGAGAAAGGGCATGTGAAGAAGACGAACTTCGGAACCGTCGCCCTCTGCCCCAGCTGCTTCAGCCCAGTTGTGATGATCCTGCTGTCCTGCCCCATGTGCGGGTCCCTAAAGATCAGGAAGAAGGAAGTCATCAAACACAAGGCCTGCGGGTACGCGGGTTACGCGGAGGACTACCTAGACGGCATCGAGAGCCGCTGCCCTCAATGTGGGGCAGTGTATGACCCATCCGTGAGGGACGAGCCCGACGTATTGGACAAGGCGGGGTTCTCCGTGGGTGAATCCACGTATGAGTGCGAACGCTGCGCCTCGGTCACTAACAAGCCGGCGGTCACCTACAACTGCGTAAAGTGCAAGACAAAGTTCGTCGCCCACGACATAGTATTCGAAAACCCCAAGGGCTACGAGGTCATCGAGCCGAAACCGGCTGCGGTGAAGGCGCCGGCTACCCGAGCGGCGCCGCCTATCCAACTAAAAGAAATAGAGAAACTGCCTGAACCGCCTTCAACACCCAAGCGGATACCTGAGTCAGAACCTGACCCTATACAGGAGACTGCGCTAGCTGAGCCCGTACCAGAGCCAGAGCCGTATACAGCCCAAGAAGAACCTGTATTCGAAGAGCCTCCAAGCATAGATGTCACTGAGGAACCAGAACCGCCTCAGATCGTAGAGCCTTATGAAGTGCCGGAGCCGCCGCAGAGTGAAGAAAACTTTGAAGATACGGAGCAACTCCGCGGTATCGAGCCTGTTGAGGAAGCCGAACAGCCTCAAGATGTAGGATACATCGAAGAGGCTGAGCCCGTAACGGAGCCTACGCCTGATGTGGTTACCGAGGAGCCCCAGGAACCGGAAGAAGACGAGGAGACCCCGGAGAAACCAAAAAAGGAAGGCTTCTTCAGCAAACTGCTGCCGAAGAAGAAGCCGAGACCGAAGCAGGCTGAGAAGCAGCTGCACGTGGAGAGGGAGGTCGTGCGGAGACGCGAGACATCCATCCTGCTCATAACTCAGGAGGAGGAAACCGCGAACAAGGTCGTCTCAAGCCTCGAAAGAACCAAGCTGCCGAGCGTAGAGGTGCGTCACGCGTACACAGGGAGGCTCGGGCTCAAGGAGCTCAGAAGAAGGTATGACGCCATCATCATCGACACCGAGCTCGACGACGTAGAGGCGAAGGACATCCTGAGCGAGATTATAAGGTGGAACATAGAGGCGCCCGTCATAGTAATGTGCGAAGAGGAGAGAAGGGGCATATACAAGGCGATGAAGCTGAGGAGCGTGGAGTTCATCGACTACTCTGACAGCTCCATGAAGCAGATACCCATAATAGTGACCCAGTTTATGGGCTGAGAGTCTCTGAGCGGCTATTCTTCGGGTTTCTTATGCATCTTGAAAAGTATCGGCGCGCCGCAGTAGAGACACATCATTGTCTTCGGCACTATGTGCTCACAGTTCTCGCAGACGGTGAGGGCGTCGTCCTCCTTTTCAGGGGCTTCCAGCGGCGGTTCACATGCTTGTTCTTGTGCCACGTTTATCGGGCTCGACAAGACTCCCCGCCTTTTAAATGAAACGGATCAGGTTCCCAGATAGAGATCGGTGAAAGTGACCACTGATCCATGTGAGGCACTCTTATTAACCCGGAGAAGTTTGACAAAACCATGAACCCCCCGCCCATCCACGACCCGAGGAAAAGCAGGATGAGGGTCGCGTGCTTCGCCAGCGGCTCAGGCACCAACGCCCGGAGGATAATCGAACGCAGCCTCGAAGGTGACTCCGCCTACGACGTGGTTCTCATGTTCAGCGACGTCAGGGACTCACGGGCCAGGAAGAGCGGCGAAAAAATGTGTCTAACCAAGGACGTAGCGGAAGAGTACGGCATGGGGTACGAGTGCGAGGACATCAGGGACTTCTACAAGGAGAAGGGCGTCCCCCGGAGAGACCTAAGCGTCAGACCCGAGTTCGATGAAAGGGTCATAGAGAGGATATCGCCGTACCGTATCGACCTCATCTGCAACGCGGGGTATATGAGCATAATGACGCCTCCCATACTGGAGGCGTACTCGGGGAGGATCATCAACGTCCACCCAGCGGACCTCTCCATCATGGACGACGGCGAACGAAGGTACGTTGGGATATACGTCGTCAGGGATGCCATCCTCGCGGGCGAGAAAGAGATCAGGTCGACTACCCATATCGTCCGCGAGAAGGTTGACCACGGCGAGATGCTGGTGGTCTCCGAGCCTGTGAAGGTAGAGCTACCACGAGGAACAACCCTCGCTGGGCTCGCCGAGGACAAGAAGCTGCTTGAGGACGTCGTCGAAGGGCATCAGACGCTTCTCAAGGAACGGGGTGACTGGGTCATCTACCCGCTCACGGTTCAGCTCATCGCAGAGGGGCGGTTCAGCCTTGGGGGAGACGGCGTCTACTTCGACGGGGAGAAGATGCCCCGAGGTCTCAGGCTACCTCGTGATTGAAGCCACGACGGCGCCTGTTACCATGACCACTTCTTCGCTCCTCAGCTCCAGCAGCCTGTCCCTCGCGCCGCCGCCGCAGTAGAACGTCTCCATGGCGGCGGTCTCGGCGTCGATGACGGTCCTGATCTTCTCCTTCAGACCGAGGGTCGGAGTGCCTCCCGGCGGGTAGCCACTCACCTTGTGGGCGTCCTTGAACGGGAACAGCTTGACGTTGTGTACGCCCAGCGCCTTCGCCGCCTCCTTGAGGTCCACCTTCCTGTCGCCTGGGACGACGAGAAGCACTCGCTCACCTGTGCTGGTCTCGGAGATCAGGTTCTTTGTGATTCTGTGGAGGGGTATGCCGGTGGCTTCCGAGGCGTCGGCGGTGTGCACGGTGGCGTCCTTCTCGATGAAGCGGTGCCAGACGCCCAGCTTCTGTAGCTCTGTTTCCAGGTCCATGTTAATCCCTTAGTATGGGGCAGGTCATGCAGTGGGGTCCGCCGCCGCCTATGCTGAGCTGGCTTCCCGGTATCTTGATGACGTCGAAGCCGCGGTCCTCAAGCAGCGGAATTATCCGCTCGTTCCACTCGTAGCTGACGCATTTGCCACCGCCGAGCCCGATGATGTTGCTGCCGAAGACCCTGATCTCGGTGTCGTTGCAGTAGATGAGCTCGACGCCACGCTCCTTGAGGTAGTCCTCCAGCCACATGAGCTCGACGCCGTCCTCGCCGTACACGTACGCCGGGAACAGCTTCAGGCTGGTCGGGTGGAACAGGGCGAGGTCCGGCGACATCATCATCAACGCGCCGTCGAGGTGCACCCTCCAGCTGGGCAGCGGCTGAGCCACGAACTCCTTGGCGCACCTGCCCAGCATGCTGTCCCGCATCTGGTGTACGCCGTGCTCGTTGCTACGGGTGCCGAACCCCATCATGGGGGTGTCCTCGTCGAACCAGACGAAGTCGCCTCCCTCTACCATCCCGGGTAGCGTCACCCTGTGGGCTATGGGTACGCCCAGCTTGTTGAACGCCTTCTCCATGAGCGTGGGCTCGACGAAACGCGCCGCGTAGGTCATCCTGAGTATGTTGGCGCCCAGGTTGTTCACCATGGCGACGTCCCGGGTGTAAACCATGTTTGGGAGCACGCCCGCGATCTGGGCGTGCCTCTCGTCGAGAAGGTCAGTGAGCATCTCCACCTCCACGCCCTCCGCCTTGAGGGCGTCCACGAAGGTGTCATGCTCCTCTTGGAACGCCTTCCAGTACACCGGGTCTCTGTAGAGGTAGTCGTTCTTGTTGCCCGCGGTGACGACCCTCATGCCCTCCCCGGGGCGGTGCATGAGTACCTTCCTGAGCCTGCCGTACTCTGTCTGAGCGCCATATTTCATGGGTATCACCAGAAATGGTCCAGCCACCGTATATAACCGTTGACTGAGACGCGGAACGACCGAAAAGAACTCAGGACAGCGATCCCTGCTTATCTTATTTTGTTAGTCTCATCTTTTTCGGTCACGTATCACATAGGTGAACGCGCTGTATCCTTCAGTACATACGGAACATTGGACCATGTTGTTTTTATTCGAGGCAGCAGTAGATTTGTAGATATGTTTTGACTCTGAGGAGAGACCTGACCGAGGACGACGTCCGTCGGATCGTCCAGGAGTCAATCGAAAAGATCTCTCAGGCTCAGATTCAACTCGGCTTACCCGTGGCCCCTAACATCGACACGACCCGCAGACGCCTCGACTTGGGCTCCTTCAAGGCAATGCGGCTCAGCGAGAGGCGCTCCAGCAAGAACCCATTGGAGTACAGCTCCTTCGTCCCTCCCGCGACGATCATCCTCGACAAGCATCTGCCCAGCTCCGATCACCCGCTGGACATGCCCGAATTCGCGGAGACCCTGACGGCATACTGCGCCGTTCACGAGGTGGTGCACGCGGATGACCACGCGGGCGGAGACACGCTTCTCGTCTCCACGCGGTCCCACATACTGGACATGCACGAGGACAAGCTGGAGAAAAGCATGAGCATCATCATGGAGGAGGGCGGGTCCCCGGCCATCAGAGACTACGGCGACCTGGCGAGCCTCTGGGCCGTCCAGTACGTGGACATGGTCACCCACTACAGGAGCTACGTCGTGCTCAGGTGCATGAAGTACCCTAAGCTGGACCAGTTGTGGTCACGTCTCAGGAGCGACTACTTCCCGCCCAACCTGCTGACGTGTATAGAGGTCTCCAAGGGCGCCGACTACGTGTTCAGCCTGTTCACCGAGAAGGCCGGCAGGTACTGCCTGATCGAGGCGCTCAACGAGTACAACGAGATCAAGAACCGGGACGCCTGCAGCTACACCGTATAAATATCTGGTGCACGGAACAGTATCTGTTCAGATATGCTCTATGACACCCTCGTCGAGTACTACGCCAAGCTGGAAGCCACCACGAAGCGCCTCGAGATGACAGACATCCTCACCGACCTGTTCAAGGAGGCCACCTCGGACGAGGTGGACGAGATCATCTACCTCACCCAGGGCAAGATACACCCGGACTGGACTGGCGAGCCCGAGATAGGGATGGCCGAGAAGATGGTCGTGGAGACCCTTACCAAGGTGACGGGCCTCAAGAAAGCCAAGGTGGAGCAGTTGGTATCCCAGCTCGGCGACATAGGGCTCACAGCCGAGGAGGCCCTCAAAGGAAAGGCGCAGGGCAGCCTCTTCAGCAGACAGCTTACGGTCACAGACATCTACATGGGGCTCGACCAGATCGCGAGGCGCGAGGGGAAGGGGAGCGCGAAGCAGAAGATGGATGATCTAGGCGGCCTACTCGCCGACTCGTCTCCGCTGGGCGCCCGGTACCTCGCGAGGATGGTCGTGGGGAAGCTCAGGCTCGGCATCGGCGACATGACGCTACTGGACGCGTTGTCACAGGCCCACACGGGCTCCAAGGAGGCGCGAGGCGACATGGAGAGGGCGTACAACCTCAGCAGCGATCTGGGTCTCGTCGCAAGGACTCTTGAGGAGAAGGGGCTGGACGCCATAGTGAACTTCCACGTCAGGGTGGGGTCGCCGATAAGGGTGATGGCTGCTCAGAGGCTGTCGACCTCTGAGGAGATAATCGAGAAGCTGGGCGGCGTCTGCAGCGCGGAGTACAAGCTGGACGGTGAGCGTTTCCAGATACACAAGGACGGCGACAGGGTGAACATCTTCAGCAGGCGGCTGGAGAACATCACATACATGTACCCCGACGCCGTCGCCCTGACTAAGGCACAGGTGAAGGCGCGTGACGCCATAATCGAGGGCGAGGCTGTTGCCTACGACCCGGACACGGGGGAGGACAGGCCGTTCCAGACGCTGATGCAGAGGCGCCGCAAGCACGGCATCGAGGAGATGATGGAGAAGATACCCGTCCGCGTATACCTGTTCGACTGCCTCTACGCCGACGGCAGAGACCTCACGCTGGAGCCGTACCACGAGAGGATAGGGACACTAAAGGGGATCACGCGGCAGACGGACGTGTTTAAACTGGTGGAGAGGCTGGAGACCTCGGACCCCGATGAGCTTGACCTGTTCTTCCAGCAGGCCATCGCGGACGGTACAGAGGGGCTCGTCGTCAAGTCCACCGGCGAGGACAGCATATACAGGGCGGGCGCCAGATCGTGGCTCTGGGTGAAGCTGAAGCGCAGCTACCAGAGCAAGATGGAGGACCACGTGGACCTCGTGGTGGTAGGCGCCTTCTCCGGCAGGGGCAGGCGCGCCGGCAGCTACGGCGCCCTGCTGGTGGCCGCCTATGACCCGGAGGATGATGTCTACAAGACTGTGTGTAAGGTGGGTTCGGGGTTGACGGACGAGAACCTTGGGCAGATTCCCGAGATGCTTGAGCCCCACAGGCTGGAGCACAGGCACGCGAGGGTGGAGTCCCTCATGGAGGCTGAGGTGTGGTTCGAGCCCGCCGTAGTCATGGAGGTGCTGGGCGACGAGTTGACGCTGAGCCCGCTGCACACCGCCGCACTCGGGGCGGTCAGGGAGGGGTCGGGGCTCGCTGTCAGGTTCCCCCGTTTCACCCGGTGGCGTGACGACAAGTCCGCGGAGGAGGCGACGACGGTGCAGGAGCTTCTGGACATGTACCAGGCCCAGTTGAAGACGCTGTGAGGCACGGATAACAATATAGGGCTCCCCCGCGGAATCTTGTTGACTGCCATGTACGAGGATTTACTGGGCAAGCTTGACGACTCCTACACCGTCGAGAAGCTGAAGGAGATGATACGCATCCCCTCTATAGTAGGCGAGGAAGCAGAGCTTGCCGTCTACCTGCAGGGCGAGCTGGACGCCCTGGGGCTGGAGACTGAGCTGCACACGGTTCAGCCTGGGAGGCCGAACATATACGCGAGGCTCTCTGGGGCGAGGCCGGGGAGGAGGATGAACTTCAACGGGCACATGGACACGGTGCCGGTGGTTGACGGCTGGGACACGGACCCGTTCGAGCCGGTGGTGGATGGGAACAAGATCATTGGCCTGGGCAGCAACGACATGAAGGGAGGCATCGCGTGCATACTCAACACGATACGCGCCGTCGTCGAGTCCGGGCACGAGTTCCCGGGTGAGATAAGCTTCAGCGGCGTCATCGATGAGGAGGCTTACGGCGAGGGAGCCAAGGCCATGCTGAAGACTGACTACGGGAAAGTTGACGCCATCGTGCTAGCCGAGCCGCAGTCGGCTGACGAGCAAAAGCCTACAGCCCTGGGCATAACCGGGAAGATACTCTACAACATCCAAGTCAGGGGCAAGGCGGCCCACGGGTTCAGCCCCGAGCTAGGGGTGAACGCCGTGGAGCAGGCGGGGGTCATCCTCGCCAACCTGGACAAGCTCAGTATACGGAAGCACCCGCGGTTCAGGGGCAACTACTCGACGCTGAAGATAGAGGGCGGCTACGAGAGGTACAGCGTCGTGGTGCCGGCGTACTGCAGGTTCGAGGTAAACAGGCTGACCGTGCCCGGGGAGACGAAGGAGTCCGTGATAAGGGACATGGAGGAGCTTGTGGAGTCGCTGGGGCTGGATGCCCCGGTCGAGGTGGATATCAAGCCGCCGTACTACGCCTCATACGAGATCGACAGGGACGAGCCGCTGGTCAGGGTCTTCGAGGAGTCGTACGAGGACGTGCTGGGTGTGAAGCCCGTGTTCGAGTACAGCAGCAGCATAACCGACGCCAACACCTTCACGGGCGAGGGAGGTATTCCCTGCATCCACTATGGGCCATTCGAGGGCGGGGCGCATCAGAAGAACGAGTACACCCTGCTGGACTCGCTGCCCCCCGTGAGCAAGGTCTACGCACTGATGATTGACAGGTTCCTCGGGAGCTAGCTTCAACCAATCAAGTTAAAGCCTTACCCCGACATTTTCTTCGTTATGATAGACGACGTTCTCAAGCGCTTAGACGACGGCTACACCGTGAAGCTGTCCAAGGAGATGATAGCGATCCCCTCCGTGACGGGTGACGAGGAGGCGCTGGCCCTCTACATCCAGGAGAAGCTGGAGAGCTACGGGATGAAGACCGAGCTCCAGTACGTCGCCGAGGGCAGACCCAACGTCTACGGCGTCATGGAGGGCAGCGGGCCGGGGAGGCGCCTCAACTATAATGCGCACACTGACACAGTGCCAGCCGGAGACGACTGGGACACGGACCCATTCAAGGCGGTCGTCAAGGACGGGAAACTCTACGGGCGCGGCGCCTGCGACATGAAGACAGGGATCGCGTGCAGCCTCAACATGCTGAAGGCGGTAGCCGACTCGGGCGCAGGCTTCAAGGGTGAGCTGAGCTTCAGCGGCGTCGTGGACCAGGAGGCGACCGACATAGGCGCGTGGGCTATGATGGAGGAGCCGCGGTGGAGGAGCCTCGACGGCGTCGTCCTCACCTACAGCTACTGCGGCGACGAGACCAAGCCAATACCCCTCGGGCTGACAGGTAAGGTCCTGTACAACGTCAAGGTGAAGGGCAGGGCCGCCCACGGGTTCAGGCCACACCTCGGCGTCAACGCGGTCGAAGACGCGGCGAAGATAATCGCCAACTTGGACAAGCTCAAGCTGAAGGAGCACCCGGACTTCGGCACCGGCACCGTCTGCACGTTGAAGACGGAGGGCGGTTACACCAAGTACAGCGTCGTCGTACCCGAGTCCGCACGGTTCGAGGTGAACAGGCTGCTGGTGCCTGGGGAGAGCATCCAGTACACGCTGGACGACATGGAGAGACTCGTCAAGGAGCTTGACCTCAAGTCCGAGGTCGAGGTCGGGGTGAAGCCTCCGAAGTACGAGCCCTACACGGCTTCAAAGGACGAGCCGCTGATGAAGACTCTGGACGGCGTCTACAGGACCGTGATGGGCCGGCCGCCCCTCTACGAGCACGCGTACGGAATCACAAACGCCAACATCTTCCAGGGGGAGCAGGGCATCGAGTGCATACACATAGGGCCTCAACGCGGCGGGGCGCACCAGCCCAACGAGCACGTGAAGCTGGAGTGGCTGCCACCAGTCTCGGAGATGTACGCCAGAATAGCTTACGCGTTTTTAAAATAAGCTGGGAAAAAGGGTGAAGGCCTTAGGCCTTGTACTCTACCTTGCCGTCGATGATGACCATCTCGACGACTGACAGCACGTCCAGGGGGTCGCCGCTCATGATGCGGATGTCGGCGTCCTTTCCCTCTTCGATGCTGCCGACCCTGTCGGCGACGCCCAGTATCTCGGCTGGGTTGATGGTTATGGCCTTCAGCGCCTCGTCCCTGGGGAGACCGTGCCGCACCGCCAGCGTCGCGCAGACGGGTAGGAACGCGACGTCCCGGCCCAGCGAGTCGGTCTGTATCGCGAACTTGACACCGGCGTCGTAGAGCGCCTTGGGCGTGTCGAAGCTGAGCTCTCTCATTTCCCACTTGGGGCGCCCCATGAGGCTCGGGCCCCACACGGCGGGGATGCCCTTCTTGGCGATCCACTCGGCGTTCCTGTGGCCCTCCGTGGCGTGCTCCCAGGTGAGCTTGACGCCGAACTCCTCGGCGACCCTGATGGCTATGGCTATGTCGTCTGCCCTGTGGCTGTGCACCTTGAGGGGTATCTCCCTCTTCATAACGGGTATCAGCGCCTCTAGCTGGAGGTTGGCGTCTGGCAGCTTCTCTGGGTCGTCCTTGAACCGTTCCTTCTTCTCCATGTAGGTCTTGGCGTCCTGCAGCCACTTACGGAGGACCGCCGCCTCCCCCATCCTTGTCATGGGGTACTGCTTCTTGTCGGCGCCGTAGACGCGCATGGGGTTCTCGCCGAATGCGCACTTCATGCCCGAGGGGTTCATCACCACCATGTCCTCGACGGTGGTCTTGGGCGCCGTCTTCACAACGACGCCCCAGCCGCCTATGACGTTGGCGCTGCCAGGCATGATGTTGGCCGTGGTGATCCCCGCCTCAACTGCGGAGCGGAGCCCCATCTCGTCTGCGTTGGCCTTGATGCCGTCGATTGCCTTCACCTCTGGGGTCGCGGGGGTCGTCATCTCGTTGCCGTCGCTGCCGGCCCAGCCGATACCCTCCTCGTAGATGCCTATGTGGCAGTGTGCCTCGACGAGCCCGGGCATGACCACTTTCCCTGAGGCGTCGATTACCTCGGCGTCTTTGGGTATCTTGACGTTCTTGCCTACCTTGTCTATCTTACCGTCCTTGATGAGGACTGTGCCTCCATCGATCACGCCTTTCGTGATCGTGAGAACCTTTCCACCTTTAATGGCTAACATGGTTTCAACCCTCTACTTCACCCACTCATTATATAGGCGTATTTGTGACGACATCCCAATCGACTTTTATCCCGCGGCTCCAGTCCTGACGTTGATTTCATGAGCGACAAGCTTCTAGTCATCATAGCCACCGGGAACAAGGCCAAGGCTTTGACCGGGTTGATGTACGCGAAGAACGCCATCAAACGAGAGTGGATGGGCGACGTCAAGGTCGTGTACTTCGGCCCCTCGGAGCAACTAATGACGGAGGACCCGGACGTGGCAAGCGCCGCCATCGAGGTCGCAGGCATGGGTGAATCCTTCGCCTGCAAGGCGATCAGCGACAGGGACGGCGTGAGCGGCAGGGTCGAGGGGATGGGCGTCAAAGTCGAGTACGTGGGCACCCTCATCAGCGAGTACATCAAGCAAGGCTACATCCCCATGGTGTGGTAGATGATCCTAGGGATCAGCGCCAGCGGCAGGAGAGCAACCCGCGACGACAACGGTAAGCTGCTCTGCGGCGCAACCGAGGAACTCGTCAAGCAAATCCTTGAGAAGAGTGGCGAACCCCACGATTACATCAGCCTAAGCGACAAGAACATCCAGCCCTGCAGGGGATGCGTCCGCTGCGCAGGCGACAACGTGTGCGTGATCAAAGACGACTGGGCGGAGATCAGGGACAGGATGATGGAGGCCGACGCAGTGGTGTTCGGCGCCCCCGACTATTATGGATACATCAACGGCCTGGGCCACGCGTTCCTTGAGCGAACGTTCAGCCTCAGGCACCGCGAGAGGTTCCCT
>JAFGTA010000195.1 GCA_016934355.1 Candidatus Bathyarchaeota archaeon | reverse complement strand
GGGGGCTGAGGTGAAGCTTGAGCTTTTCCCCGGCGTCGGCCACAACACCTATGGCATGGGCGAGGAGATGCAGATCAGGCTCAAAGCCTTCTTCTCCACTCTCTAACCTTTTTCGTTAAACACATAACGCGCTATGGAGCCATTGGTTATATCACAGGTGTCTGCATGGAGCTGAAACGCATCACAGGGGACGTAGCCTACATCCCGGGCGCCGTCAACATCGGGGTCATAGTCAACGAGGGTAAGGCGACTCTCGTGGACACGGGGCTGGACAGGGACTCGGGGAGAAACATCAGGAAGGTGCTTGAAGCCGAGGAAATCCAGATCACAGCCATCATCAACACCCACAGCCACGCAGACCACTTCGGAGGCAACGACTACCTCGTCAGGAACACCGGCGCCGAGGTCTACGCGCCCACGGTGGAGGCCGGCATCATCCAGAACCCGCTGCTTGAGCCCATCTACCTGTTCCACGGCGCGGCGCCCATCAGAAACCTAAGGAACAAGTTCGTACTCGCCAAGCCGTCGCCCGTCCACCACATACTGGAGCACGGTAAGGCAACAGTCGACGGCAGGGAGCTTGAGATAGTGCCCCTCCCGGGGCACAGCTTCAACCAGATCGGCGTGCTTGTGGAGGACGTGCTGTTCTGCGCCGACGCCGTGTTCAGCGAGCGCGTCATCGAGAAGTACAGGATACCAGTCGTCCAGGACGTGGGGAGCCACAGGGAGACCCTGAAGACTCTGCGGGAGACCAGCCACAGGATGTACGTGCCCTGCCACACGAAGCCCACCGAGGACATCACCGCCCTCGCGGACAGGAACCTCGGCGTCGTCGAGTCCATCTCCGCGGACATCCTCGGTCTGCTGAACGAGCCTAAGACGGTGTCTGAGATACAGTCGGAGCTGTGCACAGGCTACGGGCTGGACCTTGACGTGGTGCAGCAGTACTACCTGATCCACACCACCCTCATGGCGTACCTCGGCTTCCTATACGAGGAGGGGAGGGCGTCCATAAGGCTGGAGGGCAACACCCTCAGGTGGGCCAGGTCCTAGTCGCCCTTCACCGCGAGGTTGAAGATCAGCAGCGAGCCGTACATTATGGCCGTCGCCACGGTGAATATCTGGAAGTAGCCGTAGGCGTCCGCTATCACCGCGGCGACCACAGGAGCCACTATCCCCGTTATACTCGAAGGCATGAACGTCAACGCGTAGCCCATCCCTATCTGGTCAGGAGGGCTCAGCCGAGCCGTGATGCTCGCCATACCCGGCATCGAGAGTATGCCGAAGAACCTGTATGTGAGGTACATCGCCATGAACGGGTAGACGCCGGGGGTGAAGAACGCGAAGAGTAGGAATGCGTAGCTCGCCGCTAGGCTGAGGATGACCCACCTCTTCTCCCCGAACCGGGAAGCCATCTGCCCGCCGACCGGGGACGCGACTAGGCCCAGCACACTCGATAGCCCGAACATGAGCCCTATCTGGATCACCGACCAGCTCCTCACCTCGCTGAGGTAGATGCTGAGGAACGCCGACACCATACCCGCGCCGAACATACGCACACCCCTCGACGCTATGTAGAGGAGGAACTCCCTCGTGAGAAGCGTCTGCGGCGTGCCCGCCTCCGGCTCTTCTCCATCATGGTTTCCGCCGTTCCTCTCCCCCCGGGGGTCAGTCTTAACGACCATCAGGAAAACGAGCCCCAGCACGATGGGGGCGACCCAGATCAGGTACAGCTGCCTCCACGTCAGCAGGAAGTAGCCCATAAGTATGGAGACGCTGAGCGGCCCCACCGCGATCCCGAAGGTTCCCCCGGCGTTGAGGTACCCCATGGCCTTCGCCCTGTTCTTGGGCTCCACGACCCTCGCCGTGTAGCTGTGCGCGGGCGGGTGGTAGAAAGTGGACGTGAGCGTGAACAAGGTAGCGGACACCACGAACATCCACGGGTTGACGCTGAACCCCGCCACCAGGGCGCCCAGCGCCGCGAGCGCGATGCTGATGGCTACCAGCTTCTTCGCGCCGAACCTGTCGCTTATCCACCCCGCTGGGATGCTAGTAATTGCCTGCGCCAGAGGCGAACAGCTGTGATGACGCCCACCTGCAGGTTGTTGAGCATGAAGTCCTCCTTGAGGTACGGCATGATGGTGGTCCTGATGTTGCCGGCCGCGTGGACGAGGGCGTGGGTCACCACCATGGCGAGCGTCCCCTGGTTCAGCAGCTTGGTGTCCTTGGTTGTCTCCTGTTCTTCCGCCGTATCCACTTCAGTCACTACGCAGCCCTGTACCGATTCATTCTATTTAAGTGACTTGCAGGCGGCTCACCCGCCACGCATAAATAGCCACCCAGACGAAAAACCACCCATGACAAGAGGACCTGCACACGCCTTCACAGTCACAGAGGCCACCATCTCAGAGACCCACGAAGCGATCCAGAGCGGACGCCTCACATGCAGTGGACTCGTCGAAGCATACCTGAAGCGGATAGAGGCGTACGACCAGCCCACCAGCCTTAACTCCCTCGTGGTCGTCAACCCGGACGCCGTCAGGAGGGCCCAAGAGCTGGACGAAGAGTACAGGCGGACAGGCAGACTCAGGCCGCTCCACGGCGTCCCCGTCATCGTCAAGGACAACTACGACACCCGCGGCCTCCAGACCGCGGCGGGGAGCCTCGCCATGAAGGGCAGCCTACCCCCAGACGACTCCTACCAAGTCAGGCGTCTCCGCGAGGAGGGCGCCATCGTACTCGCCAAGTCCAACATGGCGGAGTGGGCCTTCAGCCCCTACCAGACCGTGAGCAGCATAGCCGGCACCACCCGGAACCCCTACGACCTCAAAAGGGTGCCCGCGGGCAGCAGCGGCGGCACAGCCGCAGCCGTAGCCGCGAACCTTGGGCTCGTCGGCCTCGGCACAGACACAGGGAACAGCATAAGGGGCCCCGCCAGCCACTGCTGCCTAGTCGGCATACGAAGCACCATGGGGCTGACGAGCCGCGACGGCATAGTCCCACTGTACCTGAGGAACGACATGGGCGGCCCCCTCTGCAGGGCCGTCGAGGACGCCGCGAGGGTGCTGGACGCCATATCGGGGTACGACGCGGCTGACCCCGTCACCAAACACGGGGATGGTAAGAAGCCCCGCAGCTACACCGATTCCCTTGACGTGGACGCGCTTGAGGGTAAACGGGTAGGCGTGTTCTGGTACTACACAGACCAGCCCACGACCGACCCAGAGGTTCTGAGAGTCTTCGAGAAGGCTCTGGACGATCTGGACAACAACGGAGCGGAACTCGTCGACCCAGTCAACGTGCCGGGCTTCGACGAGCTAACGGAGAACATCTGGTGCAGGACCTTCAGGAGAGACCTTGAGGCATACCTCGCCACCCTGACAGACCCTCCTCACAGGACGCTGAAATCCATAGTGGACAGCGGACTGTACAGCGACTACATCGCAGACCGGCTCAAGGGCATGCTGGAGGCGCCCGAGCCGCGGTGCGGCGATCTCTACACGGAGCCCAAGAACATACGGCTCCGCGAGGCCGTCGTGGCAGCCATGGACGAGGCGGGTGTCGACGCGCTGGTCTACCCGACTTGGAGCAACCCGCCTCGACTCATCGGCGACATGGAGAGCCCGGCGGGGGACAACAGCCAGAAGATTCCGCCCCACACCGGGCTGCCCGGCCTCACCGTCCCCATGGGCTTCACACGCGGTGGGCTCCCAGCCGGCCTCCAGATTGTGGGCAGGCTCTTCAGCGAACCGACGCTGATCGGGATGGCGTACGCCTACGAGCAGGCGACGCGCCACAGAAGGCCTCCGACGCTATTCCCCGGTCTCTGACTCCCGCTTTCTCCACCTAATCCCCCTCGGGAACAGCGCCGCCGCTGCCGCTATGACAAG
>JAFGTA010000025.1 GCA_016934355.1 Candidatus Bathyarchaeota archaeon | reverse complement strand
CGGGGAGGAGATACCCGGGAAGGTTGAGAAGGCCGGGGGAGACGTGGAGTACCTGGCCAGTCTGAAGCCGCCTTTCCCGCGGATGAGCTACGACGACGCAGTGGAGACAGTGCAGAAGCAGAACGTCGAGATGTATTGGGGAGACGACTTCGGGTGGCAGCAGGAAGGCCCCCTCACACAGCAGTTCGAGAAGCCGACGTGGATCGTGGGTTACCCCAGCGGCATCAAGCCCTTCTACCACATGCCCAACCCCGACAGGGAGGAGGTGACGCTCAGCGCCGACCTCCTCGCCCCCGCAGGGTACGGGGAGATCATAGGCGGCGGCCAGCGGGTGCATAACTATGAGCAGCTCTACCAGCGTACCATCGACGACGGGCTGGACCCGTCGAACTACGCGTGGTACATGGACCTCCGCAAGTGGGGGACGGTGCCGCACAGCGGGTTCGGGCTGGGCGTGGAGCGGGTGTTGATGTGGATGCTGAAGCTTGAGCACATCAGGGACACCGTGCCTTTCCCGAGGGACATGCGCCGCGTCTACCCATAATCAACTTTTTTAGCTGCCACATATTTCACACTCTGATGTTCTGGCTAGACATCGACCTGAAAGGCAGGACAGCCACAGTCCACAGAGACGAATGCGTGCACAGCGTCCCCGAGGGAACCGAGGACAAGGGGGTCAACGAGATGCGGGAAGGCGGCGGGTGGTTTAGCTTCGAATCAGTTGGCGAGGCCATGCGTTTCCGCAAGGAGCAGAAGCTCACAGGCACTGTTGTCATGTGCAGCTACTGTGAGCCCCTCAGCCAGCTTTCACCCGAGCCCATGGCGTCACTCAACGTCCACGCGGTCAAGACCGGCTGCGAGATGGACACCAAGGCGCTTGAGGTAACCGACACGAAGAGCACCTGGAAACGGCTCACCCGAAGACTGTTCGGCGGCTAGCCGTCTAGTCGAACTTCTCGGGCGGTAGCCGCCTGAACATCCAGTAGCCTAGCGCCATCTGCCATAAACCCGCGGGCACCAACGCGACTATCTGGTACACCGCGGTTACTTTCGCCGCAAGCCCCCAGACGCCAAAGCCGATGACGGCGGCGGCGAACCCCAGAGCCGCGTAGGGTTTCATCTCCTTCCTCCAGAGGTTGATGCTGGACACCGCCACCCCCAGCGGCAGTGACATGAAAAGCGTCGTGGCGATGAAGTCGTGCAGCGGCTGAACATCGATTGTGACCACTCCGAGGACCACGACGATGACGGAGCTCAGCAGGTACAGGCCGCTCCCCACCTTGCCGACCATGGTCTCCTTCGAGAACTCCCAGAGCCCCGCGCCGAACACCATCATCAGCGACCCCGCCATGGGCAGCCCGCTGTTGAACAGAACCGCCCCGAACTCGCCGGAGCCGAGCTCGCTGAGGGTCTGGCTAGAGGCGCTCCACCCCGGGGTGAACTGCACGCTGAGGAATATCATCACCGCGGCTATCAGAGGCGCGATCATCCCGAAGAACCCCAGTAGGCGAATTAGCCTGACATTCATACAGTGAATCCACCGCCTCCTCGCTGATAAGGCTGGTGAAAACCGGGGCTAACCCGCCGCGTACTCTGTCGGGTCAGGCACACCCGCCTCGGTGAACGCGTTCCTGCGGTTGTTACATGACTCGCATCTGCCGCAGTGGACCGGCCCGTTGAGGTAGCAGCTCCACGTCCTGTCGAGAGGAACGCCGAGCTCCACGGCCTTCCTGATTATCCCTGACTTCGGCGTATCGCTGAAGGGCGACCGTATCACCATCTCGTTCTCGGTGCCCAGCCGCGCCGCCTCCTGGAACGCCTCGTAGAACTCCCTGCGGCAGTCCGGGTAGAACGGCTCGTCGCTGGCGTGGGCGCCGTAGAAGATATGCGTCGCGTCTACGCCGACGGCGTAAGCCACCGTGACAGCCATGAAGACGCCGTTCCTGAAGGGCACTATTATGGGGTCGCTGAACTCCTCGGTGACCTCCATGTCCTCGTCGACGAGGCTCGTCACCCCCTCGTATATCTCGGAGAGGCGGGACAGGTCGATCACCTTGTGATTGATGCCGAGGGTCTCAGCGATCTCCCTCGCCCTCATGATCTCTATCTTAGCCTTCTGGCCGTAGTCGAAAGTCACCGCGTATACGTCGAAGCCCTGGCTCTTTGCCCAGTAGGCCGCAGTGACCGAGTCCGGGCCGCCGCTGAGGATGATTACGCACTTCACGTTATCCACCACCTGTACCTCCTCTCGATGAGCCTAAAAACGGTTGACCCAAGGGCGTTGATGATCTGCTCGCTGACCAGCAGCCCGGGGAGAGTCGCCGCCACAGGCAGGTTGAAGAGCTGGTTTAGCATCCACGCGACGCTCACAGGGATTATGACCGCTATCACCGCCCCGCAGCTGTAGTAGCCGCCGCCGAGCCTCTTCGCAGCCTCGTACCCGGCGAGCCCGGCGAGGAGACTCATCACAGGCATGAATAGAATCTCGTATATCCCCGCGAACGGGCTGAACAGGTTCGCCACGACGGTGCCCAGCGCGTATCCGACCGCGAGCTCCCTCTTCCGGGCTATCGCCGGCCTCAGCACCCCTGCGACCCTGAACTGCACCGCGTAGAACGATAGCGGCGCGAAGAAAACGACCATCGCGGCGTAGAGCGCCGCGTATACACCGATTAAAGCTATGTCTCTGTTTTCCATGTGTCTACCTCCTTGCTCCGGGATTTCTAGGGCGGAACGGGTAGGAGGTCCCACTCACCCGCCGAAAACGTTGAACCCCGCCCCGGGATATAACGGTTTCCCACCGTCGCTCATCTCCGCCGCGGCCTCTGAGACGGGTCAGGCGATGTATGTCAGAACACTCTACACTGAATCAGTTATTACCTTTCAATCAGTGTTGAGGGTAACGCGGTTTAGAGGTATGGGTTTCCACCTTTTCCCCGCCGCCTCTAAACCCATAATTAATCAATCTATAAATGAGGGCCGGTTACCTGCCTGTGAGGTGAAGTATCCTGCCCTTGATCTCGATGACGCGGCGGTCGATGACCTTCTCGAACTCGGCCATCTCGTGGAGGCTTATGGGCTCCTTGCTGTGCATCTTGTAGTTGATGAAGTAGCTGAACGCCTCGGCGTATATCTTGCCGAACATGGCGCTCTCCGCGGAGTCGAGTATACCCATCTCCTCGAAACGCTTGAACGTGTTATGGGTAAGCTCGAGCCTTCTATCTGAGAGCTCGTCGTCTATCGCCTGCTCAACCACTCCGCGTGCAACTGCCTCCATGTTGGCTCGCCAAGAACCCCGGGCTCATTATTAAAAACAATTGAGGAGATTTATCCCGTACCGCTGAAACAGGGCTATCCTAGTTACCGCGGCTCGTTAACACTGATACAGAGCCCAATACCTCGACCCGTGGTCAATACATCTTACTCATAACGCCCATAAGCCTGCGAATCAACGTCAATGCATGGGCTACATCCCAGAGGACGTTAGACGGCACTACAACGAGTACGGCGGCAAGGAGTGGACGCGCCTCGAAGGCGGCCTCCACGGCCGAGTCCAGTTCGAGGTCACCACCAACATCATCAGCAGGTACCTGAAGTCGGGAGACCACGTCCTTGACGCAGGCTCAGGGCCGGGAAGATACGCAATCTGGCTAACGAAGCGAGGGGCACGGGTGTTCCTAGTGGACATCTCCGACCGCCAGCTGGAGCTCGCCGGGGAGAAGATACGCGAGGCAGGCGCCGAGACGGGGATCACAGGAATTGAGAGGATGGACATCTGCGACATGCAGGGGGTCAACGATCACTCCTTTGACCTCACGCTGTGCCTCGGCGGAGCCCTGTCATACGTAAGGGACAGGAGACACGACGCGCTGGATGAGCTCATCAGGGTGACCAAGCCGGGTGCGCCAATAATCATCAGCGCGATGAGCCTGCTGGGAACCTTCCACCTGATAGGGACAGCCGACGCCGCGGAGTTCCTCGAAGAAATATCTGAGCACACCGAGTGGAGCCCAGATGAGCCTTTCCCCGATGTGCTGGACAGCAGGCCGGGGAGCCCGGAGTGGCACACCCCCATGACCCTCTACACCTCAACCTACATGCGAGAACTCCTCGCCGACCATGGGTGCGAGGTGCTGGAGATGGCCGCAGCCAACACGATAACCAGCGGAGTCCACGCATACGAGAAGATACCCGCCTCGCCGGAGGCGGAGGAGATGCTTATACAGCTGGAGAAGCAGTTCTCCAGTAGGCCGGGGCTCGTTGACATGGGCCAGCACATAATAGTGGTAGCGAGGACGCCAGCCTAGTCTTTGGAATCTCTCATATATGCGTGGTTGAAATAGATTGGGGACGCCATGACACCCCCGAGGATAGACTACCACGTCCATGAGAGCCACTCAAGGGACGCGCCCACCGCCACGCTTCAAGCATTGATAGAGGCGGCCGAGGAGAAGGGGTTGACTGAGGTGGCGTTCACCACGCACCTGATAGTCACAGGCCCGGACATATACCTCGGGGTGCAGCCCGGCGAGCTACCCGAGTACTTCGAGTCAATCGAGAGGGCTCAGGACGATACGGATGTCAGGCTCCGGGCTGGCCTTGAGATCGACTACTTCCCAGACCATGAGAGGCACCTGGAGGAGATGATAGAGGAGTACCCTCTCGACTTCTCGATGGGGAGCACACACTACATAAACGGCGTAGACATCGGGTCGAGAACAGACGCGAGGCGTTTCTTCGATGGCCGCCCCCTGTCGGCTGCCGCCGACGAGTACTTCACAGTCTGGGGGCACGCGGCCGAGAGCGGCCTCTTCGATGTCCTCTCTCACCCAGACTACTGGCGGAAGTTCCTGCACACGGCGCGAAGCGAGCCGCCCCGGTTCGACGAGTACGGCTCAGTCTACCTGGATGCGTTGAGGCTCCTAGTCGAGAACGATGTGGGCTTCGAGGTGAACACCTCTGCGGTGAGGACCGGGCTATCAGAGTTCTACCCTGTTCGGGGCTTCCTGGAAGCGGCCCACGAGTCGGGCGTGAGAACCGTCACGGTTGGGAGTG
>JAFGTA010000194.1 GCA_016934355.1 Candidatus Bathyarchaeota archaeon | reverse complement strand
GGCACCCATGTAGCAGTTCACGGGGAAGACGCGGCTCGGGTCAATGGGGTACGCCCGGCACTTCCACCCGGCGTGCTCGTCGTCGTGGTAGTCCACGATGAAGTCGAGTAGCCTCCGGGTGCGCGGGTCGCTGAGGTACCCGAAGTGGACGAGGTAGTACAGAACGTTGCCGTCGAAGCAGCAGCCGTCCTTCACCGCACTGTCCCTCCCCTTCTCCGTCTTGGGCAGCTGGGTGAGGAAGTGCCCGCTGTTCCTCTGGAACCTGTAGACCTGCTCGACGGCTCTCTCTATCGCCGGTGTCCGGGTGACGCCCAGCTCGGCTAGGATGAGTAGCTGGTGGGTGGTCGCCTTGTACTTGGGGAGGTACATGTCCTCCTCGTGAACCCAGTACCCCTCGGGGTGCTGGGCGCCCAAGATAGCCTTGACTGGATGCGACTCCATGATCGCAGCCTGTGCATCTTGTACTTGCGGGTCCGTCTCCTCCAGACCTTCGATGTCTCTCAGCGTCCAGTACCTTACGCTTGGGTCGCTGGGCTCGAGGAGCCAATCAGTCATGTCCGCTTTCAGCTTGTCTCTCCATGTCATAGATACACCTTTTCTCATATGTTCGACAGGTTTGCGTGGGGCGTCACTAATTTAGTAATGATATATACAAAACACTATACATCGGTCACTGCCTCCCAGCATCGTCTTTTACGAGTCGTTTTATGACAAGCCGAGAGTCTAATAACGGTAGTTAAGCTTGAGAACAGCTAAGATCGTTTTATCCGTATTACTAGCGTCACTGTTTTTAGGTTCGGCTCAAGTCTGGGCTTTCATAGCGTCGCCAGGCACTGATGTTGATGCCTATTTTTATGCCACTTTTCTTGGAGGCGTCTCCGGTGAAATCGTCCGTGGTATCGCGGTGGACTCCATGGGGAACATGGTGGTTGTGGGAAGCACGTACTCCACGGACTTCCCCGTACTGAACGCCTACCAGCAGGGTTACGCCGGCGGCTTCTCCGATAACATACACATTGTAGGAGGGGAGGGGTTCATCACCAAGCTCTCTCAGGAGGGAGAGCTTATGTGGTCAACCTTCCTCGGTGGCTCAGGGCTCGACGGCTGCCTTGGGGTAGAGGTGTTTGGCGGAGAGACCGTCGTGATGGGCGTAACCAACTCCACGGACTTCCCCGTCGTGGGCGGCGTAGGGCAGCAGACGTATAGAGGTGGAGGGGCGGATGGGTTCGTGGCTGTCCTCGACTCAGACGGGGAGCTACTCAGATCATGTTACTTCGGCGGCTCGGAGACGGATGCACCCGACGACATGGTGATAGATGACGATGGGAGGCTGGTGTTGACAGGCTATACATCGTCCAGCGACCTCCCCGTCACGGAAGACGCCCATCAGAGAAGCAGGAACGGTGAAACGGACGGCTTCCTCGCCGTGATGGACCCCGAGAGCTTCGATATAATTTACCTCACCTACTTCGGCGGATCTGGGAGGGACGGCGCGAGCGAGGTCTCGACTAGGCTGGACAACGATATCTACATATCGGGTTGGACGCAGAGCACCGACTTCCCGGTGACGGGGGACGCGTTCCAGGGCACGATCACAGGCTCGGAGAGGGACATCTTCCTCGTACGGTTCAGCGAGGCTGGGCAGCTGGAGTACGCCTCATACCTAGGCGGCTCGGAGATGGAGGACTGCTTCGGCTTGGACGTCGACTCGGAGGGATGCGCGATACTGTCAGGGCGGACCTGGTCGAGCGACTATCCGACCGCCAACGCAATACAGCCCGAGTACAGCGGAATAGAAGTCGACAGCCTCGTCACCAAGTTCTCGCCGGAAGGAGCAGAGCTCGTCTTCAGCACCTTCCTCGGCTACGCTGGCTGGGACACCCTTCACCGCGTCTGCGTCGACGAGGAAGACAACATCATACTCGCAGGCATCGCTGACTCGGATGACTTCCCCGTCGTCAACGCTTTCCAGGAGACAAAGAACGCCGGGGCAGACATCTACATGATAATGCTGGACCCGGATGGGAGTCCGCTGTTCTCCAGCTACCTCGGAGGCAGCAGCGGGGAGCTGCCGTGGTCGATACTCTACGAAGACGGCGTCCTCTACCTAACCGCCCACGTATCATCAGGCGACATACTGGTGTCGGAGGACGCATACCAATCGACAAAGGCTAGCGACGAAGACGGCTACTTGTTCAGGTTCGAGCTGGACAGGTACCTTGAGGATCAGCCTGCAGCGGAGTGGCGTCCACCGGATGAGCCGGAGGAAGAGGGAAACGGTGGCTTGTCTTACTGGACATCATACGTCGTCGTGGTCGGCGCTTTAGCTTTACTCGGCACCGCGTGGCTCGTGTACACGAGGAGACAGGGCTAGCGGCTCAGACCTGCTCCGTCTTCTTCTCGTGGTCTCTCATCCTGTACGTCTCCTTGGCGTACAGCTGCACCAGAACGGTGCTCACCAGAATCATGCCCGTCATGAAGAAGAAAGGCATCCTGAGCCCGTAGTTGTCGGCTATCAACCCGAGGATGATGGGACCCACGACGAACCCTATGTCGCCGAACAGCCTGTACATCCCCATGCTTAGCCCGTGGGGCTCGTCCATGGTGGCGTCCGTGGCAAGGGCGAGGGGAGCCTGCCCTGCTCCGCCTGTGCCTATGCCGAGGAGTACAGCGGCGAGGCTTATTGTGAGGTAGTCGGTGGTGTACGGGAAAGCGAGGGCGGCGAAGGCTGTGATGAAGAGGGTGAACACCATAGGCGGCTTCCTGCCGAAGTAGTCGATGGCGTGCCCCATGGGTATCGTCATGATCAGGTTCATGATGGTGGCGTAGCTGATCACGGTGCCTATGGTCACCTCGTCGAGCCCCAGCACAGCGTCCGCGTACAGCGGAATCATGGTGCCCCTGATGCCTGTCCTCATGAAGAAAACTGTGAAAGTGGCGAGGCACGCGAGGCTGAAGCTGCGGTTGCTCAGCAGCCTCTTCATCGTCGGCATGTCGAACCGGGTGTGCTTACCGTGGTGGCTCAGCCCCTCAGGCTCCTTGATCAGGAAGTAAGTGATGACCAGGCTGATGAGGCCCGTCAACCCGTAGAAGTAGAACGTCTCCTTGACGCCCCACATCGTGGCGACGTAGCCGCCTATCGTCGGCCCGGCGCTGCTGCCCAGCAGCATGAACGCCTGAAAGTAGCTCATCACCCTGCCCCTCTTCTCGGGCTTCAGAATATCGGCGAGCAGCGTCGTCCGGCTTGTCATCCACATGGCGGAGCCGATGCCCTGAACGAGCCTGAAGAACAGGAACTCGGGGAAGTTCCGGGCAAGCGCGTTGAGGAACGCTGTGACCGTGAGGAGCACGGTGCCCCAGATCATGAGGGGGCGCCTCCCCCACCTGTCTGCGAGCATCCCCACGGGTACGTCGGCGATGAAGCGGCCGAAGGCGTACGCTGATATGGCTAGGCTCACCATGGTGTAGCTGACGTTGAAGCTCTTGGCGTAGAGGGGTAGGATCGGCGAGACGATGCTCATGCCGAGGAATATGAAGAAAGATGGCACGTAGATGCTCAGCACGTCCATTCGCAGGCTTCTTTCGCCCACCGCGTGTACCAGCCTCCCAGTGAATCATCTGCGGAGAGCCTGAACATGTATAAACTTTGTTGAGGTTACCGCTAATCCAGCTCGAAAAATATTATCTTCCTGCGCTTCTTCTTGGGCTCCAGCCGTAGGCTCTTGAGCCTGCCGATCTCGCCGGTGCTACGCACGTGGGTGCCCATGCAGAAGGTGAGGGCGTGTTCGCCTATCTCCACCATCCTCAGCTCGTGGACGCCGTCAGGTATCTTCTCAAGGAAGCTCTGCTTGCGGGCGTCGTCGCCGACCTCCAGCTCCTCCCTGCTGGTGTAGGAGATTTTGACTGGCAGGTCCATGTCTATTATCTCGTCGAACCGCTTCCACACCCTCTGAACCGTCTTCTCGGTCAGGTCGCTGGGCTTGAAGTCCAGCTGGCTGAAGCTGCTGAACACCTTGGGGCCGCTGCCCTCCGCCTCGAAGAGCCCTGTGAGGAGGTGCTCACCGCTGTGGAGCCGCATGTACCGGAGCCTCTTCTCCCAGTCGATGACGCCGTGGACCCGGGTTCCCTCCTCTATGTCCCCGTCGAGGTAGTGGAATATCTGGTCGCCCCGCTTCATCGCCTTGACGACCCGCGCCTCAACGTCGCCCACCTTCAGCGTCCCGGTGTCGCTGGGCTGGCCGCCTCCTTCAGGGTAGAACGCTGTCTGGGTGAGCACGACGAACTTGGGTCCGCTTCGCACGACCTCGGCGTCGAATTCGCGGAGGTAGCTGTCTTTCGGGTACAGGGGGACGCTGTCTGTCATGGTTAACCCATCATAATGTCAGCGGCTTATCAATGAGCCTTTTCCTTGGGCTCCTTCACGGTGAACGCGAAGAGTATGAACGCTACGGCGCTGGAGACGGACGCCACGTAGAAAGGAGCCTGCGGAGACAACGTGTCCCACAGGATGCCCCCAATCCACGCGCCGGGGAAGCTGAGTGCGCCTGCGACTGTGGCTATGAGCCCCATCACCTTTCCGCGTTGCTTGGAAGGCACGATGTCCGCGACGAGGGCGAGCCACGCGGAGCCGCCCTCAAGGCCGGTGACTGCGCCGCCGAAACCCTCACTGATGGCTCCGAGGACCCTGCTGACGACTAGGGCGGTGAACCCGCCTGACAGGGGGAACCCGAGGTACATGAGAGGCGTCAGCGCGAGGCTCACCATGATGCCGGGCTTCCTGCCCACCCTATCAGACCATAGGCTGGAAGGCACCGTGAGGGCTGTGGAGGCCACGCCCACCGTGGTCATTATGAGCCCCCACTGGG
>JAFGTA010000193.1 GCA_016934355.1 Candidatus Bathyarchaeota archaeon | reverse complement strand
CGCGGACAGTGTCGCGTCGATCACGACGCCGCCCCGGCGGGACTCCTCCCTGCTCCTCCTGTCAAGGTAGTTGTCGAAGTCCCTGTCACCTGCCGCCCTCTCGGACATCTCCTCAAGAGACAGGCCCAGCTGTTCGGCCCTCTCCCGGAAGAGCATGCCCGCCGAGATGTACCTTAAGCCGAACTCTTCAGCGATGTTCCTGGCCTGGGTGCTGCGGCCCGATCCGTGGGGCCCCGCCACGGTTATGACGAGGCCGCGGCGCGTCAAGGCCTAGTCCTCTGGGTCGATCTCGAAGCTGAGGCCGAAGACTCTGTTGAGGATGATGTTGAAGCCGATGCTGCAGAGCAGGTACCACTGGATGAACTTGAGTTCGGTGGGTATCCACGGGAAGCTGAACGGGAAGTACGCGACGACGGTGCCCTCGAAGAACTTGCCGAGGGTCGGCCAGATCAGCAGCAGTGGCAGCGTGAAGAACATGCTGGACTTCATCCGGTCCATGCTGATCTTGCTCTGTTGGGCCATGAGGTCCTGCTGCCTCTTCTGCGCCTTTGTTATCCGTCTCTGGTTACCGCTGCGGGTTGCCTCCATGAGCTCGCTCCTAACGCGGCTGCTCTCGATGGTGACCTTCCTGTAGGCGCCGAGGTCCATGCTGCGGACCCCTATGAAGCTGGTGGCGGTTCCCAGGGCGAGGGCGATGCCCATGATGGCGAAAGTGGCGTTTGGAGGCGTTGAGAAGGCGCTGAAGTCGAGTGCGATCTGGGTTAGCATCGTAAGGATACCTTGTCACGGATTAATAAGATGAGGGTATAAAAAGGTGACCTACTCGGCCGCCGTGAGCTGGCAGAACTTGCGCCAGCTCAGGCAGATGGTCTTTGGGTGGGCGGCCTTCGCCTCGTCCAGCTTCGTCACCGCCGTGTTGTGGGGCGCAGAAAGCAACTCCGCGGGGTTCGAGTAGGCTAGGTCGTTGATCTCCGTCATAGCCTCGATGAAGGCGTCCAGGGACTCGACGGGCTCGGACTCTGTGGGCTCTATCATCAGAGCCTCAGGCACTATCATCGGGAAGTAGGTCGTCGGCGCGTGCAGCCCATAGTCCAGGAGCTTCTTGCTCACGTAGAGGGCGCTTACGCCTGTGTCGGCTAGCATCGGAGACGCGCTTAGCACAGCCTCGTGCTTCCTCGGCTTCTCCGGGTCGTAAGTCAGCTCGTATCCCTTTAGGTCCTTGAGCTTCCTGCTGACGTAGTTGGCGTTCAGCACCGCGAGCTCGGAGGACTCCTTGAGCCCCTCGCCTCCCATGGACACCATGTACGCGTATGCCTTGAGGGCGACGCCGACGTTGCCGTGGAACCCTTGGACCTTGCCTATGGATTTAGGTTTGTCCCAGCTCAGCTTGTACTTGCCTCCAGTCTCGACGATCTCGGGGACAGGCAGGAACTCCACGAGGAAATCCTTGACTCCGACGGGGCCGCTGCCTGGGCCCCCGCCGCCGTGGGGCGTGCTGAAGGTCTTGTGTAGGTTGCTGTGTATGATGTCGAACCCCATGTCGCCGGGTCGGCACCACCCCATGATGGCGTTCAGGTTGGCGCCGTCGTAGTACATGAGGCCGCCCGCGTCGTGGACTATCTTGCTGATCTCGGTGATATCGTTCTCGAATACTCCTATGGTGTTCGGGTTTGTGAGCATCAGCCCCGCCGTCTGGGGTCCGACTGCAGCGGATAGCGCCTCAAGGTCTACGGTGCCTGAGTTGTTGCTCAGTATCTCGACGGTCTTGAAGCCCGCCATGTGGGCGCTCGCCGGGTTGGTGCCGTGGGCGCTGTCAGGGATGATGATCTCCGTCCGCTTGCCCAGCTCGCCGCGGTCCTTGTGGTACGCCCTCATCAGCATGATGCCTGTCCACTCGCCGTGGGCGCCCGCCGCAGGCTGCAGCGTGGCGTCGTCCATCCCGGTGATGTCTAGGAAGTAGGTCTTCAAGGTGTGGAGGAGCCTGAGTATGCCCTGGGTGGACTCATCGCTCTGCGAGGGGTGCACACCAGCTATCTTGGGGTGAGCCGCCAGCACCTCGTTTATGATGGGGTTGTACTTCATGGTGCAGCTGCCCAGCGGGTAGATGAGCCCGCTGTTGACGCCGTAGTTCATCTGGCTCAGGTGCATGTAGTGGCGTAGCACCTGCATCTCCGAGACCTGGGGAAGCCCCGGCTCAGAGGTCCTCTGCAGTCCCTCGGGGACCAGGCTCTCAGGGTCAACGGAGCCGTTTATCTCGGGCTCGACGGGTGGGAACTGGAACCCTATCCTGCCCTCGTTGCCGAGCTCGAAGATGAGTGGCTCTACCCAGTCGGCCTGCCTGAACTTCAAGGTCATCCCTCCAGCGCCTCCTTCAGCACGGAGACCAACGCGTCTATGTGCTTCTTGCTGTGGACCTCTGTGACGCAGAATAGGCCGGTCTCGCCCAGCTCCGGGAAGTCACCAGTCAACGGTATGCCCGCCTCGATCCTGTTGGCATGAAGCTTCTTTTTGATCTCACTCAGGGTCTTGTCCTGGAAGTTCACTGTGAACTCCTTGAAGTGGAAGCTGTTGAATATCGGCGCCCGCACCCCGGGGAGCTCACCTATCTTCCTCTGGGCGTACCTCGCCCTGCTCATGATGGTCTCGCCCAGCTCCTTCATCCCCTGGGGGCCCATGAGGCTGAGGTAGACCCCCGCCGCCACCGCCAGCAACGCCTCGTTGCTACAGATGTTGCTGGTAGCCTTCTCACGCCTTATGTGCTGCTCACGGGTCTGCAGAGTCATCACGTAGGCGCGGCGCTGATCCTTCAACGTCTCGGTGACGCCGATGATCCTGCCAGGCATCTGCCGGATGAATCTGTTGTCGTGTTTGCACGCGAGTATGCCAAGCAGGGGGCCGCCGTAGCTCATGTGGTTGCCCAGCGGCTGTCCTTCGCCGCAGACGATGTCGGCGCCGTAGTCTCCCGGCGCCTTCAGCACGCCCAGGCTGGTGGGGTCCACCCCTACCACGAAGAGCGCCTTGCTGTCGTGGACGATCTCGCCGACGTCCTCGGCGTTCTCCTCAACGAAGCCCATGTACGACGGGTTCTCGATGTAAACCGCCGCGGTCTCGTCGTCGGCCTTTTCCTTGAGGTCCTCAAGGTCGATGAGGCCGGTGGTCTCGTCGTGGTCGACCTTCTCTATCTTCAGCCCAGCCGGCTCGGTGTACGTCTTGAGCACGGAGTACCTGCCGGGGCTCATGAGGTCAGGGACCAGTATCTTGGTCTTGTGGGTGATCCTGCTCGACATGAGCGCCGACTCCCCCACGCCTGAACCCCAGTCGTAGAGGCTGCTGTTGCACACGTCCATGGCTACGAGCTCGCTGATGAGGCTCTGGTACTCGAAGATGCTCTGCAGTATGCCCTGGCTGATCTCGGGCTGATACGGCGTGTAGCTTGTAAGGAACTCGGCGCGGTGCACCACCTCGTCGACGACGCTGGGCACGTAGTGGGGCCACACGCCTCCGCCCATGAAAGGCGGGCACAATAGGGTCGTGTTCTGCTCCAGTAGCCCTGAGACGTGTTCCTTGACCTCTGCCTCGGCGCTCGGCCCCGGTATGTCCAGCTTCCCCTTGTAGACGAGTTCGTCCGGGATGTCGGAGTACAGGTCGGCGATGGACTTGATGCCTATCTCCTCCATCATCCTCTCCTTGATCTCGGGCACGCTGTTCGGTAGATATGGGTGAATCTTGCTCAACTCTGCTCCTCCGAATATGTCATTAATCCATAGCGGAACCCATAGATAATCTTACCCAAAACGGTGGCCGCCCCGATCAAAGAATTAATACTCTACATAGTCCCTACAGTTGGGAGTGCATGACATGCCTGAAGTGACTCTCGACCAAGAGAAGTGCGTGAACTGCAAGACCTGCGTATCGACGTGCCCCATGGGAGTCTACGTCGACGAGGGAGACAAGGTGACCGTAGGAGCAGCCGAGGAGTGCATCGCCTGCATGGGCTGCGTCGCCGCATGCCCCACCGGGGCGATCACGGTCACAGAGTAGAACCATTTTTTATCCTTCCAGCAACCTCTCCTACCCCATGCAGGACATGAAGAACCGTATCACCGATTGGGTAGAAGGTAACAGTGAGGAGTGTCTGGAGTTTCTACGTGAAGTCATATCCATCCCGAGCCCCAGCCGCGAGGAGCAGAGGGTAGCCGGGTTCCTAGCCGACAAGATGAGGGAGTACGGGTTCAGCACGGCAGCCACCGACGGGATGCACGACGCCATGGGCACCATCGACGGACGCGGAGGAGGCAGAAGCCTCCTGCTCAACGGCCACATCGACCACGTCCCCGTCGGCGCCATGCCTGACCCCTACTCCGGCAGAGTCATGGAGGGATCGGCCTTCGGCGTCGAGGGACAAGTCGTATATGGCAGGGCCGCCTGCGACATGAAGGCCGCCGTCGCCGCCATGGTGCTCGCGGGCAAAGCCATCAAGGAGCTGGGGATATCGCTGAAGGGAGACTACAAGGTGGCGGCGGTAGCCCAGGAGGAGGTGGGTGGCGCAGGAACCATGTCCACCATCGTGGACAGCCAGTTTCTGGCCGACGTCGTCCTCATCGGAGAGGCGACGAACATGGGACTAGCCCTAGGCCACAGGGGCTCGATGAGGTTCGGCGTCGTAGTGAAGGGGCGGAGCTGCCACGCCAGCGCCCCCGAGAGAGGCGTCAACGCCCTCTACAAGGCGACCGATATGATCCAGCGGATAAGGGAGGACCTCGTGCCCCGGCTCCCTGAGCACCCTGTCTACGGGCGGGCGAGCCTCGTCGTCACCCAGATCGAGGTGAGCCCCAAGGCTTCGAACGTAGTCCCTGAGCGCTGCGTGTTCTGGATCGACTGCAGGAACCACCCGGGGTTCACAGCCGAGACGCTTTACGCCGAGCTGAAAAACATCGTAGCGGACCTGAAGTCAGGCGACCCTGATTTCGAGGCCACCGTGCTGCCCACGACGCTCATCAACGAGAGGAGGTTCTCGGGGTTCTACACCGACCCGGATAAGCACCCAGTCGTGAAGGAGGCTACAGACGCCATCTCCGAGGCGTATAGGGAGCCCGAGACTGGTCTCTGGACCTTCGCCACAGACGGACGCATATACAGCCGGCTGGGTCTTCCCGTCATCGGGTTCGGCCCCGGGGAGGAGAGGTTCGCCCACACACACCAGGACCACGTCAAGGTCAACGACTTCCTCGACACCGTCAAGGTCTACGTCTGGCTGGCGTGCAGGATATGCGGTGTTAGCGAAAACTGATAAACCCTTGAACCCCCATTTCTGGTTGAGAGGGCTTGTCTGAGTACATGACAAGGGTCAGGGACCTCACCACCTACAGCAGGAGGGTGAACCTGATCGCTAAGGTGATGGAGCTGGGCGACATCCGAGAGGTGTCCAGCAGCAGCGACGGGCAGCTCCACAGGGTGGCGGAGGCACTGGTGGGCGACGAGACCGGCACCGTGCTGCTCACGTTATGGGACGAGAACATCGACAGGTTCGGCGTAGGCGACGTCGTGGCCGTGGATAACGGTTACGCGGGCACATTCAGGGGCAGTCTGAGACTGAACGTCGGGAAGTACGGGACCATCGATAAGACCGTCGCCGCCATCGAAGCTGTAAACGTGGAGAACAACCTCTCGGATCGTGAGTACAGGCGACAGTACCCCCAGAGGAGACGTAGGTACTAGACCTCAACCCATAATTTATTGCTGAGCTTCAGAGCATTCGTTCCGTTTATCGATTACAGAACATATGTAGCCGCGATACAGAGTAGTAAGTAAAAAACATTTTGTATAGCTTACACCATTTATTCACAAATGAAGAAAATTCTCTGTCTCCTGCCGATCATCGCGCTCTGCCTCTCAGCGCCCATCTGCCACGGAAAGATAAGCGAGATAGACTCCTACGATGAACTCATCAAGGACGCCGACGTAGCCATCACGGACCCAGAGGAGATCGGCGGCTACTGGGACGCCAGAGACCTCTACATAACCTACGACGAGGAACGTATCTCGGTGAAGGTGGACTTCTACGAGGGCACTGACATCCTGAGCTTTAAAGAAATGTGCATCAACATAGACGTAGACCGTAACCCGGCTACGGGCCTATACTTCTACGGTTTAGGCGCGGACTACACGGTTACGGCTCGCGTAGGGCAGGGCGGCGCTGAGACCCGGGCAGGGCCTTACAGCGCCGCGAAAGACGACTACGATACGGCGCCTTTCAGCGACTGCGAGGTCCGTTACCTCGACTCTGGAAGGTACCTTGAGATAGAGTTCCCGTTGGAGGTCGCAAGCATAGACCTTTACAGGGGGTTCGACCTGGTGGTAGACGCGTGCGGTGGAAGAGAGCAGAACATCGATGAGAGCTTGGTCTACGAGATACGTTGGGAGGACGACATACGCGTCGACGGCTCACCCGAGGACTGGGTTGGGATAAACCCGGCGGTGGAAGCGGCGCATGTAGAGACTTGCGAGGGGATGTACCTTGCATCCGACTCCGAGTACCTGTACCACAGGTTCGACACGGTTGACGCCCCAGTGTCGCGTCCAGTCGAAGGCATCGACCAGGTCTGCTACATGTTCAGCCTGTTCTACGACGTAGACCACAACAGTCTGACCGGCGGAGACTTCCAGGAAGTCGGGGCCGAATACTACGTGGAGGCTAGCTTCCGCAGCCGATCCAGCCGAACGGTGAACGACGTCAACCTCTTCAGGTGGGACGGCGACGGCTGGAAGCAGGTCATAAGCGACCAGACGCTGCTCGCCTTCGACGACGTGTTCGAGTTCAAGGTGCCGCTCGCTCTCCTCGGGCTGGAGAAAGGCGACTCGATGATAGTCGTTTTCGAGACTTTCTTCAGCTACTACGTGGACAACATCGGCCAGGTCATACCTCTGGGCCTCGACGCCACCGAGCACCTTGTATCCTTCACGTCGAACCGTATGGACGTGAGCCTCATGGTAGACGGTGAGCTGCACGCTCTACCGACTTGCTTCACCTGGGCCGAGAACGCGGTGCACACGGTAGAGGTCGTCGACCAGATACAGGTAGACGACACAACGAGGTACGCCTTCACTGGGTGGGGCGACGGCAGCGCCGACGAGGTACGCAAACTCTCCCTAGGGAAGGAGACCGACCTAGTCCTGCTCTACGATGTCGAGTACTACCTGGACATAGTGTCTGACCGCCCAATTGTGGGCGAGGGATGGTACAGGGAGGACGAGGCGGTCGGCCTCAAGGCGGCGAAGAAGAACAGCCTGTTAACAGAGGCGACGCTGCTGAGCTGGGGCGGCGACCTCCAAGGCAGCGAACCCATGGCGATGCTCCTCATGGACGCCCCCAAGACTGTGTACGCCGAGTGGAGCACAGACTACACCAGGGCCTACCTGATGACCGCGGCTCTCGGCGTCGTGCTGACGGGGTACACGGCGAGGCGCGTAAGACAGAGAAGCATGTCCATCAAGAGGGAGCAGGACAACGAGTACCTGAGGGGCGCCAAGGAGAAGCTGCTCACCGTCAACGAGCCCGTAGCGATCAGCGTTTTCGCTGAGGAGAACGGCGTGGATACGCAGACGGCACTGGACACGATACGCAGGCTGGTAAGCGAAGGCGAGCTGGACGGGGTGTTCTCCAAGTCGTCAGACGTGTTCTACAAGGGCTCGACTATCAAGGAAATGATACTGAGCTACCTCCACGAGGACCCCGAAGCCTATCAGCCGTCAGAAGAGCCCCCGCCGATCACCGTGCAGGCGGAGGAGTAGAGAAAACCGTCTCACCTGAGGCACCTAGGCGGGGCTGCGTGAACCGGGCCTATTCTACGGCTACTCCTTGGCTCAAAAAACACATTAATCATCGACGCGAAAAAGAAGGTATAGTCGCTGAGGCGTATGACGATGAGAATAGTGGTACCAGACGATTACCCCTCCGTCATCTCCGGGACGAGGCACCTGGAGAAGCTGAACGAGTTGGGGGATGTAACCGTCTACGACACGAAGCCCGTGGACGAGGGCGAGCTGATCACCAGGATAGAGGACGCGGAGATAGTCGTCAACATCAGGGCATACTGCAAATTCACGGAAGACGTGCTTGGAAAGGCGAAGAAGCTCAAACACATATCAGTCTGGGGCGTCGGAACCGACAACACCGACCTACAGGCGGCGAAAAGACTCGGCATAACCGTGACAAACACACCCGGAACAGCCACGGAGTCCGTAGCCGAGCACACGCTGGCCCTCATGCTCGCGACCGCACGGAGGATACCCCAGATAGACGCGTCCGTCAAGGACGGGAAGTGGGTCAGAGGCCTCGTGACGCAGCTCCACGGCAAGACGCTGGGCGTTGTGGGAACCGGCTATATAGGGTCGCAGGTGGCCAAGATAGCGAGAGGCATCGGGATGAACGTCGTAGCCTGGACCATGCACCCCTCAGCGGAAAGGGAGAAGAAGCTGGGTGTTAAATACGTCCCCCTAGACGACCTCCTCAAAGAGTCGGACGTCGTTACCCTGCACCTGAGCCTGACAGAGGAGACGAGGGGGCTGATAGACGCGGAGAAGCTCTCCCTGATGAAGCCCTCAGCCACCCTGATCAACACGGCGAGGGCCGACATCGTCGACAAAGAAGCGCTTACAGACGCCCTCATGAACGGGAGGATCGCCGGAGCTGGACTCGACGTCTTCCACAGCGAGCCAATCGACCCGGACAACCCGCTGCTCAAGCTGGATAACGTCACCCTCACCCCGCACAGCGCGGGGCAGACCCCCGAAGTCCTCGACAGGGGTCTGGAGATGACCGTCGACAACGTGATAAACTTCCTTTCAGGCAAAGCGACGAACGTAGTGAACTGAGGGGCGCCGATCCCACCATATGATCTGGCTGTACACGGCGCACTGGGCCAGCGTCGAAGCGGCTACATAGAGAGAGGGAGACCTAGGCCTAATAGGGAGACTCCAAGAACCTCTTCTTCTGGAGGTACTCGTCCTCCGTGATCTCGCCGCGGACGTACCTCATCTTGAGCTCCGCCAGCGGGTCCACAGCCCTAGGGGCAGGCGCCCCGCCGAAATCATCTCTCCTAGACCTGAACACCAGCTCCGCGGGCTTCTCGAACACCCACGTCATGCTGGAGCCGATCCCCTTCTTGCGGCGGATGGAGATGGGCTCGACGGCGACTGCGTTCATCGCCTTCTCCAGCGACTCGATGAAGGGCTCAAGCTGCTCCTTCTGCACCTTGTTGAGGCTTATCTCCTCCTCGCTCTCGTTCTTCATAAGCAGCTTGCCGTAGGTGATGAGCCCCCTCTCGGCCTCCATGTGCTGCAGCTTCGGGTAAGGGATCACCACCATGTCGTACCTGCCAAGGTACTTGTCGTTGAAGTAGATGATGCGGCGGTCGGTCAGAACGGTGTAGTCAGGCCTGGACGCCAGCGTCGTGGTCTTGAGGGCGTCTATGATGTTCTCCCCGGGCTCCAGATTATCCAAAAGCTTCTTTGGTATCTGAAAACTCATGGCTGAAATAACCGCCGCATATTATTTGAATTCTTGGAGCAGCCCCATGCTCACAGTATCTGGTCCTCGTACATGTGCAGAATGGAGATAGTGTACTTGGTGAACCTGCTGTTGCTCGACAGCTCAGACCTCGTGATGTTCCCGCTGGTGTACCTGCGATAGTTGTCGTACATGTACCTCAGGTCCTCCAGGGGCACAAGCAGCACCTTGCCCGAGTACTCCATGAAGCACTCGACGCCTTCCTCTGTACGCCTAGCAGTGAAGTCTCCCCTGCCCAGGTACCCGCTGTCCCTAGTCCAGTTCCTCACGGGCTTGTAGTCGGCCAGATCGTCCCAGACGGTGCTCCACAGCGTGCCGAACGTCTTCTCCTGGACGCGGGGCTCGACGGGCTTGGCTGTGCTGGGCGTGTCTTCGAGGAGCCTCCTACGGATGATCTCCTTCTCGGCCCCCGTGTGGATGAACCTCGAGTCTTTCTTTATGAGCCTGCCTCGGAGTGACCCCTCCTTCATCGCCTCCTTGATGAGAGTGGTCATGAGCTTGGGCTCGACGTCGCCGCTCACCGTGAGGTCGTCCAGGTTCACCACGTGGCTCCGCTGGTTCACGTCGTGGATGACGCGCTGCTTTTTCTCGTTCCTGACCCTGATCTCCTCGAGTTTCCTCGCCTTCCTCGCCTCGCCTGTCACGTACCTGTTGATGGTGAGGCTGCCGACGCCTAGGACCCCGACGATGGCGCCTATGTTGCCCACCATGAGGCTGCTTATGGTGACGGACTCCACCGAGTAGCCGTCGACGGCGACCTCGGCGTGGGCCTCGACGTACGGGAAGAACGACGAGACCTGTGCCTGGTAGACGCCCATCCCCAGGTGGCTGCACCGCTCCCCGCCGACCATGACCTCAGCGTCTGTGACTGGGGAGCCGTCCGAGACGTAGGAGACCTCGAAGGTCGCCTCGTAGCTGCCGGGCATCAGGTGGCTGCTCTCCGACTGCACAGCCACCTTGTCGAAGTAGTACTCGGCGTGGTTCGACGTGAACGCCGTCAACCCGTGCCCCTCGTCGACCATGCCCTGGACGTAATACTCCCCCGGCCCCACTTCGACGCCGAAGGCCTGGTTCAGGGTGTAGGTTCCCCTGAACGGCCTCCCGTCGTACAAGTAGGTGGCGGTTACGGGTGGCCTTGAAAGCGACCCGATTATGACGCGTTGATCGGACTCATCGATGACGAAGACCACCATGTCCCACGCGACGGTGAGCTCGTTCGAGTAGACCTCGTCGATCCCGTAACTGCTGTCGACGGAGACGACCCTGAACACGTAGTCTCCGACGTTGGTGAGCCTCATCGAGTCCTGGTTCAGGTGCACGTCCTCCCTGTCGATCTTCTTCCCGTCGTACTCGTAGTAGGCGTCGACGTCCACGTCGACCGTCTCCCCTATGTTGACCCTGGCGTCCCGGGCTGTGAGGTCGACCCTGACCCTGTCCCAGATGACCTGATGGCTGTTCGTCGTGAACGAGCTCAAGCCGAAGCTCCTGTCGAGGACGCCCGTAGCCTTGATCTCGTTCGAACCCGCGTCGATCCTCCTGGTGTTCGGGCTGATCCTT
>JAFGTA010000192.1 GCA_016934355.1 Candidatus Bathyarchaeota archaeon | reverse complement strand
CCGCTGGCAGGTATGTCAGGTTGGCGATACCGCCGATATTCTGGAAAATTCTGGATGCGGAATCCGAGCGGTGGAGCACGTAATCAAGGTATGGAGTCAGGGGCGCCCCCTCGCCGCCTGCCGCGACGTCGCCCTGCCTGAAGTCCGCGACCACGGGCACCCCGACCTCCCTTGCGATGATGGCGGGCTCACCAATCTGCATGGTGGACCTGTAGCTGTGACCCGCCACATCTTTTAGCTCGGGCTGGTGCCAGACCGTCTGACCGTGGGAGCCAACGAGGTCGATCTCGCCCAATGAGAAACCAGCCTCCTCGACGACCCTGTTCACGGCCTCCGCGAACTCGAGGCCGATGACGGCGTTGAGCTCGGAAGCCTCGCTGAGGCTTGAGGCGCCGTTCGCAAAGAGATTGAACAGCCTCGCATGTATCTTCTCTGGGTATGGGTAGGTCCTGTAGCCGATGAGCTCGATCTCCGCGTCGGCGCCCGTGCCCGAGACTCTGGAGACGGCGGCGGTCACCCCATCGGCCGATGTACCCGACATCAGCCCAGTTATTACCCGGCAAGGCTTCTCCCTGAGCCTGTGGATGCCCATGTAGTCCGTCACGTGTCTCGCCTGTAGACTGTCTCTCCCTGTATGATGGTTTCTTTGACGTTGAACCGCCAGTCGGTGACCGCTATGTCGGCGTCCGAGCCCTCGGCGAGCCTCCCCTTGCCCGGGCTCAGCCTCAGCAACCTCGCGGGGGTGCTGGACGCCATCTGGACGGCCTCGGTCACCGCGAACCCGGCGTCCTCCACCATCACACGGACGGCGTCGTTGAGCCTGATTGAGCTGCCTGCGATGGTGCCGTCTTGTAGCTTCACGAGCCCTTCCCTGAGTACAAGCGTCCTGCCTTTGTACTCGTAGTCGCCGTCAGGTAGACCCGCCGGCTTGATGCTATCCGAGACGAGCACAGTCTTAGCTGGGCCCTTGCAGAGGGCGGCGAGCCTGAGGGCAGCCGGGTGGACGTGCAGGCCGTCTGCGATGAGCTCCACGGTGACCCGGCCGTCCGTGAGGGCGGCGCCCAGTATCCCGGGCTCCCTGTGATGTAGGCCCCTCATCCCGTTGTATAGGTGGCTCACGTGGCTGAGGCCGTGGCTGAACGCCTCAACGGTGGTTTCGTAGTCCGCGTCGGTGTGTCCGGCTGACGCCGTCACCCTGTGGTCCACAAGCCAGTCGATGGCTTTCATGGCGCCCGGCGTCTCGGGAGCCAGCGTCATGACCTTGACGAGACCGTCCGCCGCCTTGTGCAACGCCTCTAGCTCCTCGATGTTGGGGACGCGTATCGAGTCGATGTGCTGTGCGCCCCTCCGGGCGAGGCTGACGTAGGGCCCCTCAAGGTGGACGCCCAGAAGGCTGGCGCCGTCCAGTTCCTTCTCGGAGGCGTCGGCGATGAGGCGTAGGGCTTCGATTAAATCGGCTCTGGGGGCGCTCTGGGTTGTTGCGAGGAACCCTGTGACTCCGCCAGCCGCCAAGTACCGTGAGATATCGTTGACTGCGCCCTGATCCGGGTCCATGGCGTCGTGGCCTGCACCGCCGTGAACGTGGACGTCGATGAAGCCGGGGCATATGAGGTCGTCGCCGTGGTCTGCGACTTCTCCTGTGGGCTTCCTCCGTGGGCCGCTGTAGGTGACCCTGCCTTCCTTGATCTCCACCTGTCCCTGGGAGATCATCTCCCATGGCGTGACCACAGTGCCCCTGAGGGTCCGCGCCGTCACCTCACACCGTCTCCGTAGAGCAGGTACAGCTCCCGCTGCTCCTTGAAGCGGTTGAGGTTCGGCTCCCAAGAGGCGAGTATCTCCTGTACATCCGCGCCGTCTGTTAGGTCTCTGCGCAGCCTGTCGGTACCGGCGAGTAGGTCGAAGTGCCTCCGCTCCTCGTAGGTGGGCTCGTTGAACTTGAAGCTGCCCGGGTGCATGTCTATCAGTGTCCGGAGCATGTGCATGCCGGTCTCCACCGGCCTAAGCGCGTCCCTGTCGGTGACGTGTACCTGGACTCCGCTGCACTGCTCGTCCTTGTACTCCCAGAACGCGGGGGTGAAGAAGCATGCCCTGAACCGGGCGCCGGGGAGGCAGAGACTGTTGAGCTGTCGAGCCCACTCGGCTCCGTCCATGTAGGGGGCTCCTATGTACTCGAAGGGACGGGTTGTGCCTCTGCCCTCGGACGTGTTGACGCCCTCGAAGAAGCAGGTGCCGGGGAAGACCGTGGCCGTGTCGAGTGTAGGTATGTTGGGGCTCGGCTGCACCCACTGGAGACCGGTCTCGTCGTACCACATCTCCCTGCGCCAGCCCCTCATCTCGACGACTGTGAGGCTGCAGCGTATGTCCCTGTTGATGAACTGTGCCAGCTCCCCGACGGTGAGCCCGTGCCGGGTTGGGACGGGGTGGAGCCCTATAAAGGACGCGAACCCCGGCTCTAGTATGTTTCCCTCCACCTCCAGACCGTTAATCGGGTCGGGGCGGTCGAGGACGTACACTTCCACCCCGTGCTCGGCAGCCGCCTCCATGCAGTGGGTTAGGGTCGAGACGTAGGTGTAGAACCGTGCCCCGCAGTCCTGGATGTCGAATACCATGGCGTCGACGCCGTCCAGCGTCTCTGCGGGTGGGCTCATGTGCTCTCCGTAAAGGCTGTACACCGGCAGCCCGGTGTAGCTGTCCACCTGAGACTCGACGCTGAGGGCGTCCTGGACGTCTCCCCTGGCTCCGTGCTCGGGCCCGAATATGGCGACGAGGTCGATCCTAGGCTCCTCGTGGAACGCGTCGATGGCCGACGCCAGCTCCCGTGTGACGCCGGTGTGGTTCGTCACCAACGCGACCTTCTGGCGGCCGAGGTATTTCACAGGATCTTCGAGCAGGGCATCCAGCCCGGTGGTCACGGTCATTTGATGCTCCTCCTAAAGGTTACCCCGATGGCTTCCCAGATCTTTTCGTGATAGCCTCTCAATATCATGCATCTACACCTCTACTCTTCAATACGTCACGGAGTGAACGCCAGCCCCCGAGGGCTGCCTTCGCCTCCTCAAGCGTCATGTCTGTCAACCCCAGGAGGACCGCCGCCCGCACATCGCCTCCAGCCTCAGAGAGGAGGCCACCTGCCGTGTCAACGTCGACGCCCGCTATTTCGGCGATCATCCTCCTGCCTCGCTCCATCAGCTTGTCGCTGCTGGCCTGAACGCCAACCATGTATCCGTCATGCACAAGCCCCAGCCTGACCATTGCGGCGGTGGTAATCATGTTGAGCACCATCTTCTGGGAGGTGCCCGCCTTCATACGCGTCGAGCCCGCGACCACCTCGGGGCCGACCACCGCCTCGACAGCGACATCAACCAACCCGGATAATGGCGAGCCGGAGTTACAGGAAATGCCAACAGTGTGCACACCTAGGCTTCTTGCGTACTCTACGGCGCCGAGCACGTGCGGGGTCGAGCCGGAGGCGGTGACCCCGACTAGGAGATCGCCTTCACTGAGCCCAACGCCAGCAAGCTCCTCGCATACCCTTTCGGCGTCGTCCTCGGCTGCCTCGACCGACTTGAAGACTGCGCCTCGGCCGCCCGCTATCACCGCCTGAAACCTCTCGGCGGGCAGTCCATATGTCGGTGGTATCTCGGCGGCCTCCAGCACGCAGAGGCGGCCGCTGGTGCCGGCGCCCACGAGAAATACTCTGCCCCCTCCGCGGATGGTTGAGGCTACGTTTTCGACTGCCTCTCCGATCTCGGCTAGCTGGGCGCCGACGGCGTCGGCGACGCCGCTGTCTTCACGGTTGATGATTTCAAGTATCTCGGGGACGGTCTTTGCGTCGATGCCCCTTGAACGTGGGTTCAGCTTCTCCGTGGTCCTAGTCATCTGGCTCCCCCAGTGAAATGTAGCTCTCTTCGACCCTGCCTAGGAGCGTCTCGTCTACCTCGACGCCTAGGTGCCTGAGGGCTAGCAACGCGGAGCCGAGGGCGGGCGGCATCCGCGGCTTGATGAGCTCGCAGTCAGGCGCCTCCCGCCTGACAACCTCCTCGAACGCGATGATGTATGAGCTGTGCTGCTTGAAGACGCCGCCGTTAAGAGAGACTGGAAAGCCTCCCTTCAGGCCGAGCCGCCTGATGACCGCGCCGGCTACGTAGCCGAGTTCGACGCCCGCTTCCGCCATCACCAGCGAGGCGGCCTCGTCGCCCTCGGATTCGGCCTCCTTAACCAGGGGCACAAGGTACGCGATGTCTCTGGGCTCCCTGCCGGGCGCGTAGACCCAGTCGATGATGTCCTCCACGCGGCTCAGCCCGAGGCCGCCGAGAATCTTTTCCTTGAGCGTCGTACCGGGTCCGCGGCCGTCGTGTGCCTTCAGCGCCGCGATGATGGCGTTCCTCCCGATGGTATAGCCGCTGCCTTCGTCGCCGAGCCTCCACCCCCACCCTCCGGCCCGGGCGGTCTCGCCTCGCCTGTTCTCGCCGTAGGCGATGGACCCGGTGCCCGCGATGACGACTACGCCTGGCCTGCACCCCGTGGCTCCCGCGAGGGCTGAGGCCGCGTCTGATATGATGTCGGTCTCACCGTAGGAGCTGGGTAAGCCATCTAATATACTCTGCCTGAGCATGGACCTGTCGGTCCCGGCTACCCCTAGGCGGCTGGCGAGGAACGCGGCGACGCCGCTCTTCATAGACGCCTCACAGGTGGCCGAGACTATGTTGGCGACCGCTACCTCGGCGCCCACCGTGATGGGGTTGGACGGCCCCGCCTTCCCCGTGGCGAGCACCTCACCCTCCTCAGACATTATGACGCTTCGCGTGGCAGTTCCGCCGCCGTCCACGCCTAGAACGTATCCCTTGGGCACCGGGAAATCACTAACCTTTGAGGGGTGCGTGGGCTTAAAACGTCTGTTGTGTGGGCTTGACGCTGTTCCTGACCTCGGCGCCGTCACCCTGAGCCCACCGCGAGATGAGCTGCAGGTTCTCGGCGTACCTCCTGTCCAGCAGCCAGTAGTGGCACCAGTCGTCCCTGCCCCTTATCCCGCGGCCGAGGCTCTGGTTGGCTGCCCTGTAGGCGTCCATGGTGTACCACTTGTTGCCGAGCCCGGCTCTGAGCCTGTTATAGTACCTGATCTGTGCCTTGAGCAGGGGGTCACCGTAGTTTGCGAAGGGGACGCCGACGAGGAAGATGCCTCTGGCCTGGTCGCCGGGGAAGTTGCTGCCCTCGCTGTTGCGGCCCCTGAAGACGCAGCAGAGCGCGGCACCGCCGACGCTCACCGCCATCCTCTTGTACCGGGTCACTACGTCCCTGTTCTGCCTAGCGTCCCTGCCCTCCCTGTACAGCTGCTTGCCGGCGAGGTAGAGCATCCCGTTCTCGGCCTTGACGACACCCCGCTGGGCCCAGACGTCGAGGCAGTGGTTCATGAAGCCCCGCTGAGTGAAGAATATGAGGACGCCCTGCTCGATCTTACTAACCTCCGAGCCGATTATCTGCCCCATGCGGGCGACCATCTCCTCGGTGCGTTCACGGTACGTGGTCGTGACTCCCCTCTCGACGACCATCCTTATCCTCTTGCTCTTCTGGATGCTGGGGTACGCCTTCTGCGCCGAGTCGCTGAGGCCGATGATCTCGCTGAAGGTGTCGATGGGCGTGATGGTGCCGCTCATTATGAGGGCGCCGTAAGCCTCCTCCACGACGGGCGCGACGGCGAGGCTCGGGTCCAGGCATCTGTACTCGATTACAGGCGCTCCGTAGTAGTTCCTCCTGTAGACGCCGATATACTTCTCCTTGACGCTTGTCTGTAGGAGCTCGAAGAAGCCCAGCAGCCCGTTCAGGTAGGACACTGGGGGGTTGCCGTTCTGTAGCTTCTTGGCGCGGATCGCCTCCACGAGGGGGGTGTGCCCATCCATGAATGCGTTGATGTCCACCCCGAGGGCGAACTCAAGGCCTCGTTCAAGCTTCTCAGCCGACACGAGCAACGGCTTCCCTGTGTCGCTCTTGAGGAGGTGCTCACCGAGGCGGTTGATGAAACGCGGGGGCTTCCCGATGAGCTTCATCTCCTCGGCTGCTGCGCTGAGCCCCCTCTCGGTGAGGGTGTCGCTGAGTATCTCCTGCCCCACCTGGTCGATGTTGTGTCCCTCGTCGAGGATCAGGTGGCTGCCCTCCAAGTCGAGGCCCGTGGTGAGCCGTATCATGGGGTTAAATATGTAGGGGTAGGGCGCCACCACCACGTTGCACTCCTTCATCATCCGCCGGGCGAGGTAGTAGGGGCATATCTTCCTGCGCCTGCCCTCCTTCACCAGTACGTCCCTCGACAGGATGGGGGGTACTCCGCTGGGCGGCTTCTCAAGGTTGCTGGCGTAGGGGCATTCCTCGCTCTTCCTAAGGGCGTTGCACATCTCCTGCGCCTCGTTCCGGGGCAGCTCCCTGCACTCCGGGTTTATGCAGAGGTGGTCCCTGCTCGCGAGGTTCACCGCTGTGTAGCTCTCGCCGCTCTTCTCGTTGATCTTCTCAAGCTCAAGGAGGACCTGACGCACCTGCTCGTGGGTCCTGGTGCCGTAGACTATCCTCCTCCTGAGGGGCAGCAGGCAGCTGAGGACGCTGATGGTCTTACCGAACCCGTTGCACGCCTCGGCTATGAGGACGCGGCCTCTGCCTACGGTCTCCTCGATGTCCTTCATGAAGTCGATCTGCGGGGGGTACGGCTCGTAGGGGAACAGCTTCCTCCATCCATCCGGCTCAGCGTCCCTCCCCGACGAGACCTTGAGGAGGCTGCCGCATTCCCTGCAGAACCTGTCTGCCTCGTACTCCTCCACCGTGTGCTTCCTGCTGCACTTGGGGCAAACGATGGAGGGCATAGCAGTACCATAAGATGGGTACCTCATTTAAACAGCTTGATCAGACCCGGGACACCCTTTTCAAGCTACAGCGCCGATGTAAAGCCATGTACCACATGAGGCGGAATGACAAGGAGGTCACAGACCCCAAGGAGCTGCGGAGAGTGATCCTCGAAGCTAAGCACATCACAGTGGCGATGTGCATGGGCGGCGAGCCCTACCTAGCGACTCTGAGCCACGGATACGACGAGGAGAACAACAGGCTCTATTTCCACTGCGCGAGGGAGGGAAAGAAGATCGACTTCCTCAGGAGTAACCCGGTGGTCTGGGGGCAGGCGCTCATCGACGGCGGCTACCAGCAGGGAAGCTGTGACCACCTCTACAGGACCACCCAGTTCAGGGGCAGCGTCACATTCGTCGAGGACTACGAGGAGAAGACACGTGCCCTGAGGCTCATGGCGGAGCGGCTGGACGAGGCTCCGGAGCGGATCATCAGCGAACAGGTAAAGCCTTCGTCCGTCGGCAAGGTCACGATAGGGAGGATAGACGTCGACTACATGAGCAGCAAGAAGGCGGACGAGGTCATCATATCCCTCTAGCTGTCAGGCGTAAGCAGGTTCCAGAGAGTCTTCCTGAGCCGGTGCAAGGACTCACCCACGCCATGTATGGAAAGACTCTCGCGCCTGATAGCCATGAGGCCGTTGGGCTCGATGGTTAAAACGATGAACAGGAATATTATGGGCAGCATCGCCTCATAGCCGCCAATCCACACCCCGAGCACCCGGATGAGAACGTAGGTTAGTATCTTCTGGATAGACGCCACGAGGAAGCCCCCGAGGATCGCACCCGTAATGCTGGTGAGGCCGCCGAGCACACTGCCCGCCATCACGCTGATGAGGAGCTTATCGCTGTAGTCGACGCTGGTCCCTATCCACAGGGGTAGTATGGCTCCGGCGAGGGCTGCGAGAGCTCCCGAGATGAACCATGAAGCCAAGTGTATCCTGTTGATATTGACGCCGAGGCTGGAGGCCAGGAACTCGTCCTCTGCAGTCGCCCTCATGGCGATCCCGAACTTGGAGGCGTAGAGGAAGACGTTCAGCGCCAGCACGAGGACCACCACCGTGACCGGCGCAACGATGCCGATGCCGGGTATGCCCTCCACCCTGAAGTCGTAGGACCTCAGTAGGAAGCCGCTGGACTGGATGCGAGTGACTATGAGCAGCCAGTAGCTGAACATGGCGATCACAGAGCCGATGATCTGGGAGATGATATAGAAAGTGAAAGTCAGCGTGATCTCCCTCATCCCCTGCACCTTGATGGGCCTGATGATAAATAGGTACAGTGCGACGCCGAGGAGGCCCCCAGCCATCACGGCGACGGGCCACGTCTGGTAAGGGTTGAAGCCTTGGAACTTTACGAGGTAGAACGCGACCATGGTCCCTATGCTAGCGTAGCTGGTGTGAGCGAAGTTAGGGAACTTCTCGATCATGTATGTGAACGTGAAGCCGATGCAGAGGATGATGAGCAGGCTGACGTTTATTAAGCTACTAGCGATAAACGCGGGGTTCATCAAATCGTCTCTTTGAAGGGCAGTATAAAAGATGACCCAGCACCGACGGCTAAGAGCCCCATATTATATAGGAAGCGGGAGAATTCCACGCAGGAGAACCTCGATGGTTCAGAATGTATTGATTAAAGACGGCAAGGTCGTCGACGGGACCGGCGCCCCGTGGTTCAAAGGCGACGTAGGGTTCGGCTCAGGAGTGATCAGGCAGGTAGGGAGAATAGACCCTGCTGACTACGACGTCGTGATCGACGCCGGGGGCCTCGTCGTGTCTCCGGGGTTCATCGACGTCCACTCCCACAGCGACCTGTCGCTCCTGGTGAACCCCGAGGCGGACAGCTTCATCCGACAGGGCGTAACCACGGTCTTCAACGGTAACTGCGGCAACTCCGCTGCGCCGTTAAACGAGACGTCGAAGAAACACTACGAGGAGTCGATGGGGGTCAGCGTCGACTGGCTCACGACGGCCGAGTACTTCAACGCTATGGAGTCCCGGGGAGTGGCCATCAACGCTGCGACCTTCACGGGGCTGAGCAACCTACTGGTATCCGCCATGGGGATGGACGCATATGACCGGCCATCTACCAACGAGGAGCTTGAGCAGATGAAGGGCATGCTCAGGCAGGCGATGGAAATGGGCTCGTACGGACTCTCCTCGGGCCTGGAGTATGACCCCCAGACCCTGACAGGCACCGACACCCTCGTCGAGCTCTGCCGAGAAGTAGCCGAGTATGGGGGCATCTACGCCACCCACATCAGAAGCAGGGACGTCAAGGTGGTGGAGGCGGCCAGGGAGGCGGTGGAGATAGGCGAGAGATCAGGGGTAGCTGTGGAGGGCGTCCACTGGGGCGCAAGGTTCCCTTCGGACGGGAAGACAAAACACATAGTAGACCTCTTCGACGCCGCGAGGCTGCGTAGACTAGACGTCGGCTTCAACCAGGTGCCGTGGACAGTGGACGACGACGGGGTGGGGTGGTGTGGCTGCGCCCTCTACGAGCCCATAGTCATAGGCTCAAAGTACACCAAGAAAGGCGCCGAGTTCACATACGAGATGCTAAGAGACCCGGAGGTAGTTGAACACCTAAAAAAGGACCTCCCCAACCGCCAATACGGCCCAATTCTGGCCGGGAGAAGAGGACTCCTTGACAGCTGGGACCGTTTCCTGGTGGCACACACCGATAAGAGCCCAGAGTACAACGGCATGAACCTGAAGCAGATAGGAAAGCAGATGAGAAAAGACCCGTTCGACGCCCTGATCGAGATACTGGTTAAAGAAGGAGAAGGCTTCAACAGGGCTTGGGGCGCCGTAGGGATAACGAGCAGATGGGACACAGAGTTTTCGCTGCTTCACCCCAACTGCTCCGTCGCCATCGACTCGGGCAACGACTCGCCGCGTAGACCCCTCTCGGAGGAGCCCGTGGGGGAGCTGACCACCAGGGCGTACGGCCAGTACCCGTACTTCTTCGAGAAGTGGGTGAGGGAAGACCGCGCCCTCAGTTTAGAGGACGCCGTCAGGAAGTGCACCGGCTTACCAGCCCAGAGAATGAGGGTAATGGACAGAGGTCTCCTGAGACCCTGGCAGAAGGCCGATGTACTGGTTTGGGACCCAGACAAGATAAAGAACAACGCCTCTTGGGAGAACCCCCGTGTCTATCCCAGCGGTATCTGCATGGTGTATGTGAACGGCGTCCTCGCCGTGGAGGACAACGAGCACACGGGCGCCCTCAACGGCGAGGTGCTACGTGCACGGTAGCTCCCCATATTTCCCTCGATGACACCCTGGGCTCTATTGAACCTCGTCCACGTTGACCAGCGTTACTCTGTCGCCCTCCACTGTTGCTGCGCCTTCATTTATCACGCGGCGGCTGCGTTCCATGGTATATACGAGGACATCATTGACGAGAGAAGCCACCATAGAGAGGGTGTCCATCTTGAACGCTGTTTGTAGCCTAGTGAAAAGCAAGTTAACTAGATTAATATAATTCACGGCCTCACCCGGAGCCTAAATTAGACGAATATTCCGTGGAAAAAATGTTGTATACGCTATTAAATCAGAAAACAACCACTTTTTACCCTTGAATCCCGGTTACTTCCCCAAAAAAGTTGAAATATAATACCAACGCCTAAGATAGAATGTTGGTATTTAAACCAGCATACAGCACAATTTAAATTGCTAGGATAAAGCAGAGATAGTATCAGGGGCTTGCACAGTGAAAAAGTACGCAGTGTTATTGATGGTTCTCATCCTCACACCGACGCTACTCGTGGGAGGGGCCGACGACACCCACTGGATTGAGAAGTATGAGATCAAAGACCTCACCACGGGGCGGCTCGTGCTCAGCTACGACGTCACGACGGGGACCCTCGTCCAGAACGCGCCGGTCTTCGCCGGAGCGGAGTACGACATCACATTCACCCTCAACGTGAGGCAGAACATACCATTCGCCGTGCTTACGCTGAGTCTGTCAACAAACCTGTTGAAGCCCACCGTCGAGGATGTCTTCTGGAACATTCAGACCACCGAGATGGACGTGACGGAGGACTATAACCCGGCAGACAGGACTATTAAGTTCAGCCAGAACCAGGGAGTTTACGAGGTATCTGTCTACGCGCTCATAAAGAGGGACATCACAACCCCGTCGAGCAGCCAAGGAGTCACCATCCACAGGCCCGTCGACCTCAAGATACTCAGGCTGATAGGGCCGGACGAGACAGAGCTAGACAGCATCACCGTGAACATCATCGACTCCAGGATAGACGACTACAACCTCCTCCTCAGCCAGAGGCAGGGAGAGCTAGCCGACTACAGGAACAGCAACGTGGACCCTGCGTACATAGAGCTGTTCGAGAAGTTCATGGAGGTGGCCAAGTCTGAGGCACAGCTCGGCCTCGTGGACTCTGCCATTGAGCTGCTAACCAATCTTGAAGTAGAGGCGCCGCCCGTCCAGACTGGGCCAAGCTGGATGGAGCAGTACTTCCTCCCCGCTGTGGGGGGGCTGGCGGTCCTTTTCATACTGAGCCTCGTGTTGTTCCTCCGTACGAGGAGCAAGCTCGGCTTCGTCACCATGATAGTCGAGGACCAGATACGGGAGATGGAGGCGCTGCAGATGCGTGCCTCAAGGATAGACAGGAACTTGGCCCAGAGACTCACAGAAATCAATGAAAGACTCAAGGAAGCGGAGAGAAACTAATGTCAGAACTAGGATACTCAAGCGTGATCCACATAGTGGGGCTAGGCGGAGCAGGAACAAACGTAGTGGAGCACTTCTTGAAGACGGACAAGACCATGGAGATGCTGGACAGCGGGGCCACAAGGCTCAGCCTGCTAGCCATGGACATCGCCGACCCGGACATAAAGAGCCTTGACGACACGTATAACAAGATACAGGAGCAGATGAGGAGGAGGGGCATTCCGCAGGAGCGGCTCAACGTCATCGCCAAGAGCGTCAAGTTCCCGTCCGCCGAGGCAATGTTCGACTTCGTCCAGAACAAGTTCAAGGAGCACCTCGTCAACGACGGCATCCAGATTAAAGAGTACTATCCGTGGCTGCCTAGCACCGTAGCCATTCCGCCGCTCGCGGGAGGCGCAGGCAGACGCCGCAGCCTAGCTAAGGCCATCTACAACCTAAACTACTACCAGCTGGGTATCATCAAGTCCTTCACTAACATGTTCAAGGACAGCGCCCTCAGCAGCATAAGCAGCCCAATCATACTCATAGTGTTCGGGTTGGGAGGAGGAACCGGCAGCGGCATGGCGCTGGACTTCGCCCGCCACCTACGCCAGGCAGTCGGCAGCGGCGTCCCCATCATGGGGCTCTGCATCCTGCCGTGCCCAGGCGACGACCCGCCAGCTAAGGGCTACTCAGCTTTCAACGGCATCAAGGAGCTCAGCCTCCTCATCAACAGGGAGAAGAACGAGCTCATCACCTACGGACTCGGTGAGGTCTACAGGAACCCGTTCAACACCGTCATGTTCCTTCCGCTGATG
>JAFGTA010000191.1 GCA_016934355.1 Candidatus Bathyarchaeota archaeon | reverse complement strand
TTTCTTCGCAGTGCCGCCTAGAGACTCCACCCTCTTGATGACCCACGAATAACCGCCGTCATTAGACTCCAAATAGGCCTTAAGCCGTATCGTTCCACTCATGTGACATCCTATAAATTATGTTAATATGAATGTGTTGAAACACAAAACCCACGAAAAATAAACGAGACAATCTATCACTCCGGTTCCACCAACAAAACCTCTGTTTTACGGATTTTACAGGGTGCGTACGCATCATTAAAACATAAAACGTCATTCTGTCATTGATTATACATGGCTGGAATTCTCCTTAGACGATCCAAGAAATCAGGGCTGCCACCCGGGACCCCCGTCTACGTGGGGGAGGAGGAGCCCCTACCGGCGCGCATCACCGTGTTGTCTTACAACGAGACGGGCTACGAGGAGAAGACCGTCGAGAAGGCGTCTGAAATAATCGAAGACCTCCACAGCCCGGACATATCATGGGTAAACGTGGACGGCCTGGACGCCGAGGACATCGTCGAGATAGGTACCAGCATGGGGTTCCACCCGCTGATACAGGAGGACATCGTCAACACCATGCAACGGCCCAAGGTCGAGGAGTACGACAACCACGTCTTCTTCGTCCTCAAGATGATAACCTACAACGAGGGGACAGAGGAGGTGGAGATAGAGCAGGTGAGCATCATCCTCGGGGAGCGCTACATCGTGTCGTTCCAGGAGCGGGCGGGGGACTGCTTCGAGGCCGTCAGGCAGAGGATCAGGGAGGGGAAGGGCATCATCAGAAGGATGGGCGCCGACTACCTCGCGTACAGCCTCATCGACATGGTGGTGGACGGCTACTTCACGGCGCTTGAGAGGATCGGCGACAGGGTGGAGGGCATAGAGGACGAGCTAGTAGAGAACCCCCGCATAGAGACGCTTCACGACATCTACGGCATGAAGCGCAAGATGATAGCCATCCGTAAGAGCGTGTGGCCTCTGCGGGAGGTCATCAGCCGCCTCGACAAGCTGGGGAGCAGGATGTTCAAGGAGAACACCGGCGTCTACGTGCGGGACGTCTACGACCACACCATACAGGTGATAGATGCCATCGAGACCTACAGGGACCTCCTCAGCGGCATGCTGGACATCTACCTCAGCAGCATAAGCAACAAGATGAACCAGATAATGCAGGTCCTCACCATCGTAGGCACCATATTCATACCCCTCACCTTCCTAGCGGGCGTCTACGGAATGAACTTTGAGTACATGCCCGAGCTCGGGTGGAGAAACGCCTACCCCACCCTGTGGATGATAATGATCGCCATAACCGCGGTGATGATACTATACTTCAGGAGAAGAAAATGGCTTTAACACACAGACACGTTTCGCGGTAGCGTCGTTCACATGTCTATAGTATCACCTCGAATTCATTACAACGTCTTCATTCAGGCTTTGTCTTCATGTAAAAACATAACCCCTCGGAACACCTTGAATTTTATAAAAGATTCCATCCTACATGAAAAAAACTGAATCGCAGTCACAGCGAAAAAATCCCCACAACTGCGAAACCCACAACAGAAAAACGGCTAACTACCCGGAAACCCATCTAAAACCGGCTCATAACACCCCGAAAACAGCCAAGAAAAAAAAATCCGGAAATTACCTGCCACAGCGAAAACCCAGCCACAGCCATTAAAGAAGATACGAACACCCGAGCAGCCTCGCCGGCGCATAACCTTTTAAAGACACCGACCTCATCACCGTGCACCACGGAGCCTCAAAGATGAGTAAAAACAAGAAAGCGAAAAAGGAAGGCCTAGAGAAACACAAGCAGCTGCAGAGAGAGAAGAAGCAGAAAACCAAGGAACGCAAAAACCCCTCACTCCCAGTGAAACACAAGAAACGATAACCGGCACCAGAACACGGTGCATCAAGCCCAAGCCCCTTCTCATCTACCCCCCACGGTAATCCTCGAAGACATACCTCTGGATTACATCACCAGAAATTTTTTTCGCAAGATTCCCTACCACAGGGACGCAAAAGACGCCGGCACAAGATCCCAAGCCCCCCGACGCACACCTTAAACCCTCAACTAACGATCATACTCCATGAAACCCAAGTCAGCGCTCATCGTCTGGGGCGGCTGGCCAGGCCACGAACCCAAGCAGTGCGTCGACATCTTCACACCCTGGCTGGAAAGCCAAGGCTACAACGTAGACATCTCCGACACCCTCGACGCCTACCTCAGGAAAGACCTCGACAAGATGAGCCTCATCGTCCCAGCGTGGACCCAAGGCAAGATCACCAAGGAACAAGAGAAAGGACTCCTCCAAGCCGTGAAGAGCGGCGTAGGAATCGCGGGGTGGCACGGCGGCATGGGAGACGCCTTCCGCGACAACGTCGAGTACCAGTTCATGGTAGGCGGCCAGTGGGTCGCGCACCCAGGAAACATCATCGACTACACAGTTAACATCACAGACCACAGCGACCCCGTCACAGCCGGCATAAACGACTTCCACGTGCACAGCGAACAATACTACATGCACGTCGACCCCCACGTCAAGGTCCTCGCAGCCACCACCTTCACAGGCGAACACGCACCATGGATCAAAGGCGCCACCGTACCAGTCACCTGGAAGAAAATGTACGGAGAAGGCAGGGTCTTCTACACCAGCCTCGGCCACGTCGCCTCAGACTTCGAGGTCCCCGAAGCCAAGACGATAGTCCAGAGAGGCATGCTCTGGGCGTCGAGGTGAACACTATGAAGCCTGTGAAGGTCGGTCTCGTGGGCTGCGGCTATATTAGCGGCATCTACCTCGAGAACAGCAGACGCCTCCACAGCTTCGACGTGGTCGCCTGCGCAGACCTCGTACGGGAGAGGGCTGAGGCCAGAGCCGAGGTGTACGGCGTCCCACGGGTCCTCACGCCAGACGAGATATACGGTGACCCCGACATCGAGATGATACTGAACCTAACCACCCCGGACGCCCACTACACGGTTGCGCGTAGAGCCATCGAGGCAGGTAAATCCATCTACAGCGAGAAACCTCTCGCAGTAGAGCTGGAGGACGGGAAACGGCTTGTCGACGCCGCGGAGGAGGCGGGCGTCCTCATAGGCGGCGCCCCCGACACCTTCATGGGGGGAGGCATCCAGACGTGCAGGAAGCTGATAGGCGACGGCGCCATAGGGGAGCCCGTCGCCTCGACAGCGTTCCTGATGTGCCACGGCCACGAGAGCTGGCACCCGGACCCCGAGTTCTACTACAAGCGAGGAGGCGGACCCATGTTCGACATGGGGCCCTACTACCTCACAGCCCTCGTCAACCTGGTCGGGCCCATCAAGCAGGTGACAGGCGCCGCACGCGTCACCTTCCCGAAACGCGTCATAACCAGCCAGCCCAAGCACGGCACGGAGATCGAAGTAGATGTGCCCACCCACGTTGCGGGCGTCACCGAGCACACGAACGGCGCGATAGGCACAATCATCACCAGCTTCGACGTCTGGGGCGCCAACCTGCCGAGGATCGAGGTCTATGGCACCGAGGGCAGCCTCAGCGTCCCCGATCCCAACACCTTCGGCGGCCCAGTTAAGCTCCTGCGCATGGGGGAGAAGCAGTGGGTGGACATCCCCCTGAGCCACGGCTACACCGAGAACAGCAGAGGCATCGGCGTAGCCGACATGGCTAACGCGCTAAGAAGCGGCAGGCCTCACCGAGCCAGCGGCGAACTCACCTACCACGTGCTGGAGGCCATGCACGCCTTCCACTCGGCCGCCGAGGAGAGGAGGACGGTGACCCTGAGAAGCCTGTGCGGCAAGCCCACGCCTCTGCCCGTCGGGCTACGCGAGGGGAGCCTGGACCCGTAGCCGCCTACCTGTGGAGGTTCCAAGCCGCTAGGACAGCCAGCCCGTTCTCGGTGAGCACCCTCGCCGTCCTGTTGACCGAGTCGTGCTTGTCCAGGTAGTTCCGGGTCAAGGCGGGCATCAGCCCCTTCGCCTCGATGTCCTTCTTCGACATGAAGTAGTCCATTATGTCCGACGGGTGCTCCCGCGTCTCCTCTACACCGGGGATGCCTCCCTCATGCTTGGCACTTATGTTCGCCACCCTCGCCGCGACCTCCACGAGCTCGTCCAGCCTGTCGTAGGGCTGCCTAACTATGCTCTTCCACGTCTCCGTAATGTGGTGCTCCAGCCGCGTAGCCTCCAGGCCCAGCGAGTCGCGGACGTACCCTGACTCCTCCAGCGTCCAGTTGTCCACCGAGTTAGACAGGTTGAAGCCAATCAACGGCGTCGACCCGTCCTCCCTGCTGAACATCTTGGCGCCTATCAGCGTCCACAGCGCCGAGTAGGGGTTGTCGTTGCCCATGTACACGCTTATCTTGAACCTCACGTCGACGCCCATCTTGTATAGGAGGTAGCCCAGGGTCACAGTCCCCGGGTTGATGTTCAGCACCTCGCCTACGCCGTGCACCGTGTAGTAGTGGAGAAGCTCGTCAGCCCAGCTCAACGCGTACCTGTTGGGCACGCCGACGCCTCCGAAGTAGCCTGTGATGGTCTCGGGGCCGCCCAGGTGCACGTTTATAGGCGCCCCGTCCGGCCCCGGCAGCGTCCCCTTGTTGTCAAGCGTCTGCACGTAGGTGGCTCCGATGACCTTGGTCGCCGCCGTAAACGCGTCGATGTCTCCGTCCTCGACCTGCTCCTTCATCGCCCTCACCCTGATGTACCGGGCGGGCATGAGGCTGCCCTCGGCAATGGCTTTCTTTGCCTCCTCCACCATGAACGGGAAGAAGTTGCATGCGCTGATCTCTAGGGTGACGGCGAGGGATTCATCGAAAGCCGCCGACTCGGCGCCGCCTCCCAGCACGTTACGGCGGTACTCGTCGACGCCTATGAACGCCCCGTCGTCGCGGGCATCCATGAGCCAGCGCAGGTCCTTGCAGAACCCGGGGTTCGCCTCCTCGAGTCGGCCAAGCAGGCTGTCGACATTGCCCGACTCCTCGGCCCTCCTGTTGATCTCTTCGACTCCGCCGTACTTCTCAACGATCTTCGTCAGGCCGTCAACAAGTGGGTTGCCGTCCTTCGTCAGAAACTCGTTTATCTCCTCGACGCTCTGAGGAGATATCTTTAGGCTTCCTCTGAGGTCATCCAACGATGTTCCTCCAGAACGGCTTTAACTTCTCACTAAAGTATATAAAAATTCTCAGAGGAATTTTCCGAAACGGTTCCAGCCAACCGTATAGGCGCGTATTCCTCAACTGTGATGGAACAACGCTCCATAAACCCTACCTTAACGCCCTTGGTCGTAACCCCATGACCTGGGTAGAGTCAGTCTCCTACGCCTTCATGTACGCTTACGCGTCACTGGGATTCGGCTACTTCATGAGGAAGCTATGGACCGCCTTCCGAGTCAAAGAATAGGCTAGAAAAAGTAGAGGCGATATCTTTCTAGAAGAAGTTGAAAAAGGCTAGGTTCATGCTTCCCAGAACGAACATTATCTGTATCGCGAAGAAGTAGAGCTGAAACTTTATCCTTGTGCTGTAGGCGACGTCCCTGTCGAAACTATCCCAGATGGTGGCGAGAACCCTGAGCAACAGCACGCTGGCGGCGGCTGTCACGAGAGGCAAAGCTACGCTGAAACCGAACCAGATCGTCGCTGCCGACGTCATGACGACCATGAGGGCTATGCCTAACACGATCATCTGCGTCCTGAACCTCCAGCTGAGGGTCTGAGCAAGGGTCTTCACCCCGTATATCTTGTCCTCGTCCACGTCGAAGGACTCGTTAAGGGCCGGCAGCATCAGGAACAGGAACAGCCCCATGGTTACCCCTGCGTAAAGTATGGGCACGCTCAGGGTGCCTAGAACCGCGTAGCTCCCGATGACGCTGGAGATGGGAACCACCGACATGATCGTCAGCTCCTTGACCACGTACACCCTCTTGAGTCTAATCGCTGGATACGAGTAGACGAAGAACAGTACGAAGTAGGCCAAAGCCCAGATGAAGGCGTTCAGGTTGATGAGGTAAGCCATCCCGAGGCCGAGTGCGGCGGTGACGGCGATGAAGCTGGCGGCGAACCCCATAGAGACCTCGCCCGTCACTAAGGGCCTGTCCTTCTTCTTAAAGTTCAGCCGATCCATCTCCGTGTCGATATAATCGTTGTAAATGTACACCGAGGCCGTAATGAACAGCGTAGAGAACACAGCAAGGAAGGTGTTCACTATTGGAGGAAAGCCCTTCCCCGCTATCAGGCAAGCTATCAGGGTGCCCCAGGGCCAAGCGAAGATCGGTTCAATCCTTGACTTCAAGAGCATCTTTGTATTTGTTATTAACGACAATTCATCTCACCCAATCTATATTAATAATCTGTTTGACTAATCTATATTATTAAAACTACCGATGTAAACGGTAGTATATCGTCGATATTATGAGGATTTTACTGAAAAATCCACCATGTTTCGCCAATATATTGATGCTTATCTATACTTTAGCCTTCAGATAAGAATAATCTAAATCATTTTTCGGTGTAAGCATAGGCATCTTAATGTAGACAGAAGTACCTACACCTGGTTTCGATTCCACTGATATCTGTCCCTCATGCTCCTCGATAGTCTTTTTACAGTACACAAGCCCGAGACCGACTCCTCCCTCCTTTGTAGAGTAGAAAGGTTTGAAGATGTTGTTCATGATAGACGGCTTTATGCCAAGACCTGTATCTCTTACTACTAACAAGAAATCATCTTCAATTAACTCGGTTGAAATCTCGAGTTTACCGCCCTTAGGCATGGCTTCTACGGCGTTGTTAATCAACTTAGTAAGTACCTTCTTCATCTTCTTGGGGTCCAAGAAGACGTTAACAAAGATTTCGTGATTAACCTTTACTTTGATTGAATCAGGGATATTACACTCTCTGAGAGTTGTATGGATTAACGAGTCTATTTCAACGTACTCAAGCACCAAGGGTGTGTCACTAACCCTCTTTGAAACCTCTTGAACACGTTCAAGTGAAAACTCCACTTGGTCCTTCAAAACAGGAAGCATCTTATTTATCGTTCCAGGGTCATCCTTTAGGGCATCTATTAACCCACTCAAGTCATTTAAAGGACTGTTGAGTTCGTTACATAGTTGATATATTATCTCCTCTGAGATATGTTTCTCATTTTCCGAGTACATATTTTTATACTGATTTAATGGAGTCTCCATATGCATACTATTTTCTTGTCTTTCCTTTTCCATCTCTTTTCTTTCAGTGATCTCTCTTATGATGGCGAGTATCTCCTTCTTCCCTTGGATGTCGATGAAGCACGCGTGTGCTTCCGCCCATCCAGATGTTCCGTCTTTTCTTTTATAGATCAACTGAAAAGGCGGAGGCAGCCTTCCTCGTAAAACATAGCCGAACAACTTCAGATTTTTCTTAAAATCCATCTCCCGAAGAGTAGGTAGCTTTAGTAAGTTTTTACCTAGTATCTCATCGTCTTTAAAACCAGTCAGTTTGCCGAATGCGGGGTTAACGGATGTGATGTTCCCACCGAGATCGACTGTGATGATGCCATCAGGCGCGAGGGTGACGAGAGACTGGAGACGTATCTGCGTCTCTTTCTTCTCCTCCTCAAGCCTATGTTTCTCAGTTACGTCTCTCGCGAAACAGATTATTCCTTTTTTACCGTGATATGAAATCGGGCTCGTGGAAACATCCACGTATATATGCTTTCCATCTTTTCTCTTGAGCTTGTACTCGAAAAACCCTGGGGTGTGACCGTGCGTTAGAACATGTTGAAGCCGCTCTTTAGCTTTTGAACGATCTTCGCCAACAAAAAAATGGAACGGGTTGTCACCGAATTCGGATACGTCTTTTATGCCGAGTAGATCGAGCAGCGCCTGATTAGCGTAAACTACAGCGCTGTCTACGAATATCATTAACGCGTCTCGGGTCTGCTCAATAACTGTTCTATAGAGACTGTCGATTCTTTTCTTCTCTACTACGTTGCGTATTCTCCTAGCGAGGACCTGATAGTGGCTCGGGTCCATCTCTTTTCGCATGTAGTCGTCGATTCCGACGCTGAAGGCGGACTCGGCTACTTCTTCGCTGCCCTGCCCTGTATAGATGATGATGGGGATATCATACTCGGAACGTATCAGGTCTGCTAGCTCGATGCCGTTGATCACGGGCATCTGGAAGTCGGTCACGACGCAGTCATAGTCCCCCTCTTTTAGGTAATCCAGGACTTTATCCGGGTCGTTCACACAGTCGATCTGTAGGCTGTCGTCGTTTGCTGGGAGGAAGAACCTGAGGAACTCGCTCTGACTCTCGTCATCATCTACATGAAGCACTTTAATGCCATTTGACTCACTGCCGATGACGTTCCCAAGCAATAGATATCGGGTGACAGGATATGAGGTATCTATAAAGGAATTATTGAGTTAAACCACTGAACCAGAATCCTGTTCAAGGATACGTTTCACCGTTCCATCTCACGTAGAAAACACGGGGTCAAACGACTCTTTCCCGTCGAGTACCCGTCGACGCCGAAGTGGGTAGAGCCGGGATACACATAACCGTTGATTAACCCTGCCTCGGTCTTACTGACGTATATAAAATGCCTATGTATGACGTGAAGATCACCGTCGTCAAGAAGCTGTCGAACCCGGACGTGTTCCAGAGGTACGCAGGCCGAGGCGCACACCCGAGCTGCGAGACCGTCGAGATCGGCATGGAGTTCGTGTCAAAGGGCATGGCAATGCCCCCCAACTTCTGCAGCTGGGCGTGGGCAGACATCCAGAGAGACGTGGCCCACATTTCCATGGGCGGCGACTTCCCATGGATGAAGCAGAGGGGGACCATGATAAGCTGCTGCACCGACGGGCTCAGGCCCGTGGTGTTCAAGCTGGAGCGGCTGTAGCATCTAGAGGGTCTCGGCCACCTCAGCTATGACGGCCTATAGGCCACGGACAATGGTGTCGAGGCTCATCGACGGCGTCTTCTTCTCAAGCACCTGCTCGGGCAGCGAGGGCACGTGGATGAAGCCCGCAGGAATTCCAAGCTGGTGCTCTGACACGTGGTGCATTAGCTCGTAGAAGACATGATTACACCCGAAGGTACCGGCGCTGTTGGACAGGCTGCAAGGCACCTTTGCCTCGGTGAGTGCCTTGAGCAGCCTCCTGTAGGGCAGCCCCGTGAAGTAGGCTGCCTTCCCGCCTTTAACTATAGGCCGGTCCACGGGTTTATCGCCGCAGTTGTAGGGTATCCGGGCGTCGGCGACGTTGATCGCGACCCTCTCGACGTTTATGGTCGCCGCCCCTGACTGGCCTGTGCAAATCACCGCCGCCGGCTTGTGCCGACTCAATGCTTCGAGGAGCCTCGGCCGCACCTCGTAGTACCTCAGCGGTATCTCCTCGACTGCGACCCTGTAACCGTTGTACGTCTTCCCTTCAAGCCGTCTGCACGCCTCGATGGACGGGTTGACGTGGCTCCCCCCGAAGGGTTCGAACCCCGTCAGCAACACTGTGCCTTTCAACTCGATCCCTCTATACTCTGTGCGTCACGGAAAATACTTTCCCACACCATGAGCATAGTCTATGCATGAGGGTTGAGAGCAGCCCATGGGGGGCCACTGGAGACGGCTTGCCCGTCAACCTGTACACCCTAGAGAATGAGGGCGGGGTAACCGTTAAGGTCAGCGACTACGGCTGCACTGTAACGAGCATCATCTCGCCGGATAGGCGCGGGGAGCCGGGAGACATTGTGCTTGGATTCAGCGACCTCGACGACTACCTCGAGTCAAAGTTCTACTTCGGCTGCGTCGTAGGCCGCTACGCAAACAGGATTGCCAACGCGAGTTTCACCATCGACGGCGTGGAGCACAGGGTCACCAGAAACAGCGGCAGGCACCACCTCCACGGAGGAGAAAAAGGCTTCGACAAGGTTGTGTGGCACGCACAGACATCGGCCAACGCGGAGAACGCTAAACTAAGGCTACATTACCATAGCAGAGACGGGGAGGAGGGCTACCCCGGGGGTCTCGACGCGTGGGTCACGTATACCCTGAACAACTTGGATGAACTGATGATAGGCTACGAGGCGGTCTGCGACAAGCCGACTGTTGTTAACCTTACGAACCACACGTACTTCAACCTCGCCTGCGGTGGAAACATACTGGGGCACGAGCTCATGATCGACGCAGACAGGTTCACGCCGGTGGACTTGGGTCTTATCCCGACAGGTGAGCTTCTGGACGTGACCGGGACGCCGATGGACTTCAGGGAGCCGAGGAGAGTCGGAGAAGAGATCGAGAAGGGGACTCTTAACGGAGTGGGTTACGACTGTAATTACGTCCTGAACCGGGTAAGTGCAGCCGTTAGTCTGCGAGACCCGGGCAGCGGCAGGGCTCTGACGGTATCGACGACGCAGCTGGGTGTCCAGC
>JAFGTA010000190.1 GCA_016934355.1 Candidatus Bathyarchaeota archaeon | reverse complement strand
GGCATGATCGGGGAGCCTGAGCTACGGGCAATGAAGCCGACGGCCTACATAGTTAACGTGGCGAGAGCGGCGCTCATCCAGGAGGAGCCGCTGTACTGGGCGCTCAAGGAGGGGTGGATCGCCGGGGCCGCGCTGGACGTCTGGTGGACGCCGCACTTCTGGGACCCGCTGTGGAACAAGGAGGGCAGACCCGCCTCCGCGTACCCCTTCTGGGAGCTGCCTAACGTCATCTGCACGCCACACAACATCGTCTACACAGACAGCAGGTCTGATGCGGGTCTGGAGATCATGGTGGAGAACATCCTCAGGGTGAGGATGGGCGAGCCTCCCGTGAACCAGGTGGACAAGAGGCTCAGGTATTAAGAAAAGGGTTAGCTGGTGCGCTTGTAGTAGCCGGGCCTCGGCGAGTAGATGGTTCCGTCCTTCATGAGGACTCCCACCAGTCTCGCGGCCTCGGCTCTGCCTATGCCGTGGTCGCCCTGCAGCGAGTCGTAGAGGTCGTCGTCGCGGACGCTTCCGCTGATGCGCTCCATCTCGTTGACGACCTGCAGCACCTTCTGCAGCTGGTTCTGGAGGCTCCTCGACTTGCCCGTGTAAAGTATGTCGATGTCTATCTGCCCGGTCTGGATGTCGATGCCCACCTGCTCAAGGCTCTTCTGCATCAGGTTGATGACGGCCTCGGCGTCCTCCACCGATATCTCTTTGCGGAGGTGGACCCGTGCCCTGGCCTCGGCCAACCTGACGAGGCTCTCCAGCTGCCGGGCGGTGATGGCTACTGCGGCCGCCTCCCCGCCCTCGACGCTGGCGCTTCTCATCTTGACGTAGAAGTCCTTGAACCGCTCGATGACCTCGTCTGTGATGGCCGGCTTGACCATCTTGGCGTAGCTGATGTACTTCCGGAGCAGCTCAAGGCTCAGCGGCGGCTCCGTCGAAGTCAGGGCCCTGTGGAGGTTCAGTATATGCTCCGCCATGTCGCTGTCGCGCTGAATGTCGGGCTGGTCCTTGAGGATGAATATGATGTCGAACCTGCTTAGGATGGTGACGGGGAGGTTGATGTTCTGGGCGATGGTCTGGTAGGGGTTGTACCGGCCCAGCGTGGGGTTGCCCGCCGCCAGTATGCTTGTCCTGGCGTTGAGGGTCGCGACGATGCCTCCCTTGGCTATGGGCACTATCTGCTGCTCCATGGCGGGGTGTATGGCGCCGCGGTCCTCCTCCCTCATCTTGTCTATCTCGTCTATGCAGCAGATGCCCTTGTCGGCGAGGACGAGGGCCCCGGCCTCAAGCACGAAGTTGCCCGTGCCCCCCTCCTTGACTACTGCGGCGGTGAGGCCGGCGGCGGTGCTGCCCCTGCCTGTGGTCATGAGGCCCCTCGGGGCGGCCCGAGCGGCGAAGCTGAGCACCTGGCTCTTGGCTGTGCCCGGGTCTCCTACGAGGAGGACGTTGACGTCTCCCCTGATCCTCATGTCCTCGCGTTCCTTGAGGACGCCGCCGAAGAGTAGGTAGAGGACGGCCTCCTTGATGTGGTCGTAGCCGTATATGCTTGGGGCGATGCTGCCGATGAGCTTCTGGAAGACCCAGGGGTCGTTGGCTATCTCCAGTATCTCCTCCTCGTCCTCGGGGCTGACCTCCAGGAGCTCCATCTCGCGGCCGCTTACCTCGGTGTAGCTGGCGTCCACCTGTATGTCGAATGTGCGTAGCTCGCCTCCTCTGCCATACTTTGGGAGCAGCTTGATGAACCCCGTGAGGGTGATCCTGTCGCCGGGGCGCGCCACGTCCACGAGGTCGTCCTTGAGCTCCACCTGGATGCTGCGCGGCAACTGGCCGGGGGGCAGGTCCTCGGGGCGCTCCTGGATTGTGACGTTCTGGGCGTCGATGAAAACGGACTCCTTGGGCACCAGCTCGAAGCTCTTCCTGTTGTCGCAGGCTAGGCACTTCTGGGGCTTCGCGAGTATCTGGCCGCTCTGCTCGATGTGGTTGAGCTCGCCGCAGACGGGGCACCTGAACGTCGCCTTGACTACGAGGGGCGTTATGCTGGACGCGCGTACTATGATTCCGTTGACCATGACGAGGTAGCCGATGTGGTCGGCGCCTATGCGCCTGAGCGGCGTCGCCGCGGGGAGGTTCCTGTACCTGACGTTGACCCTGTTAAGACTCTCGGCGTAGAGTGGGTCCCTGTTGCGGAGCTTGGTCCTGACGACCGCGGCGAAGATGGGTGTGAGGCCCTCGGGGTCCTCTAGTATGACCCGGGCGAGCTCCATGTCGAAGGTGTAGATGTCTGTGAAGTCGATGACGAGGCTCTTGGTTCCTTTGACCGCCATCTCGCCGATGGCTGTGTCGTACTTGAACCGTTCCTGGTCGTCCATGAAGTCCTCGATGAAGCGTGTGAAGGCTTCCTCGAAGGTGTCCTGCCGCGCCAACTACTCCTCTCCAAGTGACCTCATAGTGTCACGCCAATCTGATGTGATCCGGTTAACGTCCCGGTATAAGTCGGCCTCAGTTTTCTCGAGTGCAGAGGTGGATGAAACTGCCTCCGATGAAGCAAGCCTCATCACCCGTCCAATCCTGGACTCGATTATCTCCCTGTACCTCGCCCTCATCCTGTTGATCTGTGCCCGTTTCTCGTCGTCGTCCCTCGCCTGTACGAAGCTCTGGTAAGCCCTCGCGTAGAAGTCCTCGGGCAGGGGACTGGGTGGGCCGGCGGGGTTTATCCGCTCCTTGAAGTGGACCTGTGTCCACTCGGTCGGGCTTACGGGGTCCTCGGAGTAGTCTGCGAGCCCCGCGTTGACGAGTTCTCGGCCTACCCAGAACCATGTGGTGAACTCGTGGCCTTCCTGGACCTCGGGGACGGTGATGCCGGGGGTCTGTATCCGGGGTATGTTCTTGACGGCTCTAAGCCGGACCTCTGCGTTATCGTACTTCATTGGGGGCTACCTGAGAAGTTTGATCGAGAGTAGCCTCTGACATATATTTAGAAGAATTCTTTACTCAGATGAGAGCGGCAAGATGCTTTAAAGCCCGTCAAGCCAATGGAACAGAGATGCAGTCCAAATTGGGCGATCACCCCGGCATCGAGGCCATGGCTGAGAAGGTACGAGACCTCACCAAGAACCCCCGAGTGAGGAAGATGGTGGAGGACCGCGTCGAGGAGTTCAGGCGGGTCCACGAGATGGACAGCCAGAAGTGGTACGAGGAGCTGGTCTACTGCCTCCTCACCGCGTACAGCAGCGCGTTGATGGGGCAGAGGTGCGTCGACGCCCTCTGCTGCGGCGGCGCCCTCATGGATGGCAGCCTAGGCGACGTACAGACGTGCCTGGTTGGGGAGGGGCATAGGTTCGCCAACAGGCGGGCCGAGTACATCTACGACACACGGGGGCTGGCGCCGAAGATCAAGTCCATCATTCAAGGCTTCGATGACACCCGTGAGGCCCGCGTGTGGCTCGTAAAAAACGTTAAAGGCCTAGGCTGGAAGGAGGCGAGCCACTACCTCCGTAACGTGGGTTACTTCGGCCTCGCCATCGTAGACAGGCATATTCTGAGTAACATGGTGGAGCACGGCCTCATCACAGGTGAGGAGGCGAAGAAGGGGCTCACCAGGAAACGGTACCACCGATACGAGGAGATACTGGACAGGGTGGCCGAGAGGCTCGGCATGGAGCCGGGCGAGCTGGACCTATACCTATGGTACCGGAAGACAGGCAAGGTGCTGAAGTAGACTAATAACCCCACGTTCCACCCGTATGATGGGTGCCACTTTGAAGGTAAGGATGGGCGGGGAGACCAGGGAGCTATATACCCTCTGGCGCGACGGAGCCACCGTGAAGATGATCGACCAGAGGAGGCTGCCCCACAGCCTAGAGATCGCGTGCTTCACAAGCCACGGGGAGACAGCGAAGGCCATCAAGGACATGGTCTGCAGGGGGGCGGGAGCCGTCGGCTGCGCCGCCGGGTACGCCATGGCCCAGGCGGCTCTGGAGGCCGAGGAACTACCCCTCGACAGATTCATGGACTACATGGGTGAAGCCGCCGAGACCGTGAGAAAGACCAGGCCCACCGCCGTCAACCTCTTCCATGCCGTTGAACGCTGCCTCGGCGCCTGCCGTGATGGATCTGTGCCTGATCGCGTGGAGAAGGTTCTCCGCGAGGCAGACCAGATCGCGGAGGACGATCTGGAGGCGTCCAAGTTGATGGGGGTGCACGGCGCCGAGCTCATACGTGACGGCTGCAGGGTTCTCACCCACTGCAACGCCGGCGCCCTAGCGTTCATCGACTACGGCACAGCGCTGAGCCCTGTCAGGGTCGCCCATGATCAGGGTAAGGATGTGTTCGTCTGGGTGGACGAGACGCGTCCGCGGTGTCAGGGCTCGCGGCTCACGGCGTGGGAGATGGAGCAGGAGGGCATACCCTACGCCGTCATCGTGGACAACGCGGCGGGACACTACATGAGGCGCGGCGAGGTGGACGTGGTCATCGTTGGGGCGGACAGGGTCGCCGCTAACGGCGACGTCGCGAACAAGATAGGCACCTACGAGAAGGCCGTTGTGGCGAAGGCTAACGGCATACCTTTCTACGTCGCGGCCCCCGAGATGACGTTCGACCTTGGCACCGCATCCGGCGACGACATCGAGATCGAGGAACGCGGCGCCGAGGAGGTCACAATGATGTGGGGGCTCGCGGAGAACGGCGAGTACACGCGTGTGCTGATCCCTGCGGAGGGCACGCCTGTGAGGAACCCTGCGTTCGACGTCACCCCAGCCGAGTACATAACGGGATTCATAACGGAAAAAGGGTTAATCAAGCCGCCGTACAGGGCGAGAATAGCTGAGACATTCAAGAGGTAGGGGCTACGGTCTCCTCTTCGAGCTGTTCGGCTCTGGTTAGCAGCCCGAGCAGCACCGGCTTGGAGGACAGGTTCCCGATGAGTGGGAGCCTCTTGAGTCCCGTCTCGTCCATGATGCGCAGCGTCTCCTCTTCTGGGGCGTCGGACTTCGCCCAGATGAGGGGCTCGGACATGACTTCGCTCACTTGGACCATGTAGGGGTCGCTTTTCTCTGCGTATGTCTTCCTTGAGATGTCGCCGCCTGTGACGATGCC
>JAFGTA010000189.1 GCA_016934355.1 Candidatus Bathyarchaeota archaeon | reverse complement strand
TATGGGTTTGCCGGGTAAGCCGAGCTTGAAGGGAACGTGGTCCCTGACGGGGTCGTCGAGCCCCAGCTTCCCCTGCTCCATGAGCTGCATCACGCCTATGGCGACGAAGCTCTTCGTGACGCTGCCGATGCCGTAGAGAGTGTCCGGAGTGGCGGGGAGGTTCATCTGGGGGTCTCGGGCGCCGAAGCCCTGCGCGTAGACGGTCTCCCCGTCCTCGACGACGGCTACACTGAACCCGGGCATCCGCCCCTCCCTCATGTACTCTGGCACCCTGCTCTCGATCCAGTTCCTGAGATCAGTATGTCGTTGAACGGTCAACTCAATCGTTGAAGACTCGCCGCTGGGCGGTATAAAGCATATGCAAATAAATCTGGGTGAGAAAGGGGAAAGAGGCTAGGCTAGCGCCTTTATGAGGTCTGCTTCGCTGAGGGTGCCGGCTACGCCTTCGTCGCCGACTATGAGTATGTTGTCTACTCCGCTTATGGCCATGACTCTGATGGCGTCCGCAGCCTTGTCGTCCTCGCCGAGGACGATGCACACGTTGGTGCCGGTGAGCCCGCAAGCCTGCATGAACTCCATTGCTGCCGGCGCCTTCATGAGCTCAGCCACCTTCATGTCGCGGACCTCCATGGGGATGTCCTCGAGCATGTTCTTGCCGAGTACGTAGCTCTTCATCGCAAAGAAGATGTCCTCAGCCGTGACCAGTCCTTTCACGATGTCCCCATCCATTACGATGACGACGTCCTTACCCTTGGACACCATCTTCTTGGAGACCGTCGCGAGGTCCTCGCCGGGCTTCACTATGAGCGGGTTCTTCTTCATGAGGTCCTTGATCTTCATCTCTAGCTTCAACGTAAAACCACTATGCTACACAGGGTTTCGACATTTAAAAAATCTTAGCCAACCCGCACCGTCTCGCCTGCTTTGAGGGTCTCTGGGACCATGAAGTGGAGTATGGGTATCCTCAACAGCATGTCGACGGCGAGAGGGATCAGAAAAATGAGGGATGGGTGGCTGCTGTTGTAGAGGAAGCCGCCGAGGATAGGCGCCCCTATCCTCACGAGGGCGCTGAACGTGTTGCTTATTCCCAGCCACCTGCCTCGCTGCTCCGGAGGCACCATCTCCATCATCAGCGTATTGTATGCGCTTGTGCTCAGCGCTATGCCCCTTAGAAACCATGAGACGAGGAGCCAGTAGGGGTGGTCGGCCAGCACGACTATGACGAAGCTGAGCCAAAGCGCCGGCCTCACCGAGATGAACGCGAACTTACGCCCCCTCGTGTCCGCGATACGGTTCAGAGGGATAGAGAAGATGATCGCCGATACTGTCGTGACGGTGGTCATCAACCCCAATATTAACTCATCCGCGCCCTTGACCTCGGCAGCATAGAGAAACACGAACGACTCCATGGTGCTCCAGACGAAGGCGCCCAGAGCCCCTACAAGGATCATAGTCCTCAGCCTCGCGCCTCCCTTCATGACCTCCGCCATCTCGCCGAGGAAACCTACCCGGTCTCCGCCCCTCATCTGTGGAATCGTGTCGGTGAGTTTAACGTAGACGTAGGCGTAGACGATGATCAAGCCCACCAGGCGGATGTAGAATAAGGGTCTGATCCCGTCCACGTTAAGGCCGCCAAAGTAGTTTACCAGCAGCGCGGCGGGGATGGGACTGACGAGGCCCAGCACCTGAGCTATGATCATCCTGAAGCCCATCCCGGTCGCCCGGTCCTCGGTCTTCAGGCCGTTAGTCACGATAACCTGCTGGCTTCTGAACATTAGCGCCATGGTGAAAGGGTTGACGATCATGGCGACGAGAATCCAGCGCCAGTCCTGGGCGAAGGCGTAGAGCCCTATCATGACTATGTTGAGGAACATGCCGGCGCCCATCACCCGCTTCAGGTTGTGGTTGTCCGTCACCCAGCCCACGGGCATGCTGATTATCATGCTGATGAAGGCGCTTGCGCTGCTCATGTAGCCGATGGTCATGTTGTCGGCGCCCAGAGCCTTCGTGAATATGCTGGAGTAGTTCCCTGTAAGGTTGAATAGGAAGTTGGCTCCGCCGCTGCGGACGATCATCATTCTGTAGTTGTGGCTCTGCCTGGCTAGGAAGTCTCTGAAATAGTCAAGCCGATCCTTAAAACCCACCAGCCAGCCACCGCTATAATTGACATAGATGTCCATGCCCTGCGTTAAAAACCGGCCGCATTCAACCCACACTGAATAAATATATTCGCCCTACACACATCAAGAGTCATGGTAAGGATCAAGGCGACGGTCATAAGCCAGAAGGGCCACTGCGCCGCAGGGCATAAGGTGGGCGATGAGACTGTTTTTGATTGGGACACCAACGAGATAGAGGGCAAGATGTGCCTACACATGATGTACTCCGTGCTGCCCAAGGTCTTCGCGTTCGCTCACGGGGCGAAGGTGGCGTGGGCTACAGCCGAGGATGGGGAGAAGGTGAGCCGCCACGCCTGCCCCGACGGCACCAACCCTGTGATAGTGGAGCTCAGGAGGCTGGACTAGCCTCTTCCTCCGGCCTCACCCTGTTTTTCACCAGCACGGCAAGCAGGACGACGTCGACCACGGCCAGCACGAGGTTGATCAGCAGAGGCATATGGTACCCATATCTGTCGTAGAGTATGCCGCCGATGAAGGGGCCCGGCAACGCGACGAGACCCCTGAAGGTCGAGTAGCCCCCGATCCCCCTCGCCCTCTCCTTCGGGTCTACGTTCGTAGCTATCCACGCCTGCTCGGCCGGCCCCCAGAATGCGGCGCTGAACCCCATGACAACGTTTGCGGCGACCGCGACGGGGAAGCTCTGGTTCAGCAGCAGCGTGGCTAGGAGTACGCAGGACAGCATCTGGCTGACCACGAGGTACTTCGCGTAGCCAAACCGGTCCATGTATCTCCCAAGCACCACCTGAAAAACAGCCATAGTACCCGCGTTTACGGCCATCATCATCCCCAGCATCCCCGGAGTGAAGCTGAACGCCTCGGTGAGCATCCCGTTTATGAGCCTCCACCCGAGGCTGAAGGCGAAGAGGTCCACAGACATGGCGATGTAGTACCCCCACAGGTACTTCGGCGGCCTGAACGTGTCAAGCAGCGACTCAAACGCCTCACTCAAGGAGAAGGACCCCTCGCCGTCCTTCTCTTTCGTATCCTCGATACGGATCAACGTCACGATGAGGCCAGCGAACGCGAAGAACGTGGACAACGTGTACACGGTCCTGTACCCCACGTTGTCGGCCAACCACCCTGCGGCGAGGGTGCCAACGAGGCCGCTCGCCATGTAGCAACTCCCAAGGATGCTGTAGATCATGCCCATCTGTGCGCCTTTAGAGGACTCGGCAACAGTCGACTGCCACACAGGGAGGAGGGCAAAGCTGAAGCCGACGAGAGACATCCCAGCCGCCAGCAGGAGCCAAGAGCGCGCGAAGAGGAAGCAAAGGCTCGCCGCCACGATGAGCAGCTCCCTCGCGACGAGGAACGGCTTACGACCGTAGACGTCTGAAGCAGCGCCGAGCACGGGCTGGACTATTATCTTGGCGAAGTCCATGAGGCTCTCCAATGCGCCGATGCTCCTGATGGAGACACCGAGACTCAGCGCGAAGGGCTGCCACACAACGGACCTTAGGTTATCTCTTACCCCTCGGAGAGCCGTCGCCACGGCTAGGTAGAATATCTGCTTCTCCTCGCGGATGGTCTCGATGATGGGCAAGCCTGTTCAATGCCGATCAGAGATCGGCGTCTCTCTATTAACCCTAACTGAAAAAAGGGTTGAGGGCTACTTCAGCTTCATTAGGATAGCAGGCAGCCACATGGGCATGTCGGCCGGGAACCTGCTCGTGACGAGGTTGCCGTCGACCACGACGGGCTCGTTCACGTAGTCGCCGCCAGCGTTCTTTACATCGGTGGATACGCTGCGGACGCAGGTGAGCCTGCGCCCCCTGACGATCTCCGCCTCGATGAGCAGTTGGGCCGCGTGGCAGATAGCTCCTATCACGAGGCCATTCGCATCAGCCTCCTTCACCAACTTCACCATGGGCTCCTTAGTCCTAAGCCTGTCAGGCGCCCAGCCGCCGGGGACGACGAGCACCCGGTAGTCGCCCACCTTGACGTCCTCAGGCGCCAGCGTCGACTTGATGCTTCCGCCCTTCTTACCAGTGTAGGTCTCTCCTGAGACTGGGCCTATGACGTCCACCTCGTAGCCTGCCTCCTGAAGCCTGTAGTAGGGGTACAGCAGCTCTACGTCCTCGAACCCGTTATCGACGAGAATCATTGCCTTAGCCATTTCAATCAAGAGACGGTTGGAGCGGGCGGATATGAACGTTCCCGGCGGCCTGTGTGTATACGGTTGGTACCTATTAGGGGATAAATCAGTGAAGCCTTGTTATGGATCAGGTTTCGATTATGGTTACGATATGCCCAAAGTGCGGTAAGCCGATTCGAGGTTTCAGGGGATACGACCCAGAGGACGGCGAGATATGCTTCACGTGTTACATGGAGATGCTCAGGAAACCCTCCAAGCAAAAGCGAAAAGAAGTGCGGGTCGTCACGTAGACAGCTATCATAATCATGCGTCAGTTTCTCTGTTAGGTCTTTTAAACCGGCCAACGGTATTCATCTGAGACGCGACGTGGTTACGGAGAAGGACATCGCCGAGTTCGGCGACCTCTGGGCGCTTATGTACTGCACCTTCGCGAGGGAGATGGTTGACAGCTTCGGGGAGGAGGGCAAGAAGGCTCTCATCAGGGCTGTACAGGCTTATGGGCGTGCACGGGGTGAGCGCCTCAGAGAGAGGCACCTTGAGCAGGGGCTACCCATCAGCCTGAGAAGCCTCTTCGAGCACTACGACCTGCCGGGGCACCCTGACACACGTAAGGAGAGGACCAGCTTCACGGATGATAAACTGTTAAGCTACACGTACGTGTGCCCCTATGAGCGTGTCTGGAGAGAACAGGGATGCAATGACGTGGGGCTAGTCTACTGCCAGTACTTCCACCACGCGTTCTGGCAGACGTACCGGGCTGACATCGACGTCCAGATACCTGAGATACTGACGAAGGATGACGAGCACTGTCTGTTTATCGTGACTCAGCCGCGAGAAGAGTGAGCTGGTCCAGTCTCTCCATTAGCTTCTTTTCACGTGCCTGTAGCTGCTTGTAGCGCTCCATGGCCTCGTTGAAGCGCTTTATCTTGCGTCTGAACTCGTCTTCAGGCGTGTCCTCGTCTCTGATGTAGGTTAGTGGCATCTGGCTTCACTGGTATCTGGTCGGGTTTAATGTGAGTTATGTACCGATTCTGACACACAGTAAAGATTCTTACCCCCGAACCGTATGCGGCGTATGAATCAGTGATCCATCCCCCCGCAGACGGTTGATGAAGGAAGGGTTCATTAACCAAATGTCACTAAAACTAGTTGAGTTATATGAGGGCTTGCTTTGAGTGAAGAGGATAAGAAGATGGAGGAGGTCGTCCAGAGGATAACTCGGCTTCTGGCGAAGCAGAAGCACATCGACTCAAGGATGAAGAACATAGAGAAAGCCCTCAAAGAGAAGGATGATGAAAAGCAGTAAGCATATCATTGATGTTCTTAAATATACGTAAAATTGAGGTAAAAATGGAATATTTTTTGCAGTTATTTAGTAAAGCAGTTTTCGTTGTCTACTTTAAATGAACTCTAATTATCTATCTGTAAACAATACGCTAAACACGTGTCATCAACATAGATTGAAAACCTGTATAAATGAATAGGATTATTGGAGTGTTTAAATCTGGAAGAACAAAAACTAATGCGGATACTATCTCTGATGATTGAGGCAATAGAGGAGAACAGGAAGCTCCTGAGGGAGATCAACAGCCTCGTATCCATCGAGACCGCGAATAACGTGCCCATAGAAGAGGAGATTAAAAGGCTAAGCTATCTATCCTAGATTTCGACCCGTTTTTATGCCGAGAACATAAACAATGGATGAAATGAAGGAGCCTACCACAACTCTCAGCCAGGAGGAGAAGAGGTCGCTGTTCAGGTACCTCATCAAGAGGTATCCAAGGCTCACCGTGAAGATCATCCTCGGGTATAGCCCAGACGGGATGGACAGGCTCACGATCGCGCTAGGCCACGGCTCCGAGTACGATTACAGGCTGCTGGACGACGATGGGTTAAGGGAGGCCGAGGTCAGGAGATACCTCGGCGAGCTAAAGAGCGTTTAAAGGTTTGATGCAATTCAGAGGCTGGATATGTCGGTGAGCCTGGACCTTATCTCTATGGCCCGGGTCTCGAATATCCTGCTGAACTCGGTCGCCTCGTACCTGTTGAGGGGCTTGTCATCGCTCGCCTTGTACTCCAGCCACGCGTTGTAGGCGCGGGTGTATATGCGTCCAAACATGGCGCTGGGTACGCTGTCGATGATGCCGGCGTTCTTGAACTGTGTGAATATCCTGAAGTTGCCAACCAGCCTGTCGTCGTCAAGCTCCTCGTCTACGACCTTCTCAAGTATGCCCCTTAAAGCAGGTTCCATGAACACTCACCCACAATATCACATACATCCATTTAAAACCGTTATTTCCCCACTGAGAAAACATTTTCAGCAGCCGGCCGTCCCTAGAAGCGTCAAGCGATGCAGTCGATGAAGCAGGTGGCAGAGTCACAGGGCGTACGCGTCCACTGCCCTGATGAGGGCAGGTTCAGCCTATTCAACAGCCCCTACCCGGGCCACAAGCTCAAGTCGGGCATCGACATCTACCCCGGGATACGGTTCGGCGGCGCCGCGCCTTCCCCGGTGGACGGCGAGGTGGAGCTCGTGAGGAAGGTGAAGGCGCCAACGGGAAAAGGCTTCGAGGCCGCTGAACACGACACGGTGGTCCTCATCCGCCCCAAGGACAACGAGGAAACCGTCGTGAAGCTACTACACGTGGAGCTTGAGGTCTCCGCGGGGGAGACCGTCAGGGTAGGCGAGGAGATAGGATCGTTACTTCGCTCAGGCTACTATGGGTGGGGGACGTCCCCCCACATCCACCTTGAGGTGAGGAGACCGGAGGACCCGCTGAGGGCGCGCGGGGGGCACCCCATCAACGTCACAGCCGATCTTGGCTGCGTGGAGCCAGTGGACGAGATCGCGGGCGAGGTGGTCTGGGCTCAGCCCGAGTACTCGTTGATAAGGCTCGGGCACCGCGGGCACGGGTTGACTGGGTCGGTCAACGGGGCTCCCGGCGTCCTCGACGGCGGCATCCCGTACTACGGATGGCTTGGGCTCCACACGGAGAAGCCGAGGAAGGGAGAGATCACGTTACTCGGTAAGCCCATAGCCGACGTCAGGGAGCTACATGAGGGGGCCTCAATCGCCGACAGCCGAAGCTTCACGTTACAGGCGGATGGGGCACCAACACTAGGGCTCTCGCTATATCTAACCCCGGGGCCCTCACCCATAATTAAAATACTGCCCACAAAAATAGGGGGACTACGCTACTCCGTTGGCGACGTAGCCAAGGTCACCTTAGCCTAGGGGTAGCTCCTCTCGTTGGGTGGCACCTCGAATCCCTCGAACCGCTCGATGAACGCGCAGAGCCAGTCCACGACCTTCTTCATCAGCGTCTCGGAGTACTCGGGCGTTATCATCGAGTAGTCGCTTGTGCCAGGCGCCTCATCCGGGTGGGTCTCTGTCATCGAGCCCACGTCCGTCACATCGATGGTCCTCAAAGGTATCCTAGCCACGCCTCCCCTGAACCGGGCGAGCCCCGCCCGCAGAAGCTGTATCTCGGGGTCAACCTGACGCGTCGCCTTCACGACCGCCTTCTCCATCCTGACCGCCTCGGGGCGTGACGCGAGGGTGAGCGCCGTCTCGGCGTAACCGGCGTGCTGCTCCGCGGGGTGACCGAATATGCTCTCGGACTCTAGCACATCCCACCAGTGGGTGACGGCGCAGAGCATCCCGTTTTTATCCCTCGCCGCCTTAGCGGCCTCCACTATGGCGCCGGTGTTACCGCCGTGGCCGTTGATGAAAACCACCTTCTCCACGCCGTACCGCGTCAAGCTGTCCAGAATCTCCTCGATGACCCTCTTGTAGGTGTCGAAAGTCATTGTGAGGACGCCGGGGAACTCCTTGTGGTGCCCCGAGACCCCGTAGCAGAGCGTCGGGAGAACAGTGGCCCCGCAGCTCTCGCCTACCCTCCTAGCTATCTCGTCGGCTTGTATCCAGTCGGCGCCCACCCCGAGGTGGTGGCCATGCTGCTCGACACTCCCGGTTGGGAGAACGACGAGCTTGCACTCCCTGAGGCGCTTCTCGACCTCCACCCAGGTCAGGTTTGAATAGTCTGTCAATTCTACACCGGGATAGTGTTGGGTGGCGACGATTTGAGGTTTCCCTGTAAATGAGTTTAAATCCGGCTCTCTGGTTACTTGAAGCAGTGAGCAGCATTGCAGGTCATCTACTACATCCTCATCGGCGTGGTCCTCGCGGTCGCCTTCGCCTTCGTCTCGATGTACAACGGGTTGATGAAGTACCGTAACGCGGCAGACGCTAACCTCGGGCAGATCAAGGTCGCGCTGAAGAAGCGGCTTGACATGGT
>JAFGTA010000188.1 GCA_016934355.1 Candidatus Bathyarchaeota archaeon | reverse complement strand
TGGGTAGGCTTTTCGACAGGTATGGCCACAGGAGGATGACGACAGTGGTCGCCGCAGCGCTTGGGCTAGCGTGCATCTGGATGAGCGTGGTGAGCTCGGTCCCCATGCTCCTCGTAGGATTCTTCCTCGTTAGGCTCCTCGGCCAAGGCTCCATGAGCCTCAGCAGCGTCACCCTGCCACCGCAGTGGTTAATGAGGAGGAAAGGCGTTGCGCTCAGTATAGTAAGTGTCGGTGGAGGGCTGAGCCTCGCGGTGCTTCCGCCGCTGAACACCTGGATAATCCAGAACTATGGGTGGAGGCTAGGCTGGCAGGCGTGGGCGGTGCTGCTTTGGGCCGCCATGGTGCCTGTCGGCTATCTTTTCATCCGTGACAGCCCCGAGGAGGTGGGGCTCACCCTCGACAATGAGCCTCAAGCGGTGGCTGAGAGCCAAAGCGAGGGAGATGACGGCTCCTGGACGCTGGATGAGGCTATTCATACTTGGTCGTTCTGGTTCATCATCTACACGAGCGTCGTGCCCTCGGCGATAATCACAGGGCTAGTGTTCCACCAGATAAGCATACTCGCGCAGGTGGGACTCGCGGCCGGCACAGCTGCGTTGATCAGCAGTGTGATGAGCGTCGTCAGGTTACCTGTGGTGCTCCTCGCGGGGCCGATAGCTGACAGGGTAGAGTTGAGGTACCTGGTAGCCTTCAGCCAGGCGCTGCTTCTCGCCGCGGTGGCGGTGATATATTTTTCAGACAACGTTTCGCTGGTGATGGTCTACGGGGCTTTGGTGGGCCTTCAGATGGCGCTCCAAGGCATCGTGGGGGGTGTAATATGGCCCGAGTACTACGGTAGGAGGCACCTCAGCACCATCAGAGGCGTTACCATGATGGCCGGTGTAATAGGCTCGGCGCTGGGGCCGCTGCCTTTCGGCTTCGCCTATGACTACTTCGGGGGTTACAGCGAGGTACTCGTCGCGTCGATGGCGTTCCCTTTGATAGGTGTAATCATAGGCTTACTGGCGAAGAGGCCGTCTAAACGGCAGGGGTAAGAGCTCGCTTTTAGAAGGTTTAAATGGGGTTCTCCAATGTTGTATCTAAGGTCCCCATGGGCAATCGCTTCGGTTTATCAAACCGTTTCATCGTAGTGCTTGCACTCACAGCAGCAGTGCTTCTGCTTCCCAACCCTCCCGGGCTCAGCGTAGAAGGGAAGAGGGCGCTCGCCGCGTTCGTGTTCACCGGGACGGTCTTCGCTCTTCAACCCATCCCGCTGCCCTTCGCAGGGCTTCTGGTTCCCGTGATGCTGGTGGCTCTTGGACTCGCCAACTCAGCTCAAGCGTTCGAGACCCTGTCTAGGCCGATAATCATTCTCATCATGGGTAGCCTGTTCTTGGCTGAGGCGCTGAGGAAGCACGGGATAACGAGAAGGCTCGCCCTTGTATCCATAGTGGCGTCGGGTGGCCGGGTCGATAGGCTTCTCTTCGGCTTGATGGGGCTGGCGGCTCTATTGTCGATGTGGATGGAGAACACGGCGACCGCCGCGGTACTCATCCCTGTTGCCTTAACCATCTCTAGGCAGGTTCAGGACGAGAAGCAGTCAAGGGAGCTACTGGTTCTCCTCGTGCTTGGGATCGCGTACTCTGCAAGCGTAGGCGGGATGGCTACGATAACGGGTTCGGCGTCGAACGCTGTGGCGTCGGAGTTCTTGTCTGGTGTCATGGTCTGGAGGTTCGTCGACTGGATGAAGTACGGCGTGCTAGCTGTCTTGTTCGTGTTCCCGGTCACCTGGTGGACTCTGTTTAGGGCCGCCAACGTGTCGGTGAAGGAGCTTGAGATCGAGGTGACGCGTAAAGAACTTGAGAACCTTGGTGGCCTCAGGGGCGTCGAGCTTGAGGTTCTCGTAGTCCTCGGGTTAACAATCATTATGTGGATAGGAGGTGCTTTCCTGGAAACCGCTATGCGGCTCCCAGCATCGTTTCTCTCCCCAGCCATCGTCGGAATGATAGCCGTCTCGTACATGTCTCTGAGGGGGATTATCCAGTGGGAGGATGTTAAGGGCGTCAGCTGGGGGATGTTCTTCGCGATCGCGGCTGGGCTCGCGTTGGGGGAGGCTCTGCGGAGGGCCGGCACAACGGCTTGGCTCACAGGGATCGCTATGCCGCTGCTCAGAGATATGCCATTCATCTTCGTTCTGGTCATCATCGTCTTCGCGTCGGCGCTCCTCACCAACGTGGTGAACAACGCCACGGTCGCGGCGGTGTTTGTGCCTATAATGATCGAAATCGCTGCCGGCTCCTCGTTCAACGCCGTGAGGCTTGTGCTTCCTCTGACCATGGCAACCACGTTCGGCTACGCGCTTCCCTCGGCTTCTGGGAGGATGGCGTTGATCTCCGCGACTGGCATCATTGAGCAGCGGAAGATGCTCCGCTACGGGATACTGATGACCGTGGTGAGCTCGATTGTCCTTATCATATTATTCTACGCGTTGACTGTCCTCAACATGATCTAAGTAAACGCCACGCGATCAAGGTTATTAGAAGAGCCGACTCCATGAGATACAGTATGCGAGTTCTCGTCGTAGGCGCCGGCAGGGTGGGCGCTAGAGTGTTGACACAGCTAAAAAAGAACCCGAGGATCAGCGTCTTTACAGTGGATCCGAGGGACAGACCCTACGCCGTCGAGCAGGGTGTCATCGAGGACGTGGACTACCACATCGACTTGAACATGGTTGATCTGACGGATACCATGAACAAGGCGAGGCCGGACCTGGTCCTTGTCACGACGTCTAAGGAGGACATCGCCAGAAGCGGGGTCTCCGGGCTGGAGGTCCTTGTGACGGCCCTTAGAGACGAGTTGGAGGCAACCTCGGCGGTGCCCATCATCGCCGTGGCGCGCATAGGCGAATAATGGGTACTAGCCGAAGAAGCGGCCCATGACGTAAGCGCCTAGGAACATGGCGGCGATCCCCAGAACTATAGGGATGTTACCTATCCCCAGGCTGGAGAGGGCTGAGCCGGGGCATTGTCCACTGAGTCCCCAGCCGACTCCGAAGATTATGGCGCCTATGACTGTGTTTCTGTTTAGTGTGCGGCTTCTTGGCTTGAACTCCCCGCCGAGTAACGGCTTCTCGATGAAACGGGGAACAACGTTGATGGCGATGAAGGAGACGGAAGCTGCCCCACCCATCAGCACGAGTAGCCCGAAGTCCTTTAGATGCAGGAAGCTCAGCACGACCTCGGGCTTGGCCATTCCGCCGGCTGCGAGCCCAAACCCGAAGATCAGGCCGCCGACGAAAAGGACGAAGTTACGTTTATTCATGGAGCAACCCCCAGCAGTAGCATGATGTTAGCGGTTATCACACCGACGACGATGAATGTGATGACCGCGATGAGAGAAGTCGTGGATAAGGAAGCAAGGCCACTTATTCCGTGACCAGAGGTGCAGCCGCTTGACAGCCTCGTTCCGAAGCCCACTAGTAATCCACCTATTAGGAGGCGCCACCACTGGACTGATGTTGTCCAGAGGCCGTCTGGGGAGATCGTGACGGCATAGATGAATGAACCGAGGATGACCCCTGCGGCGAGGTACAGCCTCCACTCTCTGGACTCTACGTAGGTTTTCCTGTTGAAGTAAGGCAGTTTAGAGAAATATGACAGGGTCGAGCTGAACAGGCTGCTCTGGGTCGCGTGGAGCCCCGTGAGGACGTAGACCAGCGATACTCCCAGCCCGATTATCAGTCCGCCGAGTAGGTACGACGTGACTCCGTTAGGAAACATAGAGATTGATTAGAGTTGTGATGTAAAAACCTTGAGTTTTTCCTGATTAACAGAGGTCTATGAGTGACTTTAATCGCTCGACGGCGTCATCGAAGGGCAGGTATCCCACGATCTCCCCTACCTCAGACCCTGAGCAGAACACCTTTGTCGTGGGGGTCTGCTCCACGCCCATGCCCTCGGCTAGCCTGAGGCTCTCCATGGTCTTCAGCATGTTCATCCTGAGGAACAGGGCTTTCTCTCCTAGGGCCTCTGGCAGCCTTTCGTAGACGGGCTTAAACCTCCTGCATTGGTCGCAGGACCTGACCCAGAACTCAATTACCAAGGGTTTTTCGGCTTTCATCACGGCGTCGTCGAATTCCTCGGCGGTGATGTCTCGTATGTAAGCCATCGGCTTCACCTGTTAATGGTTGGATAGAGAAGGTTACTTGGCGACGGGGTAGCCTGCCTTCCCCCAGGCGGTCATGCCGCCCAAGACGTTGTAGATGTTACGGTACCCCATCCGTAGAAGCATGCTGGACGCGAACCCGCTTCTCGTGCCGCTCTTGCATATCACAGCGACCGGCCTGTCGCGGGGCACCTTGTCGCCGTGTTGCTCCACGGTTCCCGCGTAGATGTGCTTACTGCCTTCTATGTGGCCGCTGCCGTACTCCTCCAGGCTCCGGACGTCTAGAACCATCATGTTCTCCTTGCTTATCCTGTGTTTTAGCTCAGCGACTGTGATGAGGTTGAGGGTCTCAACAGGTAGTGCGTTGGTGTACCATGAGGCGATGGTTCCGGTTAGGTAGCCGCTGATGTTGTCGTACCCCATCCTCGCCAGGCTTCTGGAGACATAGTCAAGCTCACCATGGCCGCCGAGGACGAGGAGAAGGGGCTTATCGTAGGGCAGAACCCAGCCGCCCATGCCTAGTCTTGCAGTGCTGATGCTGTAGGAGTCTTTGATGTGGCCTGCACCGAAGGACGGCGGCGGCCTTGTGTCGACGACGACGCCACCCGCGTTTGCCATCTTCTTGAACTCTTGTGGGGTCAGTGCCTCGGGGTTTGGTCCGCACCCAAGGAAAGGCGCCCCTATCACGTTGAGCTTCTCCATCATGTGGAAGTAGGGGGTGTAGTGGTGGTGCTCGTTGACCTTGTAGTCGATGAAATCCTGTTTCGACATCCTGAGGAACGGGTTCATGAGCCGCTCGGCTCCGAGGGTGCTCAGCTCGCGGTCGGCTATCCCTGACCCGCATACGGAGCCGGATCCGTGGGCTGGACACATCACGACGTGGTCGCCGAGGGGCAGCAGCTTCCCGTGGATGCTGTCGTAGAGGTTCTCGGACCACTCTCTCCGCTTCTCGGGTCCGCCGAAGTCGGTTCTACCGGTGTCGCCCACGAACAACGTGTCTCCTGTGAAGACAATCACGGTGTCTCCGCCTGTGGCGAGGTCTGTGGCCGCATAGGACATGCACCCCGGGGTGTGGCCCGGGGTATGGAGGGCGGTTAACTTGAGTTTGCCGACGTGGAACTCCTGGCCGTCACGAAGGGTCTCGCCGTACTTGAACTCTGGCCATGGGCCATGGTATATCTCGGCGCCTGTGAGGTGTGAGAGCTCTCTGGAGCCTATGACGTAGTCCTCGTTTCTGTGGGTCTCGAAGACGTACTTGATCCTCATGCCCTCACGTTTGGCTGTATCTATGTAGACCTGGCAGTCCCTCTGGGGGTCCACGACCATGGCCTCGTAGCCTGAGCCGAGGAAGTATGACAGGTGTGCGACTACTCGTGACTTGATTTTCTCGAGAATCATTATGGTTAGTCTTTCTTCCGGCGTGAGATAAGGATTTTCGGTTGGTTTCAGTGTTGGTGATAACTGTGGTAGGTAATATCAGGAAAAAATTTTCTGTTATGTGTACTGGTTCATTCTGTGGCCGCGGACGAATCCGATGAGTGTGATCCCGGCTTCTTTGGCGGCGGTGATGCCGGAGGCTAGGGGCGCGGATATGGAGCAGACTGTTGGTATACCTGCGGCTGCGGCTTTGAGTATTATCTCGGCTGAGAGTCTGCCGCTGGACGCAAGGGTGCATTCGCCGAGGTTGACTCCGTCGAGGAGGCATCTGCCTATGGCTTTGTCGATGGCGTTGTGTCTACCGATGTCTTCGGCGAAGGCTGCGGCGCCTTGTGTGGAGTGGTGGATGAAGGCGGAGTGTGTGCCGCCGGTCTGCTTGAAGATGTTGCTCTCCTCGTTGAGTCTGCGTATGATGCCGTGGATGAGAGCCGTGTCGATGCCTCTGCCCTCTTTCACTGGGTGAATCGTGCTTATCGGGGCAGGGGCTGAGCAGGCGGTGGTGATGAGCCGCCGCTTCTCTATCAGCGCTTCCTTCAGGTCTACGGGGGTTCTGAGGGTGACGTCGACTCGCTCCGGGCTGACCTTCATGTCGGAGATGGCGCCGGGGGTGGAGATGATGTGTTCAGTGAAGAGGTGCCCAGTCACCAGCTCCTCGGTCATCTCGGGGGAAGCGATGAGTGTCCTGTAGTATTCGCCATCGATGAATATGCATACGGCTACGTCTTGGGCGACGGCGTCTTCGAGGGACTCTATGGCGCCGTCTCTGTGCCGCGTTATCTTCAACCGCCGGATCGACATGTGGGCTCATGATGACGTGGGTATTGTGAATAATAAGACCCGCGTTTGAGAGACTAGGTTTAATTCATCACCGTAGAATAGAATAGGTATGCCGCGCGCATCCCCTCAGGGCTTCTCAGATGAAGAGATGGACTACTATTCGAGGCAGATCGTTCTCAAGGAGTTCGGCCTTGACGGCCAGAGGCGACTCAAGGAGGCTAGCGTCTGCGTGGTCGGGGCAGGGGGACTGGGCAGCCCGATCCTGACCCAGCTAGCGTCCATGGGTGTAGGCCGCATCAGGGTTGTGGATAGAGATGTGGTGGAGACCTCGAACCTGCAGAGGCAGCACCTCTACGGTGTGCACCAGGTGGGGCTGCCGAAGGTGGAGGCAGCCGCGGACAGGCTCAGACAGGTCAACCCCTTCATACAGGTCGAGCCGGTTCCGCTGTCCGTGTCCTCGGGCAACGCAGGTCGGATAATAGGGGGAGCGGATGTAGTGGTCGACGCCCTGGACTCCATGGCCGCCCGGTACGCTGTGAACAGGGCGTGCGTCGCCCAGGGGACGCCGTTCATCCACGGGGCGGTCATCATGCAGATGGGGAAGGCGGCGACCATTATCCCGGGCGAGACTGCGTGCCTAGAGTGCTTCCAGGGAGGGATAGACGACGCGGACCTGCCTAGCTGCTCGGTGCTGGGGGTTCACCCGTCGATCATCGGCCTGATAGCGAGCGTGCAGGTCAGCGAGGCGGTGAGACTCATACTCGGGGAGAAACCGGTCCTCGCGAATAAGCTGCTGTTCGCCGACCTGAAGGATCTGTCGGTGGAGAAGGTTCAGTTGGCGAGGGCAGACACGTGCCCGGTGTGCGGCGTGAACCCGAGGATGGAGCCAGTTGAGATACGTGAGTCTGTCGTCGAGGAGATCTGTGGAAGAGAAGGCAGGAGGGTGTGGGTCTTCACGTCAGACTTCGATGAGGGCGTCGAGCTACGGAGGCTGAAGGAGAAGCTTCGTGTTCTAGGGTACCGTGCAGATGTCGAAGGAAGGCTGGGGACGACATTCAGCAGGGGAGAGACTAGGGGAAGCGTGCTAGCCTCGGGCGTAACAATAATCGAGGGCGTCGCAGACAAGGACGCAGCCGAGAAGCTACGCAGAGAACTTCTGCAGTGATTGAGCCCTAATATAAAAGGGGGGTTGTTCACGGCCCCGTATAGGTTCTATGCCGGGAAAGCTTACGCCACTACTTCCTTCTTGGGTTTGGTGATCTCGGTGATGCTTTTATCGATGACGTTTGCGGGTATCTCGTCGGTGTCCAACGAGTACTTTTTTCCGCCTGAGGCGATTTCGAGGCTGTACCTGTCTTTGACCTCGGTCTTTTCGATGCTCTCCATGGGTATATTCATGGTGATGTTGTACTTCTTGGACAGGAACCCTTTCACGTTCTGGAACATTAGGCGCTTGTTGGTGAGAATGACGTATCCCCGCCCGCCGTCGAGAATGGCTGGGAAGCTCTTCTGGATGGCGTCGCCGGGTTCAAGGGCTTTCTCGGCTTCCTTATACCAGTTCTTGGACATGTTTTTCTCCGTGTAGTGGACCCTTGGGCTTTACGATAAGGGTTCCAGTATTGTTGTATATACAAATATATGTTTTTAGGTTTATCAATATATATAAAAGCCCATCAGATTAAGAACCTTAAGTTGACAACCGGATTAACTGTCCTCAGGCTTGAATGTACGGTCGATGGTTATCTCCGCGATGTCTGCCGCGTACTCGCTTATTCTCCTGATGTTTTCCCTGATGGAGAACATCTGAAGGAAGACGGCCCGTGATTCGGTGCCAAGGTCAGGCAGAGGAGTGACCTTCCTGAGAAGCTTCACTACCCTTTGCTGTCTGTCGATGATACGGTTACTATCCGAAACCGTTTTGGAGAGGAAGTACTGGACTGCCTTCTCGTAGGAGTCGAAGGAGAGCTTAGCCGACTCAATGAATACGTTCCACACCTCAAGAGGGATAACGTTTTCATGTTCAGTAAGTTCCGCGACGCTCTGGGCTATCATGGTTGTGTGGTCGGCGATCCTCTCGATCCTGTCGACGAGGGTCTGGTAGTCGAGACAGTCGAGGATGTCCAGCCCGAGCTGCCCGGCTAGGGAGGGGTTGATGGCGGCGCACCGGATCAGGCGCATGAGGTAGAACATGAACTGGTCCACGTCGTCCTCAAGGGAAATCACGGAGTTGGCTAGTCCGTTGTCCCAGGTCTCCATAGCGATGAGGATGTCCCTACACATGGAGACAGTTATGAGGTGCATCCTGTCGATGCCGTGCTCCACTGACGCCATGGACTCATCCATGAGAGTCTGAAGGACAACCTCGCTGGCGTGGGACTCGATGATTCTGAGGTAGAGGGACTTGACGACGTCTCTGATGGCCTTCTGCTGCTTGGTGGTGAATATCTTCTTGGAAGTGAGCTGGATGGTGCTGTAGCCGTTGAGGTAGCACCCTATCACGATGCGGGTTATAGCCTCCTCATCCTCGTCGGGCTCTATGACGACTATCTTCTTCTTCTCCTTCTCGCCCGTCTTCAGGTTGGGGTGGACCACGAGAGAGAGGTCGCGCTGGGTCTCGAGGGACACGGTGTCGCCCCTTTCCAGGTTGTTGATGTTGAGCCAATCCTTGGGGAGAGAGACCACGAGGGACGACTTCCCCAACGCCATAATCTTTCTGGTCTCCATAGTTGTTTACCCTGTAACAATAACATAATTTAACATATACCATTTTACCCCGGTAACGCATCAATATATACGAGTATTAGTTAAGCGGCACCCATTCGGAAGCCTCTCTTCAACAGCCGCTCCGCTTCGATGAACTTGTCCTCAGTGTCAGCGTCGAAGAGAGTGAGCAACTCGGGGTCGACCTCCCTAAGCCTCTCGACAGGGATACGCACAACGTCGCCTAGATTCATGAAGATCATCCTCACCCTGAGGTCACCTTCACAGTAGAGCCGCCGCGCCTCCTCCAGCGAGGAGTCCACCCGGTAGACGGCTACGAGGGGCTCGATCCAGCCGTTGGGTTTCTCATACACCGCGCCGTCGTGGCCCTCCGCCTCGCGGAACAGCGTCCCCACCGCGTCCTCGCTGATGAAGGGCATGTCGCAGGCCGCAGTCAAGGCGTAGGAGCCTCCGCAGTGGGATAGCCCAGATAGAAGCCCGACCAGCGGAGAGCCGTCGGAGTACATGTCCATGACTACCTTGGAGTTCTTCTTCACCACGGGCCTGTACTTCTCCGCCTGAGGCTCAGAGGCGACAACAACGATGACCTCATCGACTTGTTCATCGACGGCGTTGATTACGTGGTTGACGAGAGGCTCACCGCCTAGCAGTCTGAGACCCTTGTCTCCCCCCGCCCTCGTCGACGAGCCTCCCGCTAGAACAATGGCGGACCTCAACGCGGCATGTCGCCCCCGTCCATCGAGATTATGTAGTCTACCACGGTTTCCACGGCGCCGGCAACACGCTCAGTGCAGTGCTCACTCAAGGTGATAATGTCCTCGGCCTCTATGCCTATGATGAATACTTCACCAGGCATCTCGTCGGGAAACAGCCGCTTACCTAGCTCGATCGTCGTGACGAGGTCCACGCCGTGGCTGTGGGTCACCGTGGGGGGCTCCTCTCGCTCGATCAGGTTGACCCTGAATACGGTCCCGGGTTCGGCGCCGGTCTGTATTGCATCCACTATATACACCCTGCCGTAGCCCTTCATAACCTCAAGTATCTCGATGCTGCCCAAAGCGACGTCCAACGTGTCGATGTGTGGTGCCTTCTCCGTGAGCCTGTTGACGACGTGGACGCCCGCCCCGTCGTCGCACCTGATGAGGTTGCCCACGCCTATGACGAGGGTCCTCAACTGTGCCTACTTCCTCTCAAGGGTTTGAAGTACCGCGCCGTCGGGGCCACGGAGGTCTACCCGTAGGGGCATCTGGCCGGGTAGGCTGTGGGTGCTGCAACCGAAGCACGGGTCGTACGCCCTGAAAGCCATCTCAACCATGTTGAGGAGGCCGTCGTTGACCTCCCCGTTTTTGATGAGCCCCTTCGCGGCGTCCCTGATACTCATGTTGATGTCCGCGTAGTTGTTAGTGGTGGCCACGATGAGGTTTACCTTCTCCATGAGCGCGTCCTCGGTCAGCCTGTAGTGGTGGAACAGTGTTCCTCTCGCCGCCTCGATCACCCCGACGCCCTCGCCGGGCTCGCCTACAGGACTCCTGAGGTCAGCATCCGTAATCTGGGGGTCGGTGGCCAGCTCGACCGCACGCTCACACGCGTAGAGGAGCTCGATGAGCCTCGCCCAGTGGAACGCCAGCGTGGACTGGACAGGCTTCCCTCCGAGTGTCTCGTAGAAGCGCTTGTACTCCGCGTCCGCGAGGGGCGTCGCCATGCCCTCCGCCGCGTTGAGCCTACCGAGGGGGCCGACCCTGAATACGCCGCTATCCGGACCGTCCGTGAACCCGTTCCAGCCCACCTCCTTGAGGTACGTGAACTTGCTGTAGGTCCACGGCTCCACGTGCTCCACGATCTTGTCCAAGTACTGGCTCGCCTTGAACTTGTCGAACTCCTTACCCTCTTGGTCTGTGACTCTTAAGTCGCCGTCGTAGAAGTTGACGTGGTTGTTCTCATCGACGAGCCCCATGTTGTAGACGTCCAGTTGGTACGGCTCGCTGAGGATAACGTCCACGTAATCCTTATTCGCCAGCACAATGTCGTCGAATATCTTGAGACTGAACTTCGCGAACTCGACGCTGCTGCGCGCCATGTCCTCGATGTTCTGCCTTTCCTCCTCATTCAGCCCCTTGCTGATGCCTCCCGGGATGCAGCACGTCGGGTGAGTCGCCTTGCCGCCGAGAATCTGCGTGATTCTCTGACCGTAAGCCCTGTGCTTTATGACTTCCTTGCCCACGTCGAGGCCCACCTTCTCAAGCACGCCGAAGATGTTACGCTTCGAGGGAGGAGCGTCGGGGCCTACCACGAAGTCGGGTGCGCCGAGGAAGTAGAAGTGGAGCGTGTGGTCGTAGATGAAGTAGCCCATGTACTGGAGCTCCCTGAGCTTCTTCGAGGTCTCAGTGGGCTCCACCTTGAACGCAGCGTCCAGCGCCTTCGCGGCTGCCTGGTGGTGCGCTACCGGGCAGACACCGCATATCCTCGGCGTGATTATGGGCATGTCCTCGGCCCTACGCCCTTCGCAGAACCGCTCGAAGCCCCGTAGCTCGGGTATCTGTAGGTACGCGTTCTCTACGTTACCAGCGTCGTCTAGGAATATCTCGATCTTGCCGTGGCCTTCTAGTCTTGTTATGGGGTCTATGGTTATCTGCTTCACTTCTTCACCCTCCTGTGTATGATGCTGTCCGCAAGCGAGTACTTGTAGAACGTCCCGACCGGGTCTTTTAACTGCTCCATAAGCTCATCGAAGTCAAACCCGTCATCCTTCTCGGCCTCCAAGCCAAGCACCGTGCCCAACGCAGAGATCATCGCGGACCCCTGCTCGATAGCGCTCGGGCACGGACCGCCGCAGCCCGTGCAAGGCATGTTAGCCTTTATACACTGGGCCTCGCAGCCGCCCCTCGTGGCGGGGCCCATGCAGATGAACCCCTGCTCAAGAAGGCAAATATCCGGATCCGGCTCCCCATGAATAATCCGTTTGACCCCGGTTATCCGCTTGTCCTCCTTCTTCCGGGGGCACTGATCACAAACGGAGAGCTCGGGCGCCAGCACAGAGCCCTTCGGCGGAAGGTTACCCGTAGCTATGGCGTTCACCGCATTCAGCACGAGCGGCGTGGGCGGCGGGCATCCCGGCAGATAGTAGTCCACGTCCACGACCTTGTTGAGAGGCATCACCGTGTCGTAGAACCTTGGCAGAGTGATCTTCCCCTCGGGGACCTCAACCGTGGTCTTCGGCACGTACCGTGGCTTGTTGGGCGTCGAAGGCGACGACAGATAGACCCTGTCGAAGACCTCCTCGGCGGTGGCGAGGTTAGCGAGGCCGGGTATGCCCCCCGTGGCGGCGCATGACCCGAAGGCCACAAGCGTCTTCGCCTTCCGCCTCATCAGCTTGGCTAGGTGCTCCTGCTCGCTGTTCCTTATGGCGCCGTTGAAGAAGCAGACATCCATGTAGCCGTCCTCCATCGCCTCGACGTCCTTGTACTTGACGTCCATGGCGACGGGCCAGAAGACGACCTCCGCAACCTCCAGCACTGTCAGTATCGCCTCGTCTATGTCCAGCACCGCGATCTCGCAGCCGCCGCAGCTGGCGGCCCAGTAGAAACCTAATTTAAGTTTGTCCATGTCGTTCACCTCAGCCTCTCCAGTATGCCTTTAGAGTCCACCTTGTTGTGCCCGAGCCCCACCTCATCCTCGTCGAGGCCCAAGGCGAGGCCCAGTAGCTGCGGCAGGTGCACCACTGGCAGCCCAGGCGACTCCTCCTGCATCAACTGGCAACGCTCGAACGTAAGGTAGCAGAACGGGCACGCCGTCGCCAGCGCGTCGCCGTACCGCTTCACCGTCTTGACCTTGTCGAGACCCACCTCCCATGTGACGGCCTCGCGGACACCCATCACAGGGCCCGCGCAGCACTCCAGCTTGTTAGGGTACTCGATGGGCTCCGCGCCCGTAGCAGCCACAAGCTCGTCCATCACAGTGGGGTTCTCCGGGTCGTCGCCCTCCATCACCTCGACCGGCTTCAGCATGTGGCAGCCGTAGTGGCTGGCCACCCTGAGGCCGTCGAAGCTTCGCGTCATCTTCTCCTTGATGGCGTCTAGGCCGACGTCGTCCCTGAGCATCTTGACGTAGTGCTTCACCTCGACGGTGCCCTTGTATTCTTTACCCGCCTCGGCGAGCACCTCGTTTACCTCAGCCCTGAGCCCGGGGTCCTCCTTGAGCTCCTTGTTAGTCTTGGTGAGGACCTCGGTGCAGCCGTTGCAGATGGTGACTATGTCCAGGCCCATCTCCTCGGCTATCGCGATGTTCCTCGCGGCCATTGCGAGCGCCGTCTTGTGGTCTAGGGTCTCCAGATACGTGGTGCCGCAACAACCAGAACCCGGCATATCCAGCAGCTCTACGCCTAGCCTCTCGGCTACATTCCGCGCCGACTTTTCGTAGCCGGGTAGCCTTGACAGGGTTGTGCAGCCCACGAAGAGTGCGTACTTCATCGCGTGCTCGCCTCCACCTTACCGAGGAACCCGGTGGCCCTCATTATCGCCTCAATGCCGTCCGTGTCCGGCTCCGGCGCCGGGGGCAGGTCGTCGTCTTCCCTCATCTCGTTCTCGAACTCGTCTATCTCGTAGATGTAACCCATCTCGGCTACGCCCTCCATGAGCGCCTTGAAGCCGGGGAGCAGGTGCCCCTCTTCCAGCGACTTCTTCCTGAGCGCAGCCACTATCTCGCTGACGTGCACCTCCTGCGGGCAGTGCTCGTAGCAGGTGTAGCAACCGGCGCAGAGGTATAGGAGGTCGCCCTCGAAGAGCCGCTCCTTCTGGCCGTACATGACCAGGCGGGCGATGTTCCGTGGCCTGAACTCCTTCACCCTCTTCGCGATTGGGCAGTCAGAGGTGCATGTGCCGCACTGGTAGCAGTGCATCAGCTTCTCGGCTCCCTTGGTGGCTATGATCTCGTCTCTGAACGCCTTGGCCTCGGGCGTGAAAGTTATCTCCGTCACGTCTCCACCTCCAGTGCCTTGAGAGCGTCGGGAACCGGGCTTGGGCCCAGTTCCTTGAGCCGCTTCGTGAAATCCCTGATTGTGAGGGCGAACTTCTCGCCCTCTGCGGCGCTGATCCACTCCAGCCTAAGCCTCTCGGGCTCCATGCCCATCTGCTCCATGAGCTTCTTGAGCAGCGCTACTCGGCGCTTCGCCTTGAGGTTGCCGCTGATGTAGTGGCAGTCGTTGGGCGGGTGGCAGCCTGCGACTAGTACGCCGTCGGCTCCGTTCCTGAATGCTTCCAGGATGTGGCCGGGGTGTACTCTGCCGCTGCACATTACCCTGATGACCCTGAGGTTGGTGGGGTACTGGAAACGGCTGACCCCCGCAAGGTCGGCGCCGGCGTAGCTGCACCAGTTGCACAGGAAGCCCACTATCCGGGGCTCGAAGTCGGTCATACCTTCACCTCCAGGGCGGCGCGTACCTGACTCAGTATCTCAGCGTCCGTGAAGTGGCCGGCCGTAATCGCCCCCGATGGGCATGTGGCTACGCATACGCCGCAGCCCTTGCAGACCTCAGGGATGACATGGCTGTGGACCTTGCCGTCCTCGTCCTCCACCATCTCGATGGCGTTGAACTCGCAGACGTTCTCGCACATGCGGCAGCCGCTGCAGCGGTCCTCATCGACCTTGGCAATGGCTCCTTCGACTTCGATTGTAGGGTGGGAGATTATCGTCAGCGCCCTCGCGGCGGCTCCAGCCGCCTGGTTGATGCACTCGTCCAGGGTCTTGGGGCTGTGGGCGAGGCCGGCGACGAAGACGCCGTCGGTGGCGAAGTCCACGGGCCTCAGCTTCATGTGTGCCTCCAGGAAGAAGCCATCCTTGCTGAGGGGTACCTTGAACATGCCGGCGATCCTCTCGTTGTCTTCGCCGGGCAGCACGGCTGCGCTGAGCACAACGGCGTCGGGTCTTATGACGACCCTGTCCTTGAGGACGGGGTCCGTGACGGTGACCTTCAGCCCGTCGGCGTCTTCGACGAGGGGCTTGTCGTCGTCGGTGTACCTGATGAACATTACGCCCTTCTCGGCGGCCTCCCTGTAGTAATCCTCCTTGAAGCCGTAGGTCCTCATGTCCTTGTAGAGGACGAAGACGTCGGCTCCGGGGTTCAGCTCCTTAATCTTCAGGGCATTATTCACGGCGCCTGTGCAGCAGACTCTGCTGCAGTAGGGGCGCTCCTCGCACCGGGAGCCCACGCACTGGATCATGACCACTGTGTCAGGCTTGTAGCCCTCGGTGAGTCTCTCCTCCAGCTCGAACTGGGTCATGACACCCTCCTTTCCGTAGAGGTACTCGGTGGGCTTGTACTCGACGCCGCCGGTGGCTATGATGGCGACGCCGTGCTTGATCTGGGTCTCCTTCTCGGGGCTCACAAGCGTTGACTCGAAGTTGCCTATGTAGCCGTCGACCTCCGCGAGTCGTGTATTCAGGTGGACGCTGATCTTTGGGTGGCTGCTCACTCTCTCTATGATCTCGTTGAGCTTAGCCTGTGGGTCCTCTCCCCCCGGCACATACTTGATGTGCCTGAGGTTTCCGCCCAGCATCGGCTCCTTCTCAACGAGGACAGCCTCGAATCCCTGGTCCGCTATCTCCAACGCGGAGGTCATTCCGCTCAGCCCGCCGCCTATAACGAGGGCGGAGGGGGTGGTCTTGATGACGGGCTTCTCCAGAGGCTCAAGCAGCCGCGCCTTGGCGACCGCCATCCGGACAAGGTCCTTTGATTTCTCCGTGGCGGCCTCATGCTCGTGCATGTGCACCCAGCTGCACTGGTCCCTGATGTTGGCCATCTCGAAGAGGTACGGGTTCAGCCCCGCCTCCTGGAGCGTCGCTCTGAACAGGGGCTCGTGGGTTCGTGGGGTGCACGACGCGACTATGACCCTGTTGAGGTCGTGCTCCAGTATAGTCTCCTTGATCTTATCCTGAGTGTCCTGGCTGCACGTGTAGAGGTTCTCCTCGGCGTACGCGACGTTGGGCAGCGTCTTCGCGTACTCCACTACATCGCTGACCGCGACCACGCCGCCGATGTTGATGCCGCAGTGGCAGACGAAGACACCGATGCGTGGCTCCTCTGCCAGTACGTCCTTCTGTATAGGATACTCAAGCTTGGTGACTTCGGTGCCCCTCACAGACGCGATTGCCTTCGCAGCCTTAGCCGCCGCACCGCTGGCCTGAGCAACACTGTCCGGGATGTCCTTGGGGCCGTGGAAGGCTCCGCAGACGTATACGCCGGGGCGCGTGGTCTCAAGCGGGCTGAACAGGGTTGTTTTTGCGAACCCATAGCGGTTTAGCTCTATGCCGCAGGCGTCCGCCAAGTCACCGGCGTCCTCCGGCGGGTTGAGCCCCACGCTGAGGACAACCATGTCGAAAGCCTCCTCCTTGACCTCGCCGTCCAGCTCGAAGCTGATCAGCACGTCCTTGGATTCGGGTTCCTGCCGCGCGCTGGCGACCCTGCTCCTGATGAACCTGATGCCGTGCTCGTCCTCGGCACGCGTGTAATAGTCATCGAACTCCTTGCCGAAGGCCCTGATGTCCATGAAGAATATGGTTGCCTCCAGCCCCGGGTTGTGCTCCTGGGCGATGACGGCCTCCTTCATGGCGTACATGCAGCAGACGCCGCTGCAGTACGGGTTGCCGACGCGCTCGTCTCGTGAGCCGATGCACTGGAGGAAAGCCACCTTCTTCGGTGTCTCGCCGTCGCTTGGCTTCATAACCACGCCCCTGTAGGGGCCGGTGGCGCTGAGTATCCGCTCAAACTCCATGCTGGAGACGACGTTTGGGTACCTACCGTACCCGTACTCGGTGAGTACGCTCGGGTCGAACGCCTTGAACCCGGGCGCCAGAATAACCGAGCCCACGTTGAGCTCGACCTCCTCGTCGGTCTCCTCGTAGTTCACGGCGTCGGCCTTGCATACCTCGGCGCAGATGCCGCAACCGATACACTTCTCCTTGTCGATGGTGGCCACAAGAGGGACCGCCTGCGGATACTTGATGTACGCCGCGCCGCGCTCCCCGAAGCCCTCGTTGTACATGTCGATAGCCGCTACTGGGCACTTCTTTGTGCAGTCGCCGCAGCCCGTGCACTTTTCCGGGTCGATCCTGCGCGCCTTCTTCTTGATGACGGCGGTAAAGTCACCCTCCTCGCCCCTGAGGTCCATTAACTCACTGTACGTCACCAACTGGATGTTATGGTGCCTGCCAGCCCCGACCAGCTTCGGCGCGAGAATACACATGGCACAGTCGTTAGTCGGGAACGTCTTGTCCAGCTGGGTCATGACGCCACCTATGGTGGGCTCCTTGTCAAGCAGATATACCTTGAAGCCCGAGTCTGCAAGGTCGAGGCTCGCCTGAATCCCGGCAATTCCGCCGCCGACTACAAGCACGCTTCCTACCTTTCCCACCTAGGCCACCTCCAACGTCATGTAGACGGGTGTGTTTCCCTGCAGCTCAAGGAGGTCCACCCACCCTCGCTGCCTCAGCGCGACTATGTGGTTCAACACCTTCGCAGAGTCCATCCCCATCTTCTCGGCCAGATTCTTGGCTGACATGGGTTCCATTGATAACATGAGCCTGATCTTGTTACGCGTATACTCGTTCTCCACGGCTTCATCCAGGACGCCGTCGAACTCCTCCTGCGTCACCAACTCGCCGTAGACGTTACCCTTCTCCACCAGCTTCTCCTCCTTGCTCACAAGCGCCCTGAGCCTGAACTCCTCGGCCGCAGCCTTCGCGGCCAATAGGTTAAGCCTCAGCCCCTCGTCGCCTGTCACAGGCGTAGGGCCCAACTCCTTCAATTTGTTCGTGAAACCCGTCACGACGTCGGCGAACTTCTGCCCCTCCGACGCGGACACCCATTCAAGCATGACCCGCCCGGGCTCCAAGCCCGCCTTCTCGACGAGCCGCCTCAGCAACCCGAACTTACGCTTGGCGTAGAGGTTGCCGTCGATGTAGTGGCAGTCACCAATGTGACATCCCGTGATCATGACGCCGTCCGCCCCCTCAGCCAAGAAGCCGAGGGGCAGCGCAGGGTCCACCCTGCCGCTGCACATCACCCTGATGACTCTGAGGTTGGTGGGGTACTGAATCCTGCTCACACCTGTAAGGTCGGCGCCAGCGTAGCTGCACCAGTTGCAGAGAAAACCAATGATCCTCGGTTCGAACTCGCCCATCTCTATGCCTCCTCTATGGCTGCGAGGCCCTGCGCCTCCAGCTCCTCGTTAGTGAAATGCCTCATCGTTATCGCCCTCTCAGGGCAGCTTGCGCCGCACACGCCGCAGCCCTTACAGACCGCAGCAGTCACCTGCGCGAGGCCGCGCTCGTTCTTGGTTATCGCGTTGTAGGCGCACATCTCGATACAGGTGCCACAGCCGCAGCACTTGTCCTCGTCAACGACGCTTGTGATAGCCGCCGTCTTGAGCCTCCCCTTAGCCATGGGTATCCCCGCGCGGGACGCCGCGCCTTTGGCCTGGCTGATGCTCTCAGCTACCTCCTTGGGGCTGTGGGCGGTTCCGCAAACATACACGCCGTCTGTCGCGAAGTCTATCGGCCTCAGCTTGACGTGTGCCTCCATGAAGAAGCCGTCGCTGTTCAGCGGCACCTTCAGGTGCTGGCTGAGGGTCTTGTTGTCTGGGTTTGGTATTAGCGGAGACGACAGCACCACGAGGTCGGCGTCCATGGTGAGCTCCTCCCCGAGGAGGGGCGAATACACCTTAACCACCGGACCCTTGTCGCCGCCGGTGACTACCGGGGGCTGCTCCTTGTCGTACTTGATGAGCTTGACTCCTCGTCTCTTGGCGTCCCACTCCATCTCGGTGTACGCGATGCCGTAGGTCTGGAGGTCCCGGTACAGGACATAAACATCCATGTCCGGGTCCATCCCAAGCAGCAGAGACGCGTTCTTCATCGCCTCAGTACAGCATATCCGCGAACAGTAGGGCCGCTCCTTGATCCTTGAGCCGGCGCACTGGATCATAACGACTGTCTTGGGCTTGCCCAGCGTCTCTTTCTTTATCTTCTGCTCCAGCTCAAGCTGGGTGATAACGCCCTCAACCTCTCCGTAACCGAATAAGCCTACGGGGTCCAGATAGTCCGCGCCCGTCGCGACTATGACAGTGCCAACGTTGATCACCTCGGTGGCTCCGCCGGTCTCGACCTCGACGTCGAAGTTACCGATGAAGCCCTTCACATCTGTGACAGATGAGTTCAAGTGAACAACAATCTCAGGGCTTGCTTCGACCCTCTCCAGGAGCAGCTTCAGCACGTCACCCGCGTCCACATTACTCGGAAAGAGCGCGCCAAGCTTGTTCAGCGTACCCCCGAGCCGATCAGTCTTCTCCACGAGGTGCACCTTGAACCCCTGATCCATGAGTGACAGCGCCGCCGTCAACCCCGCCACTCCGCCGCCGATCACCAGCCCAGTCGGCTGGATATCGATCTCAGGCTCCTCCTCAGGAGTCAGTAGCCGCGCCTTGGCGACAGCCATCCTGACAAGATCCTTGGCCTTCTGCGTCGCCTTCTCAGGCTCATGCATGTGCACCCAGCTGCACTGGTCCCTGATGTTCGCCATCTCGAACAGGTACTTGTTCAGCCCCGCCTCCTCGCACGCCCCCTGAAACAGGGGCTCATGGGTGCGGGGAGTACACGAAGCCACGACCACCCTGTTCAGGCGGTGCTTCTTGATAGCCTCCTTGATCTTCTGAAGCCCATCCGACGAACACGTGTAGAGGTTGGGCTCGGCGTACGCGACGCCGGGCAGCGTCTCCGCGTACTCCACCACGCCGGGGACGTCCACGTAGCCGCCTATGTTGATGCCACAGTGGCACACGAACACGCCTACCCTAGGCTCCTCAGCCATCACGCGTACCTCCTCGCCACCTCAGCCGCGCACGCAGCCGTGCCGCTGGCCTCCGCCACCGACTCGGGGATGTCCCTCGGGCCGTGGCAGCATCCACACAGGAATACGCCCGGTACATGGGACTCTATCGGGTTAGTGACAGGGTCCTTGACCTTGAAGAAGCCCCAGTCATCCAGCTTCAGTCCGAGTACGTTGGCGAGCCCCTTATTTCCGGGCCTCGCGATCATCGTCGAGCAGAGGATTACCATGTCAACCTCCTTCTCGGCGACCTCGCCTGTGTTGGTGTCCTCGTACCACAGGGTCAGGTCCTTGGTGACAGGGTTCCTCCTTATCTCGCCGGGCCTACCCCGAATGTAGTTGACCCCATAATGGCTCTGGGCGCGGTCCACGAACTCTTGGAATCCCTGCCCAAAGACCTTGAGATCCATGTAGAATATTGTGACGTCGGACTCCGGCTCATGCTCCTTGATGAGCACCGCCTCCTTCGTTGCGTACATGCAGCAAACGCTGCTGCAGTACGGGTAGCCCTTCTTGTGGCTGCGCGAGCCCACGCACTGGACGAAGGCGATCCTGTGAGCCAGCTTACCGTCGCTCGGCCTGTTCAGGTGGCCGCCAGTGGGTCCGGAGGCGCAGACGAGCCTCTCGAACTCCATCGAGGTGATGACGTCCTTGAACCTGCCGTACCCGTACTCCCCCAACTCACTCGGGTCGTACTCCTTGAACCCCGTCGCGACTATGATCGACGAAACGTTGAGCGCCAGCTCCTCCTGCTTCTGCTCGTAGTCGATGGCCCCCGCGGGGCAGACCTTGCTGCATATCTGGCAGATGCCCTTCTGGAAGTACAGGCAGTTGTCCCTGTCAATGTTCGCGATGAGCGGCACCGCCTGCGGGAACATGATGTAGATGGCTTTACGCTCAGTGAGGCCCTCCTGCCAGTCGTCCCTCACCTTGGTAGGGCACTTCTGGCTGCACAGCCCACAGCCTGTACACTTGGACTCGTCCACCGACCTAGGCTCCTTCAGCACCTTGACGTCGAAGTCCCCGGGTCCCCCCGAGACCTCGGCGACGCTACTCAACGTATGGATCTTGATGTTGGGATGCCTGAAACACTCGATCATCTTCGGCGCGAGTATGCATATGCTGCAGTCCATTGTAGGGAAAGTCTTGTCCAGTTGCGCCATCACCCCGCCGATGCTCGGCGACTTCTCCACCAGGTGGACCTTCAGCCCACGGTCCGCGAGGTCCAGAGCGGCTTGAATGCCCGCGACGCCCCCACCGATAACTAGAACAGGTTTACTCATCAATCTTCAACTCCATGATATGGTCGACGACGCCGTCGACCGGGCTCTGGTTCATCTGAAGCCCGAGCCGGTCCGGCTCCAAGCCCAGGGCGAGCCCAAGAATCTGTGTATAGTAGAAGACAGGAACCTCTAGAGCCATGTCTTTGAGAGTTCCCCTTATCGCCCTCTGCCTACCATCATACATCTTAAAGCAGAATGGACACGTGGTCACGAGACCGTTGAAGCCATAGGACTGAACCGCCTGAAGCTTCTCCCCCGCGATCCTCAACGTGCTCCTCCCAGAAGACACCGCGAGCTGCGAGCCGCAGCAGTCAATCTTCTCGGGGTAGTCGAACGTCTCCGCCCCCACCGCCACTATCAGCTCATCAAGCTTCCGCGGGTCCTCGGCGTCGTCCACCTTCTGCAAGTCACTCGGTCTAATCGCGTGGCAGCCGGGGTGGCTTGCCAGCTTCAGCCCCTTGAGAGCCCTCTTAGCTTCCGCTCCTATCTTGTCTACACCGACGACGTCGTGCAGCACCTCCAGCAGGTGCACTACCTTGACGGTGCCCTCGTAGTGTAGCCCCTCCTTCGCAAGGTTCTCGTTGATTATCTCCTTCAGCTGCGGGTCCTTCTCTAGGTCGTGCTTCGTCTCGACGAACGACAGGTGGCACCCGTTGCACAGCGGCAGAATGTCCAAGCCCATCTTCTCGGCTATCGCGAGGTTCCTCGCCGATAGGTAGTGCCACCCCATTACTGAGACGCTGCTCAGCGCGGGGAAGCCGCAGCAGCTAGCCCCCTCCATGTCAACAAGCTCCACACCTAGCCGGGGCAGCGTCTCCCTGACCGAAGCCTCGTAGCCGTACTGATCAGACTGGATCGTGCACCCTAGGTATAACGCGTACTTCACTTGCCCTTACCTGCCTCTATCATTCCCTCTACGATGCCCCTGAATGCACCCATGTCCCTAGGGCCCGAGACCGCCGGTAGTCCAAACGACTCGCGGCTCACGCGCCCTCCACCGCGAGCCCTAGCCTCCACTGGCTCAGAGATGAATCCAGTCTTCTTGATGCCTTCGACGAAGTCGTCGTAGCCGCCGGGGTAACTGTAACCCGCCCTGTAAGCTAGGTTCCTCAGCACAAGGATGACGTCGTAGGGTGAGATCTCCTCGGGGCACCTCTCCCTGCACTTGAGACACGTCGTGCAGGTCCAGATAGCCTCATCCTCTAACAGCTCATCCATCTTACCTAGGGCGACCTTAGCTATCAGCTGCCTCGGGTTGAAACCCTCGATCTCCTTAGAGACCGGGCACGCCGACGAGCACTTGCCGCACTGTTCACACACCTCGGCGTGCATGGCGGCGACTGACCGCTGCAGCATGAGGGTGATGAACCTGACTTCCTTTTCATCGACTTTGAAGCTCAAATGTATCACATTACGGTGTCCAATAGATAGATAAATGCCCCGATACGCGGACTAAAAAGGTGTTCTAAAGCCGTGACAGAACAGGCTCCATGTTGATTCTCCGCAGATCGAGACCAAGCTCCTCCGGGCTCAGCCCCATGGAGAGCCCAAGAAGATCGACATAGTGCAGGACAGGCAGCCCCGGATCCTCACCCCGCTCACGCAGCTTGATCTGCCCAATCTCTAGCTGCATGATGCAGAACGGGCACGTAGTCACGATGCAGTCGGCCCCCTTCTCCTTGGCGCTTCCCAGAATCTTCTCCGCCAAGAGAACCGAGGCGCTCTCCGAGACCTCGCCGAAGAACGATCCGCAGCCGATGCAGCAGCTAGTCTTCTCGCTGTACTCAAGAGGCTCAGCCCCGGTGACTCTAATGAGGTCGTCTAGCCGGACCGGGAATTCCGGGTCGTCGAAGTGGCTGTACTTCGCAGGCATGAATATGTGGCACCCGTAGAACGGCGCCGCGTTCACGTCTCCCAGAGGCGTCGAGACCTGCTTACCCAGCCTGTCCATGCCATAGTCGTTGTGGAGGATGGTCACGACGTGCTCTATGCGGACGTCGCCTCTGTACTTCCGCCCAGCCTTACCGAGTAGGTCGTTGACGTCCTTCCTCAGGTCCTCGTTCTCGTCCAGCAGGTATTTCGCCCTCGACAAGTTGCCAAAACAGCTTGAGCACAGGGTCATCATAGGAAGCCCAGTCTCCTCGGCGACAGCGAGGTTCCGCGACGTGAGCGCGAGGCCCTTGACGTAGTCGACGCTGTGGACGAGGCACGCGGGTTGGCAGCAGCTGAAGTCGTCTACCTTCCTCAAGCCTATGTCTAGCTTCTTGAAGACATTCCTGACTGCCACCTCGTACCCGATCTCGCGGACAGAAGCCACACATCCGGGGTACAGCGCGTACTCCAGCGTCACTTCTCCACCCTCCCGATGAAGTCGTCGCCCATGATTATACGCTGCTCTTCGAGCACGCCCTCAGGAACCTCACCTATGGGAGGGAGCCCATAGTCCTCTCTCAGCTCGTCGATGAACTCGTCGTACGGCATGGACCGCCCAGAACGGATGATCTCCTGAATTATCCGGCGAGGGTTAGGCGGGATGATGCCTTTCTCTATTGCGAAGTTTCTGGTGAGGAGGAATATCTCGGTGGGCTGGATTCCCTGAGGGCACCGCTCTGTGCACCTGTAGCACCACGCGCAGAGCCAAAGTTCTTCGCTTTCAGCCATCTTCTCGGGGCCCAGGTGTATCCTCTGGAGCAGAGTGCGGGGATTATACTTCTCAGGTATCACCCTTGCCAAGGGGCAGCTAGCCGTGCACATCCCGCAGTGCTGGCAGTACCCCAGCTTCTCTTCGTCAAGCAGGTTCTTTAACAGCTGTTTAGAGGATACCATCTCAAAGTCTTTGTCTGACACTTCTATTTATAATAATGGTCATAATTTACGTAGGAGAATAAAAGAAAACTTGCATTAAACTAGAGTAAAAATTCACAGCTAAGCTGCGTACCGAACAAGAACGTCTAGAACGGCTTCCATCACTGTCGTCAGGGGCCCCAGAGACCCCGTTATCGTTTTAATATCTTGAATATCACGTTTTAGGAGGGCACCTGAGAAAACGATCCCGGTGAGGTAGATGAAGAGCACAAGAAGCCCCCCGGCGAGTAACTCAAGCCAGGGATTCCATGAGGTAAACGAAAACAGGTATGCAGCCACGAGGAACCCGGCGATCGCCGACAGGAATATCTTGACCGTTGCCTTGTAGTCTAAGCTTATGCCGAATTTTTTCTTTATCACCCAGAGCGCATAGGCTGTCCCTACTCTCGGTCCGATCAACTCTGAGACGAGGAGCCCAACGACTCCGTACCGTGGTATCAGTACAAGATTCATCGGGAGGGTTACGAGGTTCTGCAAGATGTTAAGGTATAACGTGTCCCTTGTGAGGCGCTGGCTGTTCAGGAGCCTTATATTGCTGAGAGAGCCTAGCCCAACTAAGAAGAATAGAGCAAGGTACAGCCTCATATAAAGTGACGCCTGCGGATAGTCGCCCCCGTAGAGGATCTCTATGATCTGGGGGGACATAGCCATTATAGCCGAGGTCATGGGGTAAACGATGAGAGAGGTGTACTTTACCGAACTCCTGTAGATGAACTCAAGGTCCTCGCGCTTGTTCTCGAACTTCGAGAAGAGCGGCAGCATCGTCAAGGAGATGGGGGTCACCACGAACCCGAGAAGAGCCGAGAAACGGGTCGAGACGCTGTAGTTGCCAATGAGTGCCGTGGATACATACTGGGACATGATGTACATGTTAATGTTTGGCCTCATTCCAGCAATGAAATTCGAGAAAAACAGAGGGTATCCGTACACCAGCAGCATCTTCATGGCTTCGATACGAGACAACGAAGAGGAGGAGTCTTTCTCGGACTTCCAGATGACGTAGATGAATATTACGCCGAGAATCCCTGCGAAGAGCATGGGCCCTGCTTCTCCTAGGGCGGCGCCGATGGGTCCGTATCCGAGATACACTAGGATGGGACTTAGTAGGCTCTTCAGGATCGAGTAGAAGATCGAGTGATAGCTTTTCAATGCCATGCGCTCGTACCCAATTATGATCGACCACGCGGTGGTGATTAGGGACTGCCCGACTACAGCGAAAGAGAAGATTTTGATAAGCGCCTCAAGCTCAGGTTCGTGGAAAACCTGGTTAGCCAGAAAACCAGCCGCAAAGAAAGTAGCGAACGAGTAGAGCAGACCAACAGCTACGCCAATTATTAGACCGGCCTCGATGAGAGGCTTAAGGTTCTCCGTTTTTCTCTCATAACGATATTGTGAGATATACTTCGTCAGCGCTTGGTCTGTGCCGATGTTGATCAGAAGATAGGCTACACCGATTGGAGCCTGCGCGACGGAGACTATTCCAAACTTTGTTGATCCGAGAACCCTTGAGACATAGATCATCCCGAGGGCTACGATGACTGTGGAAGTGATCTGACCGAGTACAAGTATCAGGCTTCCCCTTGCTGATTTCTTGAGAATCTGAGATAGCTCTCGGTCCAGATTTTTTCCCTGCCTGCGTCCTGTTCAATATCGGAGTTTGCTATTTATCTTTGTCTAGTCTCTTTTACGACGTTATTATGGTTATGTTAGTTTCTCGCTTGTTTCTTTGACGGAATTGCGGTTTCTAATGGGGTTTTCCTTTGGTTAATGTGTTGTTGTGGTAGGTTCTCGTATTTTTTGGGGGTTTCTGCGTGGTATGTATTTAATTATGTCTTATTTACTCTCATATGTCGAGGATATCGGTAGAGGTGTTGCTGAGTGTACGGAGACCTTTCATCAGATGTTGTTCACTGTCCTAACTGTAACGAGGACGTGCCCAAGACGTTATACTGCCTTAACTGCGGGTACCCCCTCTACAAGATCGAGCAGGAGCAGAAGGCCACGATCCAACCTGAGGTGGAGCCGGAGGCCCTTGAGGTGGTCACATCTAAGGCGCCTGAGGTGGATATGAGCGTCGAGATTGAACAGCCTGTGGAGACGTACGTGATCGAGGAGGAGCCCGAGGCAGAGCCGGAGCAGACTGTCGAGATCGAACCGGAGACAGAGCAGATCCTAGAGATCGAGGCAGAGCCAGAGTATGTAGCTGAACCCGAACCAGAAGTCGATGAAATAATCGAGATCGAAACCACTATTGAGGTTGAGCCTGAACCTGCACCTGAGCCAGAGTATGTGTCCGAGTCACAGCCTGTTGAGGTAGAGGCGCCTCAGGAGGAAGAGGAACTTGCTGTCATCGAGGAGGAGCTCGAGGTGATAGAGATAGTCGAGGCGGAGCCAGAGCCCCTTTTCGATGAAGAGATTGAGGTGCTCCCAGATGATAGCGAGGAGGAAGAGGTGCTCATCGAGGAGCCCGTCGAGGAGGAGCCTGAGATCGAAGAGCCATCGGATGAGGCTTTGGAGTACGAGGAACCTGAACCTATCGAAGAACCCTCTGTAGAGGAGCCTGAAATCAAAGAGCTGCCGGAAGAGGTTCTTGAGTACGAGAAACCTGAACCTATCGTGGAGTCTGAGATCGTAGCGGAGCCTCAAGTCGAGGAACCCGCACCAGAGGAGCCCGCCCAGCAGCTTGAAGTAGTGGAAGAGGCTGTATATGAGGTCGAGAAACCAGAGGAAGCAGTCACGTTCATTGAGGAGGAAACTGAAATGATGGAAGAGATAAAAATCGAGTTCGCGCCGGACCCCCTAACCAAGGAGGTCATGGACAACCTAGCAAAGAATATAACGCTGAAGATAAGGCTCGTGCGCCTCCTGCGTGATGGCCAGGTGAAGGAGGAGACATTCAAAAAGCTCTTCGACAGCTACGTCGACCAGGGAAGAATCTGGGTGAGCAGGCGCGACGACACCGTTAGGCGGTTCAAGGCCGACATCGAGCGGATGGAGGAGGGTCTTGTTAACGCGAGGAAGGACTTTGAGCTCCTCGAGATCAGGAGGAACATCGGTGACGCCGACGACGAGGAGTACAAGGTGAAGGCCCCGGCCTATAAGTGGGATATCGAGCACCTTGAGGTTGAGATCAAGAACAGGAAGGGAGGAATCCTTTACGTGGTTAATCTACGTAAGCTGGTTCCGGATGACGAGATCGTGGAGCTTGAGAAGATGTCCGACGCCGAATACAATGAATTGGACTCCATCGAGAACATATCCGCTGACACCGTCGCCAAGATGAAGGAGACTCTCACGGAGTCCCTTAACCTCCTAAACTCCTGACTACTCCATTTTTTCGCCTATTTTTCGGTTAAAATAGTATCCTGACTCGATATTCGGAGTAGAGATTCACGCTCCACGGTCCTTATATCGGATATGCCCAACTTGTGGACTGATGGAAAGAAATCATAGATCAGTGATCGCAGACATGGATAACGTCGAGATCGTTGAGCTCGTGAAAAAGGACATCCAGGTGAACGACTGCTACGGCGTAGCCTCTGATCTTCTGTTCATCTCGGGCAAGGGAACGCGTCTCGGCTTAAACGAGACTATGTTTGATGAACGACGCCAGAAACAGTATATTCTCGAAATATAAGTTCCGACTATCTATGTCACGGTGACTGATGAGGGGACGTCAAGGCAACTAGTTTAGGGATTCGTCTGAATGCGGTAAGTCATCCATCGATCCCTGCTCGTTATAGTAATAAAACACGCTCACGGTGAAAGTGAACACCGCGAGGATCCCGAGGTACAGGTACCCGTACCGTATCCCGGAGAGAGCAGGCGATAAAAACGCTTTTATTATCGGGTTAACCGCGAAGAGAATGATGCTTGATAGGGCTGAGAGCAGCACCAAGCCGATCGTGATGGTAGACTGTTTTGTGAAGACACCCTGTATCCGTTCGTCTTCAGCTCCCCTCACGGATAGCTCCTGAACGGTCTCCTTGAACCGCGACGTGAACAACAGGGATAGGTAGCCGACGAGGATGACGGCACCAGTTAGGAACACCGCAGTGGGTCCGCGGGTGGGCTCGAGTACTTGGGGCTTCTCGATAAGGTTAAGCCAGTTGAGCCTAGAGAAGCTCAGGACCTCTGGTGTGATGAGTACCAAGTTGATCTCGTAGATGTCTATCATGTTCTCGGGTTTGCCTATGGCATAGTCGTAGATGACTATGAGGAACACGATGGCGCTGACCAGCATGGGAACGATCTGGCTCACTTGGGCTGTGGAAACTGTTTGGATGTTGAACGTGGCCAGCAACCCGTTGATTAGCTGACTGATTGAGCCGTAGAGGGAGGAAGCGAAGAACGAGTTGATGGCAAGGTAACTGCTCCCGATGGTTATCACAACCTCGTAGAACCGGATGATCATCTCGTCCCTGTTCATCTGTTCCCCACCTGCGCCAGAAGCACCTCTGTGATCGATTGACGGGTAGGCTGCCAGTTCACAGCCATGATGCCGAGGCTCCTGAGCCTGTTCAGGTACGCGTTTTCCTGGTGCTCCAAGAGCTGCGCCGCTGTCTTGTCCCCTCTCTTCCTGATGGTCAGGCTGTAGCCCGAGACGTTAACGACCATAATGTTGGACCTCTGCCGCCTAGACTTTCTCGTGTACTTGGTGAGTTCCTGAACCCCTGAGACAAGGCTACCGAAGTTGCCGTCATGGACACGGGTGACGATGGTGAAGAGTGGGTTCGAGCCGTGCAGGTGGCCTTTGACATAGCCAACTGAGTTGTGGAGGCTGTATGACGTGGACCCCATCTCTGTTTCGAGCATCATCTGGTGGACTCTGTACTGCTGTATCTTCCCAGTCTCGGGGAACAGCAACACGCCTTTTCCGAGCCTGGGCGGTTCGCTCTCTTCACCCGTTACAACGAGTCCCTGTTGATCACCTATTAACCGCTCACCTCTTAGGTAAGTGCGAGGCTTACCAGCTTCAGCTGAGCCGCTGTTATAGAGAGAGACGCCCAGCTTGCACTGCCTCGAGATGTAGAACTCTGAGAGGCCGAGCACCGCCTGCACCGCGTACTCGAAGCTGTTGCGTAGATCGGTGCCTAGCCCGAGGGAGGGGGAAGTGTCGAGGAACACGAAGACTAGTCTCCGGCCCTCCTTCTCGTACTCGTTGACGGTTGGGAGCATGTTCGCCCCCTTGAAGTTGCGTGCGGTTGCCTTCCAGTTGATCTGCTTGTAAGAGTCTCCGAAATGGTACTCCCTGAGCTCCTTGAAGTCGGAGGTTGGGACACCGATCTTTATCCTGGACTCGGCGGGCATAGGTATCTTGGTGAATATCTTCTGCTGCCGTATCCGTTTTATCCTGAGGCTGCGGGGCTTCACGATGAGTTCCTGTTTCAGAGGGAAAACGCCCGTCATGGTCGGGGTCATAGACATGGGGTGACGGGCTTCCCAGTTCACCTTGTCGAGTTGGTATGTGCCCCTGCGGGTGCACTTCACAGTATATTTGAGTTCGACCTCGGCATCACCGCGGTTCTTCCAGAATGCCTGGAAGTTGTTGCCTTCCACAAGCTCGAAGCTCGATGGCAGCTCCTCCCCTAATGTGACTAGGCCCCATCCTTCGCCTACGTGGACTCGCCTCGTGACGCTCAGCTCGTCGTCCACTTCGACGCTCACGGACTCCTCCTGCGCCTCCATGGAGAACTGCCTAGGCGCCTCGATGAAGAGAGCGGCCACGACGAAGAGAAGGGGGATGAGCCCAAGGTAAATCATTATCATGTTGCCGGTGGCCATGCCTACGAGGATGAATCCGAAGGAGCTCAGGCTGAGCTTCAGCGGGACACCGGTAAGCAATGTTCTCTACCTGCGCATGATCTCTTTAGGCGCCTCCACCTTCTCGAGGACATCGGCTATGATCCCCTCGGGGGTTATGCGGTCCTCGAGGGCGTATTCGAGCTTCATTATCATGCGATGGGCTAGGGCGTCGACGGCGTACTGCTTCACGTCGTCGGGTATCACGTAGTCCCTGCCATTCATGGCTGCGTTGGCTCTGGAGACCTTGAAGAGGCTTAGCCCGCCCCTCGGGCTGGCGCCCACCTCTACGTAGGGGCTCAGTCGCGTCGCCCTGACTATCTTGGAGAGGTACATGTAGATCTGGCTGTCGACGTAGACGCCTGTCTCGACTACGTCTTGGAGATCCCTGAACGTCTCGGTGGTGGTTACGCTCTGTATGAGTTCCGTAGGGTCGTCCTGCTTCCAGTCGGACCGCCTCATGAGTATCTCAGCCTCCAGCTCCTCGGTCTCGACGTAGCCGGTGGAGAGCTTTATGAGGAAGCGGTCTAGCTGGGCCTCTGGCAGCGGGTAGGTGCCCTCAAGCTCAATGGGGTTCTGGGTGCCTATCACGAAGAAAGGACGCTCAAGGGCGTGGGTGTCTCCCTCGATGGTGACCTGCCTCTCCTCCATGCACTCCAAGAGGGCGGACTGAACCTTCGGGGGCGACCTGTTTATCTCATCCGCCAGCAGGATGTGGGTGAACACTGGGCCCTTCTCGAGAGTGAACTCCCCGGTGTTCATCCTCCACACCTTTGTTCCTACGATGTCGGCGGGCATGAGGTCTGGGGTGAACTGTACTCGGCTCCAGTCGCAGCCGGTGGCCCTGGCGAACACCTTCGCCAGCAGCGTCTTGCCTAGGCCGGGGTTGTCCTCGAATAGTATGTGGCCGTTGGCGAGTGCCGCGGCGAGTACTTTCTGGAGAAGGGTCCTCTCGCCTACGAAGTAGGTCTGGACCGTGTCGAGGATGCTGTCGCATACCGTCTTTAACTCATTGATCTGCATCTAGTATACCTCCTGGGACGCTTCCTCGGCCTCCTCGGGGGTTGGTTGAATGCCGGGGGGTTTTAACTGTATGGAGCCGAGTACTGTGTTAACGATCTTTCTTCTCCGCTGGTGGTTCAGCTTGGCAATGTTGTCTGCCTGCCAGGGTAACCCTATCTTCGGGGGATTCATGTCCCTGTACTCGATGAGGGGCGTCAGCGCGGATGTTATCGAATACGCGTTTCCGCCGGAGTTCCTGAGCAGGAGGGATAGCTGGACGATGAACTCGTTCTTCTCCCCTTCCACGATGAAGCGCTCGACGAGACCTGAAAGATGGTCAAGCTGAGAGTCGGTGTGGATGTTCACCTGTTGCAGGTGCCGCCTCCACGTCCCCGTGAGGTCCTGCTGGACGAGGGATGCCTCGGCGTAGCTCTTGATGCTCCTGTAGCCGAGGTAGAAGCCCAGGCATATCGCTGCCCACTCGGCTATGACGATGTACTGAGGGTTCAGACCGGAGAGCCCTATAAGGTAGGTCCTTACGAAGAAGAGATAGTAGATTAGGACGAAGTTGACTAGGGTCACCTTCTCCATCTGGCTCCCGACGTTGGTGCCGACGTACCTGAGGTACGGGTTGGGGTGGTTCTTTACTATGCCCGTTAGAGAGAGCACCGCTGTTATGGCGGTGCTTGCCACGATGACGTTGTTCACAGGCCTCGCCAAGCCTGCCTCGAAGTAGGGGGAGAGGAGGTCGGAGTAAGGCGAGCTCAGAGCCAGTCCTTCGAGGTGTGGGTAGACCGACAGCCAGGTGTGGCTGCCGATGAAGCCGATGAAGAGTATGTATAGGCTGGTGAGCAGCGGCTCGAAGATGTAGTTGATGTCCCTGATGAACACGCTGATGGTTTTGTGCAGCGTCGAGAGTATAGAAGAGTAGAACAGGAAAGCCGTTATCGGTTTCACCCAGCCTGGGACGAGGCTCCAGTCGGCGGCGAAGTAGAGGAACGAGGTTACCGCTATGGTGTCTAGGCCCTCCGAGAGGGGCTGCGTCGCATCGCCCGTCAGCAGTTTTTCGACTACGAGTGACAAGTACCTCATGCTCAGTAGGGCTATCAGTGGGGGACCTAAGAACGAGAGGCTCAGCTCAAGGGAGTAGCCCAAGAAGTTGAAGGGTATAGTCGTCTCCTGTAGCACCAGGAACCATAGGATGATCGTCAGCAGTGCGACGTAGACCGCTGACGGCAGTATAATCTCTTTAACTCGTTTCTCCATTCAACTCCTCCTCGAAAGCGGTTTTTGCCAGGTAGAAGCCCTCGTAGCTGCTTCTCGCTATGGGGTGCAGACTGTAGTTGGCCTCCTCGAAGATGAAGATCATCTCCCCCAGAGGCACATGCGTCTCCTCCGGCGTCTGGGTCTTCAGGTAGCCCAGGAGCTCCCTGGCCGTGTAGTTGTCCTTGACTGCCTTGAACCTCTTCTGCGCCTCGCTGAACTTCTCGTTGAAGAGGCTTATTATCTCGTCCCGGTAGTCCACTATCCTTATGTCGAGCTCGGTGTGAAGTCCCTCGGGGCTATAATTCACGGAAACCTTGAGATCCTTGATCGAGTCGATGGACGTGGTTGTCGACGCTTCACCGGTTCCACTCGTGGTGACCTGCTGTGGCGTCCCGTCGATCACCATGTTCAGCGGGGCGTTCATGATGGGGTCTCCCTCGACTGAGGTGAGACGTATCAGGAGTTCAAGCTCCTCGTTTACTCCCCATACGTTGGGGAAGGGCGCCCTGATCTGTGGCAACGCGATTGAGAGCCTGGTTGAACGGGTTTCAGCCTCGGCGACGCTTGCGGGCTGCTCCTCCGTCGCCTCTGCTGATCTCGTCTTCTGTAGGTAGACGAGCGCGCCTACCCCGGCGAGCCCTAGGGCTGCCGCCGCGGCTTGTAGAATCGGGAACTGGGTGGGTGTGACGACGGTTAGTGATGTGGATGCCGAGGCGGCTGTGTAGTATGTTTCGCCATGGTACGTGACGGTCATGGTGAGGGTGGTCTCCTCCGGGTCGGTGAGCTTGAACGTGAAGTCGGCTTCGCCGATGTTGTCCGTGTGGACGGTCTGGTTCCCCGTGATGTCTCCGCACCGGTAGCGAAGCGTCACAGGTCTGCCCTCCATGGGCTGCCCGCGGTCATCGACCAGCATGACCCTCACAGGGTGCTGCTTACCGGCTTCAACCGTCTGCCTGGAAGCGTAATCGATCTGGGGTCTCGCAACAATGGTGGCTTCCGCCTGTACCTGCTGCTGGCCGCTATGGAGCGTGAAGTGGAGGGGCAGCGAGCCGAGCTCGTGGTCGCCGTGAACCCTGTACACGATGAAGAACTCTCCCCGCTCGTTTGTCACAGTTGATATCTCTTGGCTTTCGAGGCTCAAGGTGATCGTCTCCAGCTCACCGGGTATCTCGTCGGCGTGAACCGTTCCGCCGATGAGGGAATTCTCCCCCCTGATGAGCCTAATGTCGGCAGTGGGAGTCAGTATGAGGGGGATGGATTCGATGAACGTCACCGTCAAGGCCTCCAATCTGTAGTCCTCGCCTCCGTACCTCATCTCGATGGAGAAGGCGCCTGGCTCTGTGTACTCGGCTTCTACGTTGATCCTCCCGTTCTTGTCGGTCACGGCGCTCAGCGTCTCGAACCCGGTGGACACGGTGCACGGCGTGTTTGGCAGCCCCTTCGCCGTCTGTTTCTCGACGAGGGTCCCTGTTATGTTGAACGTCTTTCCTGTGACCACCTTCTCCGGCGTGTCGCTGATGAACTCTGTCTCGGTGTAGCTAGTGATCGGCGGGTCGCTCCAAGACCCTAGGTATATTTCGTTGCCCAGGGCGTGGGCGTCAACCATGTACTCCCCGCCGGGGAGCCCCATCGGGAACACGCATGTGACGTTGAACAATCCGTCCGTTACGACGCCTCTGCCGGCGAGCACACCCGGCTCAGATTTATCCTTCTTCAGGTAGACCAACACATCCAGTCCGGTCACGTCTTCTCCCTGGTCGTCCACGACGATGCCGGCGACCGTGAACGACGAGCCGACGATAACGTAGTCGTCCTGATAGGTGATGGTTGCGTTGGTGGGGGTCCTCCCTGGAGGCTCCGGCGGCTCCTCCGCGCCGCCCATGGGCGTCGCGTCGAACACTATCCACCCCAGATCGTCGAAGAGGACCTCCGCGTACGCGTGTGCCTGCGTCGCCTTCACCGTCTGGACCTCGCTCTCGGGGTTCACAAGGTACCCTGTGGCGAGCCTCGCGGGGATGCCGAGGCTTCTTGCTAGGAGGGTGAGGGCGGTGTTGAAGTTGGTGCATACACCTTGCCTTTCATGGAACAGGAACCACTCGACGGGGTCAACGTTCACGGGAGACCTCGTGTACGAGAGGTTGTAGCTGTACTGGTTCTTCAGGTAGTTCTCGAGCGCCTTCACCTTCAGGTATGGGGACTCCTGGTTCCGTGTCACCTGCTCCGCCAACGGGAGAATCTTGTTCCTCAACTTCTCAGGTACCTGTTTGTACAGCGTGCTGTTGTAGGGGGTGGCATCATCCAGCGTGGAAGCGTTGAACGTGTAGACCTCGGACTGTACCTCGTAGCCTATGGCGAGCGGCTCATCGACCCGGAAGAGCCCATGCTCGGGGTAGAAGGTTATGTCCCACTCCACATTGAGCTGGAGGGGGTGGAGCGGCGACGGGATGAAGCCGCCGATGGCTTGAGAAGGCTCTACATAATAGTGGTACTCGCCGTAGCCGCTGTAGCCGGTTATGACGGACGCCACATACTGACCCGTATAGGGAATGGCGTATGAGTCGCGCATGTACCATGAGCCGTTATAGTAGTCGCCGACACCGTCCCTGAGGTAACTGGAGCCGGTGGCACCGAAAATCGTGAACACTTCGTCCCCCTCAGCGGGGACGTCTCCCTCCACCGGCACCTCGGTGTCACCGTCGAACGAGTGGTCAGGGAGCACATCAGTCACGTTGACGCCGCCCAGACTTTCGATCAGAGACAAAAGGTCTGAGCCCGGCGTGGCGTCGAAAATTATCCATCCGAGTCCCTCGAACGGCACCTCGGTGAACGCGTGAGCCTGGAGAGGAAAGACATCCTGCACCAAGGCGAATGGGTCTATGTAGTAGCCGCCCACCAATCTCGCGGATATGTTAAGGCTCCGAGCAAGCATCGTGAGCGCGGTGTTGAAGTCGGTACACACCCCCTCTCCGCTCTCGTACAGGAAAAACTCGAGGGGGTCAGTCCCGGGCGGCGCGTCCAGCCCCGTCAGGTTGTAGTCGTAATGAGTTTTGAGATAGTCCTCAAGGACGAGTAGCTGCTCGTAGGGCGTCGAGGCGTTGCCCGCGATCTCCTCGGCGAGGGATTGTAGCCCTTCGTCGAGTTCAGTAGGCACCTCGAGGTACTCCGGCAGATAGGCGACGTCGCTTACACTTAGGAGATCGTCGCTATAGCTGTACTTGAGGTAGGTAAGATTGTACGCGTCCACGCCAGCCTCACAGCTGAAAACCATCTCGTCGCCGTAGTAGGTGACGAGATCAGTCAGGTTCAGGCTTATGGTGTTGGGCGCGGTGGGGAGATACTCGCCGAGGTCGGTGAGAGGCTCGACACTGAAGCTCATCCTGACCAGCGACGAATTTACGAAGATGTCGGGCCAGATGAGTTCGCCCAGGTACGAGACAGGGTCGGAGGGGGACGAGCCCCAGAGCCCCGACGAGTACTTGTCGTAAGCCATGATGCGGAGGTACTGTGTACCTGTCGCGCCTATGACCCTGAAGAGGGGCTCCGCGTCGCCGAGGCTTATGTCCGGCTTCTCAAGTTTTGTGGTCTCGGGGTTGGGCGTGGCTGTCATGTTAGGCATTTCCGGGTTTAGCTCGGGGAGGTCGGGCGCCTTAAGCTCCCAGAGGCTAGGCACCTCGCCCAGCGAGTCGATTGACAGGGATAAAAGCAGGACGGATAGCATGATGCAGGCTAAGACGATTATAGTCTTGTGTAAGCGTTGCAAATGACCCGTCCACCGGGTAATTCGATTGGGTGCGTGATATAAGAGTTCTAGATAAGTGAAATAGATCAATCAAGGCTTGGTGATGAGCCTCTCGGGTACGCCGTAGTGGTCTGAGGCGGCGCCCAGGGTGATTCTGTCACGGCTCGTATAGTAGAAACCTGAACCATTAGGCGTATCCATGAAGTTCACGGACTCGACTAGTGTGCTCCCCTCGGCACAGTCCTTGTAGACGTAGCTCCTGACCGTGGCGACGCGGCTCTCAAGGCTGTTCAGGTACAGCGACCCGGTCCGCCACTGGTACTCCGATTCTTCGTTCTCAGCAAGGAACCTGCCCAAAAACATGTAGCCGTCGCCCACACGAGCCACGTCGGTGAGCAGCAGCCGGCGGAGCTTGAACCTCCTGCCACTATCCACCTTCAACGTCCACCCACCCGTCACGTTCCTATCCCAGTTTACACTGTCATGCGACACGAAGACAACAGGCTCGTTGACGTAGTCGACGTCGCCGATCCCTGACTCCGTCAATGCTAGGAACCACTCGCCTTCTTCGAGCCAGGCGACGGGCGACTCATACCTGTGCACCGCGTAGTCGCCGAGCTGAGCGAGCTCGATTAGCGTCTCCTCTCCCCATTCGATGCCGTCCACACTAGTGAAGCTCACGATCGAGTCGTCGGACTGCCTCTCGCAGAAGAGGCGGTAGATTCCCCCGTCTTGGACGACGTAAGGTTCGGAGTAACCGGTTAAGACCGGTTCGCTTTCCTTGAACCATGTGCGTCCGTCCTCGGAGTAAGCTAACCCTATTCCTGTGAGGTCTCTGCCGACCCCCGTGTAGTACATCTTGTATGGCTTCTCGTGGTCTCCTAGGTCGTTTACGAGGTTGCTCGGGCTCTCCACCTCATGGTCCCACGCCGTGTCTCCGCTACCCGTCAAAGCGACCTCGTTCGTCTCGATGAACTTCACCTTCTCTAATGGGATCTTCTCCGCTGTGAAGGGAAGGTCAAAGGTGAGCACCCGGACGGTGTCGATCTGAGTCTGGCTGCAGTAGTAGTCATAGAGTTCTTGGGGGAAAGGCAGGAAGTTCCAGTTCCAATAGTAATCGTTCTTCATAAAGAGGCGTAGCCGAGTCTTCTCCGGGTACTGGGTGGCGACCTGCTCGGACAGCTCGTAGGGCGTAGACGAGTTGAGGAACGAGTTCAGCCACAGGTTGTCGTCCATGAGCGTCACGAGGTTCTCCCTCGGCGTGTCCACGTAGTACAGAAGGTGCTCCGATACCTCGTCTGCGATCACAAGGTCCTCGGCAGACAACGTCTCCACGAATCCCTTGGTAGCTTCGATGTCGCGCTCGGTGAACGTCGTGTAGAACCTCGGGAGCCCCTGGACCTCTGTGAGGCTCATGGACACCACCAGCAGCAACAGGACGAGATAAACCCTGTTCCGGACGACAACGTCACGTAGACCCTGAACCGAGAGCCCTGAGCCGAAGCCGGCACCGGGATTCATACCGGCGAAAACACTCGAAGCCTTCACACAGAGGATGAACGCGATGTAAACCGAGAAACGGTTCAACGGCACCTCGACCCCGAAGTAGCTTAACGCCATGAACACGGCGAGGAGCGAGCCAAGACCCACAAATGAAAGCCTGCTTGCTCGCCTAAAGACAAGTAGACCAACGAATGCGGCGATCAGAACTACGTCTGAGAAGAGGTCGAAGGACAGGCACTCGAACTCGAATCCCTCGCCGAGAAAAGGCGGAAACAGCAGGCTCACCAAGAAAACGAGGTAGAAGACAAGTTCAACTGATAAGACAGCCTTTTTAGGATTGTTTCGCCCAATAGAGGAAACCTCGAAACCGCTTCTCCTCAGAATGTATAAGGTGACAGCCAACGCTGCTAGTATGACCAGCGCAGAGACTCCTACAGCCGTGTTGGTTTTTAGGAAAAACTTGAGGGGGTAAAGCAGGTACCCCAGATACATCCAGGGAATCAGCACCGCAGCTGCCAACCCGAGCCCAACGTTTCTGATCGTTTTATTGTCATGTGACGCGAGGAAACGGAGCACGTGGACTGAGACCACGCCGACAACCATGAAAGGAGTGAGGATGTGGGTCACAAGGCAGCCGCCGAACAGTAGGGCAAAAGAGGCGACGGTGCCCGGCTTCAACGTCCTCGACGAGTCCCTCACTGACTCGAAGAGCAGGATGATCGCCAGAAGATAAAGGACTCCGAGGTTCTCCCTCAGCGGCGACGAGAAACGGAAGTAGATGTAGTAGTTCGTGAATAGAAGGAACGACGCGACGAGCCCAGACAATGGAGAGTACACCCTCTTAGCCACCAAGTACGTCAACGTGGATGCTGCGCCTGCGAGAACCGGGCCGCCGAACCTGAGGACAGAGTCTACGCTCAGCCCCGTGACCACGCTCACCGATGAGATGAGGTAGTAGAACCCAGAGTTATCTAGGTGCACATAGCTGTAGAAGTACTCCACCGCTTGGGACGGCGAGAGGCTGAGCTCAGCGATCGCCCGGGACACCGTGGCAGCTTCCCACGGGTCAGCCCCTCTCCAGAACTCGAAGGGGAGGCTCCGCGATACGATTGCTAAGCCGAACAGGAAGCTCACCAGCAGCAGGATCGGCTTGATGGCGTGCTCGGGAGGCTTAGGCGGATAGTCGCCACCCATCCGTGAATCCAGAATGAATGACGCGGTGGATAGCACGGTGAGGGACAGCATAACGTGGAGCCTCGTGACCTCCCCGAGGAACGTGGTCAGGTAGACGTAAGTGAACTTGAGAAGCACGGCGCCTAGAATGGCGTCCACGGCGAGGAACTCGTCCAGACCCAAGCCCAGCTCCCTCGAAACTAGCCTCGCCAGGTAGAATGCGGGAAGTATCAACGTGGCGAGGAACGAAAGGAGCCTCAGAGGGAAGCTGTCCAAGTGAATGAACGAGCCCACCGCCGTGTACGATGCGAGAAGGAGGAACGGCGAAGCATAGATCAGTCTATCGATCACTGTTCCATCTTCCCGCATGGCTGTTGACTCGATGCGGTGCTTATTTATCGTATTTGAATAGACGTGGGCTACATGCACCGGATCGGAGCCCAGTTTACTCAGTGTCGGATATGGCGCCCATCCTCGCGTAGCCGACTTCACCAGTCGATTCGACGAAGTAGAACACGGTCTCCCGGGTTACAGGGTTCCTCGCCACATGAAGAGAATCGACTCTGACATGATCATCTCCGAAGTCGATAGGCTGGAACTCAGCGACGCGGTTCCTGAGGCTGCCATCAAGGAAGAACGTGGCAGTGGTTTCTTGGTAGCCCTGCCCGTCGCCCACGAGGACCCGCCCAAGAAGCAAGTAGCCTTCGTCGAGCACTATGATGTCTGAGGGAAGCACTCTTACGGCGTCGAAGACAGCCCCCACTGACACATAGTTGAGAAGCCACTCGAGCTCCTCATCCTGAGTTGCCCAGATCTGGCCGTCAGCCGACTCGGCGATCTTCAGAGTGCAGCCGAAGTCGTCGCCGTCGAGATTTCTCTGTTCGTACATCATGTACCAGCCTGAATTCTCGACCCACACCACAGGAGAGCCGGCGGAGCCTTGTCCGTTTACAGGGGCATCAAGCACCTCATGGGGGCCGCTCCAATCGATCAGGTCCTCGCTTGTGAATCTCACTATGGTCTTGGCGGCGACGTCCTCGCAGAATAATTCGTAGCATTCGCCTTGCACGATGTACGGAGACCTGTAAGAGCCCGCGATGATAGGCAGTTCGGCTCCTACCCAGGATGCCCCATCGCTGGAAAAAGTGAGCGTCAAACCATCGCGGCTACCCATTTCGCCTACCGAGAAGAACTGGAGGAACCTGGATGTTGCCTCGTCATAAAGGACGTTGCTGAGGCTGGTTACGTGGCTGACCCACTCAGCGGCGTTATCGAAAAGGGGCTTGACGTCTCCGACCTCTTTCACCTTTTGAAGGGGGACGCCGTCGAGGGCGAAGGGCACAGGCAGCGTGTACGTTACTACGGTCCTATACTCTTTTTCCTCGGCGTACTTCGCTAGCATCTCATAGTTCAGGAGGGTTCGTGGTTGAACCCTTCGGTCTTTTGTGAGTCCGAACACGTGTACCCTCTGGACGTCGGGGTAGCGTTCATGGATCATGGACGTGAACTCGTAGGGCGAGGATACGCGGAACAGCTCCGTGACCCACTCGTGCTCGTCTACGTCTGTGACCATGTTCTCGCGAGGGGCGTCCACGTAGTAAAGCAGCCTGTCTGTGATGCCTATCGGGAGTACGAGGTCGTCTTCCTCTAGGTCTCTTACGAAGAGCCTAGCGGAGTGGACGTCGTCGTACGTGAAGTCGACTTGGCTTCGGGCGTAGCCGTTTACCTGGACGACCGTCGATGAGACCACGAGTATCAGAACCGCGATGACCGCACGGTTATTCTTTATACTCTCCAGGGCGTAGGAGCACAGTTCCTTTACACCGGTTCCCTGATAATGATTGGATGCCTTGAACCCCGCGAACCTTTCGATGAAGAGGGCGAAGAAGAACGTCTGGACCCACGTCATGTAGATGACCAGCCGGTCCAGCGGCAAGGCGAATCCGAGGTTCGTAGCAGCCATCGACAGCCACAGTATAGAGGTCACGACGACTACACCTGCGGGGACCGGCGACGCGGGTAACGTGATGAAGCCAAACAGGGACAGGAGCAGCAGGTTAGAGGCGAACATGTCTTGGCTTAGATCGCTGAACCCGAAGCTGGAGGGAAAGTCTCTGGGCACGAGGAGTGTGTGGATGAACGCTACGGCGGCAGCCGCCACGAATCCCTTCATCAAGATAGGTCCATGTCTCGCGATGAACCCGTTGACCTCTTCTCTACGGTATCTTAGAGATAGTACGGAGGCGAGACCTAGCCCCGTCACCGCGATGGAGAAAGGTATCAGGTTGCTCTCGCCTATGAAGGGCTTCAACGGGTAATACAGGTAATGGAGATAGGGGCTCGCAAGGACGCATCCAAGCCCGGCAGCGAGCAAGGTCTCCTTCAGCTGGGCTATGCGCCCGTTGAGGTAATGCCTAGCTGCGTCAAAGGCGAGAACGCCTACGACGAACAGCGTCACGAGTGGATGGGTGACGATGGACGCCCCGATCAGTAGCCCTGCGACGGCGATGAAAGCCGAGCCGCCGCCATGGATGCCGGACTCCTTTCTTCTCTGCAGGAGGAAGAGCACCAATATCAACGCGTAGAATGAGAGGTTCTCCCTCATCGGGGCGGCGAACCTCTGCACCATGTACGGGTTCGCAAAGATCAGCAGGGAAGAGAGCAGCCCAGCGAAGGGATTCACCGTCCTCTTTACATAGATATAGGTGATAACTGAGCAAAGCCCGGCGCTGAAAAGTCCACCGTACCTCATCATGAAAGGGACGTCAACACTTGTTACTTCAGACAGGGCAGCCACGAAGTAGTAGAAGCCGGACTGGTCGAGGTGGACGAAGCTGAAGAAGTAGTCCACGGCCTCCGAAGGCGAGAACGAGTGCAGCTTAATGGCCTTGACGATGGTAACCGTCTCCCACGGGTCCAAGCCACGCCAGTGCTCCGTGGGGATGACGTAGGAGACAACTATGAAGCCGATCATGAAGCACAACATCATCCCAATCGACTTCAAGACAATTTTATCGGGTGACTCTATCCTGATAGACATCGTTTCCTGTGTCCTCGTTAACGGAATCGACACGAGGCAAAAGGCTGACTGGACGCCTAGAACGAGGCTTCCAGTTACCTGGATGGAGAGCATGCTCAGGTAGATGTAGGTGAACATCAGCAGATAGACGTTCAGAAACAGGTTCATGACAAACGCTTCGTCGACTTCGAGGCCCAAGTCCCTAGAAAACAGTCTCGATAAGTAGAAGCTGGGTAGGAAAAGAACCGCCACGAAGGACACAGCCTTCCAGACGCCACTCTCCGCCCCTGATAGCGAAACGAGAGTCACAACGAGAAGACCCAGAACTGGGGCGAATAACAGTAACCTCTCTCTCCGCCCGTTGCCCTTCATTAATGCTGACTCGAAAACTAGGTTATTTATCCACTTTTGAATAGACCCCCGCTACACATCGCGGTGATTAATAGGCTGGGTCCACCTACAAGATGATATATAACAGAAATCTAGGTCTCATACCCGACGTAATGAGGCCTAGGATCGCTGTTTTCTCCAGCTTCTTCAACGAGTCAGAGAACATACCCAGTGTGATCGAGGCCGTGAAGAATCAAACCCTGAGGCCAGCGGTCTGGGTGATCTCAGACGACGGCAGCACAGACGGCAGCCTGGAGCTCCTCGAAGCACACACATTGGATACGGACTGGATTAAGGTGCACAGACTTCCGGAGAAGACCGAGTACGCCATCGTCGCAGGGAGAGGGTGGAGACAAGCCATCAAGACGGTCTACGAGACTGGTGAAGAGTACGACTACTACTGCAAGATGGACGGCGACACGGTTCTCCCATCCGACTACTTCGAGAGAGTCATCGGGTTCATGGAGGAGAACCCAGAGTACAAGGTAGTGAGCGGCTGCATACACATCCAGAGAGACGGCGAATGGGTTCTGGAAGGCAGGAGAAGAAACGAAGGCTTCATAATAACCGAGAACGCCCGGGGAATGTGCTTCCTCGTTGAGCGTGAGCTGTTCCTGTCGGTACCATTCAGCGAGTTCCCGGACGTAGCCTACGACACGTTCTACGGCGTAAAAGCGCGTATTAGAGGCTACAAGGCGGCTCAACTCGACGTACCTACTCACGTCACGAGGGCCACACTCGTGCCCTCCCCCTTCCAGAGGGGGAGAATGATGAAGGCACTCGGGGCCAGCCCATTCTACGTGCTACTGATGGCACCATGGGAGGGCTTTGGGCTAGGGCAGACCATTGACCTCTTCAGGGGCTACGGAGACCTGAAGGAGGGCCTCATGAAGGACAGGGAGGTCCGCAGGTACTACACGGCTAGGGAGGCGCTGCGGCGGACAGCGACTGGCATAAGGTGAGAGGTATGAGGATAGCCCACGTCGTACCATACTTTCAGCCTCAGCTTGGCTTCCAGGAGTACTACCTCGCCAAGGAGCAGACTAGACTCGGCCACGAAGTTAAGGTGATCACATCCAACAGGTACGGACTGCCCGTGCGGTGGGTTCTAGGAGACAAGAAGCTAAAGACAGGCGAATCAGAAGAAGAAGGAGTACGCACACAAAGGCTTCCCATCCGGTTTGAACTCGGATTCTCCGAGGACTGCGTACTATCCGGGCTGAAGGAGAGCCTCAGAGACTATGACCCTGACATCGTCCACGCGCACGGCGTCGTCACGCCGACGTCCGTCATGACAGCGGCAGCGAAGAAGGAGCTCGGCTTCAAGCTTGTCGCCGACTGTCACATGGACTATGACAATCAGAGCACCTCGCTCATGGGTTCGGCGGCGCGGTATCTATGGTTCCATAACCCGCTGAGCAGGAAACTGTTCAACGGCGCCGACGGATACATCGCCGTCGCGGAGTCTAGCAGGAGATGGCTGAACCAGCAAGCCGGAGTGGACCTGGATAAGATCAGGTTGATCCCCCTCGGCGCCACGGTGAACCTCTTCAGACAGGATGACAAGTTGAGAGAGGCCACCAGAAAAGAACTCGGTGTAAGGGATGACGAGGCGCTGCTAGTGTACGCCGGCAAGTATTACGAGGGAAAGGACCTCCATGTGCTGCTGGAGGCGGTGAACATGATGTCCGAGAGGAACCGCGTGAAGACCCTGATCATCGGCAAGGGGCCCGAGGAATACCAAGACAGGCTTAAGGAACTATCAAGACGCTATGGGCTTGGGACTATGTTTCTACGTTTCCAGCCGAAGGAGCGGCTCTCCAGCTTCTACAACGCGGCTGACGTGGGTGTCTGGCCGGGGCTGGACTCTATCACCATCATCGAGGCTATGGCCGCGGGGCTCCCCGTCGTCATCCCGCGAACCATGAGGAACCAGCACTACCTCGACTACGACAACGGGGTATTCATCCGGAGAGGCGACACCGCTCAGCTCGCCGAGACCTTGGACACACTAGTCCGGGACGAGCCCCTGCGGCGTGAGATGGGGCAGAGAGGCGTACGGCACGTCGAGGAGAACCTGAGCTGGAAGGTAATCACAGGGAAGACGTTCGAATACTATGAGCAAATACTCTGTGAAGCCTAATCTACTTAAGCGCCTTCTCGTATGCCCCCACGATTTTCCGGATATAGCCTTCAGTCGAGAAAGTACTGGAAACGAAAATCCTGCCTTTTCTCCCCATCTTACGCCTCAGCGAGTCATCCGCAGCCAGTTCGCCTATCCTCTCGGCTAACTCAACCGGGGACCGCTCACGAAGAATATAGCCAGATGAGCCGTCGTCGATGACTTCGCCCATCCCGCCTACGTCCGAGGCGATGACGGGGCACTGGCATGACTGGGCTTCCAAGAGTACGCCGCCTAGGTTCTCGTACCGGGAAGGTAGAACCAAGACGAGCGCCGACGAGTAGTGGAGTGGTAGCTCCTCGTAAGGCACCTGACCATGGAAAACAACTCTATCGTCGACTCCGAGAGACTTTGCCCTACCTTTCAGCTTGCTGAGATATGCGTTGTCCTCGCATGGCCCCACAAGCGATAACTGTATATCGGCGTTGAGACGCGCCAAGGCGTCGATGATCAGCTCGATCCCCTTGATTGGGGTGATCCTTCCCACGAACAGGACGGCCCTAGCGCCGTTGTCGCCCAAGTCAACCTTCCTGAAGAGCTCGGTGTCCACCTCCCTGTAGACGACATCGATCTTCTCTGGTTCGCCTCCGAAGTCTATGATCTGGCTCCTCTCGTACAGAGTGTTCGCGAGTATCCTGTCAGCCAGCCTTATCGGATATTTTCTTGTTACGATGTCCTGCATCCAGTACAGGAATGAGAGACTGCCAGAGGACTCGTAGCTGATCGACCCATAAGGGCTCAAGACGTATGGGGTACCCGTTTTCTTCTTGAGTATTGACCCGACATAGGTACCATAGTGCCTGTAGCTGTGAGCGTGGACCAGGTCGTATCCACCCCGGCTCAGCATGTCGAAGAGTCCAGGAGAGTAGGAGAAGTTGCTGAACCTGAACAGAGGCATGTGCCAGAGCAGTTTGACATCTGGGGAGGCGAGGGATTCTACGCGCCTCTTCTCTTCGGGGCTTCTCGCCGCCGACGCGACGGTTACCTCGTGCCCCTCATCGGCGAGGACGCGTGAAACAGTTAGGACCCTCCGCCCCTCGGATGAGTCGGGGTTCAAGCCGTCGCTTATCTGGAGAGCCTTCATGTTTCTCGCCTTCTCTGGATGGCCTTGGTGAGAACCGCCTTCAACCTCTGGCCTATCTTGTCGACGCCGACGTTGGTCTCGACGTATCTTCTACCGGCTCGACCCATCGCGTCTGCTTCGTCCCCGTTCATCTGGAGGTATATTACGGCGTCTGCGAGACCATTGTAGTCGCCGGGCTTCACTACGATCCCTGAGCTGGTCTCCTCGACGTAGACGGAGGGCTGCCCCTCTGCGCAGCATATAATGGGCTTACTAAGTGCCTGATACTCGTAGAGCTTTGACGATATACCCGGGTACGGAGCCCCGAAGTCTATGAGAGGAAGGATGAGGGCGTCCGCCTGGCCGAGGAACTCTGCCACCTGTCCCCGGGTGTAGATGGCGTCGATGAGCTCCACGTTTTCGAGCCCCATCTCGTTTATCGACTTCCTGATGCCTTGGCCCAGCTCCCCCTTCCCCTGTATGATGAACCTGATCTCATGGTGTTCCCGCAGGGTTTCAGCGGCTTTGAGTATCTGGTCGAAGTCGTAAGCAACAGAGAATGAGCCACTGTACGCCACCGTGAAGCCGTCTTGCCTCTTCTCGGCTGGTTTGAAGATGTCTAGGTCGACGCCGACAGGCACCAGATGAATGTCCTCGTGGGGGACTCCGAACCTAGCTATCCCGTCATAGTAGCCTGGGCTGAGGGGCGTAACCGCGTCTACCCGCTGGTAAAGGAAGCGGCTCACGGCTCTAGCGAGCCTGAACAGCATGCTCTCTCCCCCCATGATCTCAAGGTTGCTGACGTCCTCTATCGACAGGTCGTCGACGTTGAACACCAGCGGGCACCTGAACCTCCAGCGGAACAGTAACCCGGGGATCAGCCCGAAGATGTCGGGGTTTGCCACCCAGACGGCGTCCACATCTTCCACGAGGAGGAGCCCGATCAGGCTACTCATGATGAACGTCATGAATGTGCATAGGCGGCGCGCAAGCCCCTTGGACTCCATGGGCACCATGTATGTGCGGATTACGTCGACTCGACCTGTTGATTCTCTTGTGTACGGCTTTCCATGGTACTCGCTGGGTATGACCCCGTGTGGGTAGTGGGGGAAGGCGGCGACGACCGTCGTCTGGACGCCGTTCAGGGCTAATCCGCGTACGGCGTTGTAAGCTCTGGTGCTGCTTCCGCCGAGGTCAGGAGGGTAGTACTGGGCGAGTACAAGGACATGCATCTCTCAAAACTCGTTCCTTTGAGGTATTTCTCTATTACCTTGACGCGGTACCTGTCCAACGCCTGGTGCACCTGCTCAGCCGATGCTCCGAGCTCCCCGAAGCCTTGGTCGAGTGAACGTATCCTCGGCCGCGAGTCGCTCCTGCACCTAGCGTAAGCCTCTTCCCTGGTTAACTGGCCAGCCCGGATCATCTTGCTGAACAGCTCGACATGCTCGTCGATACCGGCCAAGTAGAAGTAGATGTAGTTGATCAGCGCGTACGCGGAGTCGTCTATCCTCCAAGTGGTGGTGGTGTCGTCTGCCCCCCTCCAGCCAATCCGGTGGATGGTGGAAACGATCTTCTTCTCGTTCCAAGGGATGTAGTCGTAGAAGCCTACTAGGTCCACGTTCTCTGGCTTGAACCTGTGGTCGAAGAAGTAGATGGCGGCGCCTTTCACGTACTCCGTGAATATGGATGGGTACCAGTTGTAACGGTTCGCTAAAAAGTCCCAGCCATAGTAAGTTATCAACTTGATCTTATCTGACGTTGAGTAGACGCCGTGGTCATCCGGGAACACCCCTAGGTAGCCGGTACGCGAGTTACCGTGCTCGTAGGTGCTCGTGCCCACGACGTTCCCCCCCAGCAGGAGGGGTATCTCGTGCTGCGATGCGTAGCGGAACATCCTGAGGTTCATCAGCTTGTCTCCGCTGTTGAGCACAGGGACTATGTTGTGTATTGACGGGTTCCTCAGCCAACCCTGAAACTTGAGCTTCGTGTTCTTTCTCGCCAGCTCCATCTGATTCTCGTCTTTGATCCAGACGTGGTCGACGCTGAGCTCGTTAGTAACCTGCTCGATGTTTCGGAGCGCCTCGTCCGTGATGAATCCGCTGTCCACTGTAAGCGCGAGAACCCTCATGTCGTACTCTTTCGCCAACTGGTGCAGGACGAATGCACTGTCCCTGCCCCCGCTTATAGGCGCGATGCAGTCATAGTCCTTCCCCTTTCCCCGGTACTTGGAGAGCAATTCCAGGAACGCGTCTTCCCCGTACTCGTCAAACGGGGGCTGTTCGTGGCAGTAGTTGCAGACGCCTTCCTCGTCGAAGGTGATGCTGGGGAAGCTGTCGGGTAGGAGGCACCTTGTACATCGTTTAAGACCGTCGAAGACGTTGTCGCTGTCGAGGTATGGCATGGCTGGATGGCGGTGAAAACGGAATAAAAGAACTTGTTAGTGATATGGAATACAAATAGTCAATCGCCTGTTGAGAAAGATAGCTAAAAAATTTTATTACACTACCGATTCACCCGATAAATCAGATACAATGGATAGTTTCTCCTCAATTTATAGAAAAAATAAGGTTAGGGATTCAGTAGCATCAGATCAGCTTCACTGGGTACAAGCATGGGATACACCCGATTATAGCCAAGAAACGTTCATTCCCACAATGATTCACTAATCCATATCACCAGAATATGTGTGTGATATGGAATAGAAACAAGCGTTTAAAACGCGATCAAGAGCCATCGAAACACATGAACATCCCGTTGTACAGTATTTTCTCGGACGAGGAGGACGTGGAAGCAGTCGCCTCCGTGATCAGGAGAAAATCGTACTGGACGGGAGGAAAAGAGGTACAGGAGTTCGAGGAAGTCGTCGCCGACTACCTCGGGAGAAGGCATGCGGTCAGCTTCAACTCGGGCACCTCGGCGCTGCACGCGTCCATACTGGCGCTAGGCATAGCCTCGGGGGATGAGGTGATCGTGCCGTCGTTCACATTCATATCGACTGCCATGGCCCCACTGTTCATAGGTGCGAGGCCTGTCTTCGCCGACATAGAGCCAGAGAGTTATGGTTTAGACGTAGAGGACGTCGCTAGGAGAACGACGAGTAAAACCAAGGCCGTCATCCCTATACATTACGGTGGGACCCCTTGCCGAATCAGGGAGCTTCGCGAATACGCGGACGACTCGGGTCTGATCCTTATAGAGGACGCGGCGGAGACGATTGGCGCAAAGACCAATGGACGTAAGGTAGGCTCGTTCGGGGACGTAACGATCCTAAGCTTCACAGGCAACAAGCTTGTGACCTCGGGAGAGGGCGGAATGGTGGCCACAGACGATACGGAGACCTATAGACGGCTTAAGGCGGTTTGCTCCCACGGCGTGATGGACCGCGAAGCGGGGTCAGAGTATGTGGGCTACAACTGGAGGATGTCGACACTGACAGCCGCACTAGGACGTAGCCAGTTCAGAAAGATCGACGCCGTGGCCGATATGAGGAGAAAGAACGCCGGGATATATGGCAAGATGCTCGATGAGATAGACGAAGTCACGGCCCCGCAGCTGAACTCGGTTGACTATAAGACGTTCCAGATGTACACGGTTCAGGTCGACGCGGGCGAAGCGTTGCGAGACGACCTGAAGACGCATCTGGACTCCATCGGTGTGTCGTGTAAGGTTTACTTCCCTCCCATTCACAGGGACCCCATATTCAGGCAGTACACTGAGCCGTCGCTTGAACTCCCCAACACGGAGAGAGTGTCAGGGATGGTGCTTACACTGCCGATGTACCCGGAACTTGGGTACGAAGAGATCAGGTACGTGTGCGAGAACATCAAAGAGTACCTCGACAGTGATCACGGGAAGGCCGCGGCAGAGGCGGTCTGTGTATCAATGGATTACACACAAGGAAATTAATTCCATTTCCCGTGATTGAGGAACAACAGATTACTGAGGGCCCAGCGATGACTAAGGTGCTTATCACAGGGGTAGCTGGCTATGTTGGCAGCATACTGGCGAGGATGCTGCTCGACAACGGGCACGAGGTGGTCGGCGTGGACAGCCTCATGTACGACAACTACTTCTCGATCAAGTCCCTGAAGGGTCACGAGAACTACACCTTCAAGATGATGGACCTCCGCGACAAGACGAGCCTCGCCGAGATCAACAGGCTGGACTACGACGTCATGGTGCATCTCGCAGCCATCGTGGGCGACCCTGCCTGTAACCTCCACGCGGAGAACGCCGTCAAGGTGAACTACGACCTAACCAGCGAGTTGGCCGAACTCGTCGCGGAGAACGAGAGAGACCTATTCCTCTTCGCTTCCACGTGCAGCGTGTACGGCAAGGGGAAGGAGCCGCTCCTCACAGAGAACTCGGAGCTTAACCCTGTCTCTCTATACGGCTGGAGTAAGGTGCTCGCGGAGAAAGGGCTTAAGAGAATAGAGAAAGAGCGTGACCTCCCCGTTTGCGTGCTGAGGTTCTCCACGGCCCACGGGTTATCCTACCGGCCTCGCTTCGACCTAGTCATAAATTACTTCGCGTTGAAGGCTTTCAGGGACAAGGAGATACTGGTGTTCGGAGGCGACCAGTGGCGGCCCTTCATACACACTCGTGACATGGCGAAGGCCATAATGCTCTGCGTGGAGAACCCCGACGCAGCCAGAGGCAACACCTTCAACGTGGGTTCTGACGACGAGAACTACACCATCAGGTCCGTCGGCGAGATGGTGAAGGAAATGGCGCCTGAGACATCCATCAGGCTCATAAGTGAGATCCAGGACGAGCGCAGCTACAGGGTGGACTTCAGCAAGCTGGAGGACGAGTTGGGCTTCAGACAGGAGTACTCCATAAGGGACACTATAAAGGAGACGTTCAGCGCCCTCGAGAACGGCTACATCGGCGACCCTATGAACGAGGCTTACTACAACAACCTCAGGTTCAAGGTCTGAGGCGGCCCCTCAGCTCGGCCCTCCATATCACGAGCTTCCTGCCATCGACCTCTATATAAGCCCCGAGGTACGGCTCGGAGCACGCCCTTATCTTCCTCATTATCATCTCGGGGCTATCGTTCTCTAGGTCGATGCGGTTATCCCTGAGCGCCCGCTTGGGGAAAACCGTCGCCTCCGAGTCGTCCTGCGGAACCCTCGGGGCTCTGCCCTCCGCCAAGAGGGGAAGATAATCCCTGAGCAGCTCCTTTCCGGCTTCTATACATTTCCGGTAAACGTCGGACGAGTAGTCGGCGTCCTCGATTGTGAACCCGCTTTGAGCTATGACGTCGCCGCCGTCGAGGGACTCGTCCACGTAGTACATAGTGAGGCCGCTCTCCCTGTACCCTGCCATTATCGAGTTGATGACTGGGGCTGGCCCCCTCCCCTTGGGTAGAAGCGTGGGGTGGAAGCCTATGACGCCCCCGCGCGGAATCTCCAGCAGCTCTCTCGGCAGTATCTGCCTCCACCCCGCCATCACTATGAGGTCAGGGGCTAGGGTTCTTATCAGCCCGGTCTCCTTCTCGATCCGCTCTATCTCGTGAACGGGTACCCCGCGTCTATGCCACAGCTTCGAGGGAACCCCGTCGTACATCCTCGTCTTCGCCTGCTTACTCAGCGTGACGACGCCGACGACCTCTACCTCACTCACCTTCAGCGCCGCGTCAAGGAGCTCGTAACCGAACTTGTTCGCAGATAACCACAGAACCTTCACCGCTTGTACCCTCGGACAGCTTTAAATCGACTTTGTCTCTATTTGAGGGTAGTCATGAGGGAGCTTCTGTGGACAGGGACATTGTGATTATCGGCGCAGGGGGGTTCGGGAAGGAGGTTCTCGATGTGCTCGAGGCATCCGGCTTGGGTGACATGTTCGCCGGCTTCGTGGACGACGACGAGAAGCTCTGGGGGAAGAGGATCAGGGGGCACACTGTCCTCGGCAGCATGGACTGGTTCGTCAGCGGGGGCGGCAGTTGCAGGTGCATCATCGGCATAGGGGACGCGGCGATCAGGAAGAAGATAGCGGAGAGGCTGAAAGAAGCTGGGTTCGGGTTTGTGAACGCCATACACCCTAACGTGGTCTACACCGACTACGTGTCCTTCGGTGAGGGTGTGTTCATCGGCGCGGGTTGTGTGCTGACCAACGAGATAAAGGTAGGTAACCACGTACTTCTCAACCTGAACGTGACTGTGGGCCACGATACTGTGATAGGTGACTACACATGCATCCAGCCGGGGTGCAACATCAGTGGCTTCAACGAGATAGGAGAAGCCGTGTACATCGGCACAGGCGCCTGCACCATAGACTACATCAAGATAGGGAGGGGCTCTATAATCGGCGCTGGGGCCGCGGTGGTGAGGGACATCCCGGAGAACGTCGTCGCGGTCGGGATACCCGCAAGGGTGATCAGGGAGATCGAGGAGAAGGAAAAATGAAGGTACTTGTTGTCGCGGCTCACCCGGATGACGAGGTCTATGGCTGCGGTGGAGCAATCAGAGATCTACACGAGAAAGGCCACGATGTTACGGTCGTTGTCCTGACTGAGGGCTCGACATCCCAGTACGATGACAAGGCGATGGTCGAAGTAAAGAAGAGGGAGGCCGTGAAGGTGAAGGATATACTGGGGATAACCCGGTACGTCTGGCTGGACTACCCAGACATGAGGCTCGATACTATCCCCCACGTCGAGCTAAATAACTCTCTGGACGATGTGGTTTCCGAAGTGGAGCCGGAACTGGTGTTCACACATTACTGGGGAGACCTCAACCTCGACCACCAACTCGCCTTCAAGTCAACCCTCGTCGCCACCCGCCCGCTAAGAAAACACGTGAAAGCAGTCTACTGCTACGAGGTTGTATCGTCAAGCGAGTGGAACCACAGTGCACCCCGGTTCAAACCGACTTCCTACTATGACACCACGAGAACGTTCGAAGCAAAACTTGATGCCGTACGAGCGTACGGCAGCGAGATCAGGAGCTACCCTCACCCGAGAAGCGTCGAGGCGGTGGAGGCAATGGCAACAACGAGGGGGGTCGAGTGCTTCACAGAAAAGGCTGAGGCATTCATACTGGTCAGAGAGTACATGAGAAACAGGTTTTAGCCCTTCTTCCCTATCCCGAGGTAGATCAGCCCATCACATGGAGCGACCAGGTTTTTACAATCGACTACGACCGGCGTTCGCATATAGGTGAGAAGCGTCTCCAGTCGCACCGCCCTGAGCTCTGTGTGGTCCACCATGAAGACGGCACAGTCCGAGTCTAACAGAGCCTCCTCCAAGGTTCTCTCCGAGCTGTAGACGCCGCGTGAAGTCTTGATCTCAGCAACGTATGGGTCGTAGACCTTAATGGACACGCCCGCGTTGACGAGCTCCTCTATGACCTTGATCGTGGGCGACTCCCGAGTATCATTGATCCCCTTCTTGTAGGCAAGCCCCAGCAGCGATACGGTGGATGACCCCAGTGGCAGCCCCGCTCTTTCCAGACTCTCCTCGACGAGGTTTACGGTGTGGGTCTTCATGTACTCGTTGATCCCGCCGGAGAGTTCGATGAACCGTGGGATATAGCCCATCCTCTTCGATTTGTATGAGAGATAATACGGGTCGAGCGGTATGCAGTGTCCGCCC
>JAFGTA010000187.1 GCA_016934355.1 Candidatus Bathyarchaeota archaeon | reverse complement strand
GTGCCATCCAAGGTGGCCCCAAGCGGGGAACGTGGAGCCCCCCGCGATGACCCCCGACTTGCCGTCCTGTTCAAGCAGCGTCGCCATGTGGCCTCCGTACCACATGTGCTCCCAGTATACTAGGGGGTCCGCGTGGGGCCTCATGGGTTCTGTGTATGGCGGTATGTAGAGCCTGGCGCCGAAGCTGCCCATCTGGTGGTGGTCGACGTACGCCTGGGGTATCCAGTCCCTGAAGAGTATGGACGCCACGTACCGGGACTCCACCATGTTGGTCTGGAAGGCGTCCCTGTTGTTGTCGTGGCCGCCGTACTTATGGTAGAGCCAAGGCAGCATGCTTCCCTCGTACTCCGTTCCGACCCACTTGTCGTACCAGTCCGTGACCATTATCTGGCCGTCTGGGTTGAAGCAGGGGACCATGAGGAACACAACGTTGTCCAGTATTCGGTGGGTGTCCTCGTCGTCGCCGCTTAGGAGGTCATAGGTAAGCTCAGGGGCCATCTGTGTGGGCGCCATCTCGCTGGCGTGGAGGCTCATGGACTGGCACACAACGGCTACACCGTGTTCTATTAGCTCCTCGGCTTCCTCGTCGGATAGTCCACGGGGGTCGCTTAGCCGGAGGTTGGCTTCCCTTATCGCTTCCAGCCTTGAGAGGTTCTCGGGTGAGGATATCACCACGAGTAGGAACGGCGCGCCTTCTGTGGACGGCCCCATATCGACGACCTTGACCCGGTCGCTTTCCCGCTCCATCAGGTTGAAGTACTCGACTATTTTATTCCATCGCGCTATCTTCCTGTCGCTGCCCAGCTTGAATCCGAAGAAATCCTCGGGGCTGATCAAAGGATCGGTCATGGAGGTTGAAGCGATTCCTGAGGATTTACATTTATCCTTGGGGCGACATGAGTTGAGAAACGCTTTAATCAGTTACACTTAGTCTGTATCTGTGCGGGCCCGTAGCAGAGTGGATAATGCACCGGCCTCCGGAGCCGGAGATCGCGGGTTCGAATCCTGCCGGGCCCGCCAACTAAAGTGAGTCAAGATGAATCCCCTCGCAGAGCTTAGAGCGCAGTGTGAGAAGCTCCTGGTTGACGCCCTAGAGGAGGTGTACCCCGGAGCGGAGCTTCCACAGGTCAAGTACAGCGAGCCTCCGACGCCAGACATGGGGGCCTTATCATCACCGGCGTGCTTCCAGCTAGCGAGGAGGCTCAGGCAGCCCCCGAAGAAGATAGCTGAGGCTATCGCCGGGCACATTAAGCCTGAAGAGAGTAGCATAGTTGCGTCGGCCGAGGCGGTGAACGGGTACATCAACTTCCACACCGACACCGGCAACTACAGCAGACTGGTGCTGGAGGCAGTCACAGGTGAAGACGAGGAGTACGGCTTCCTCAAGGCGGAGAAGCCGCAGAAGGTGATGGTGGAGCACACCAGCGCCAACCCCAACAGCCCCCTCCACATCGGCAACGCACGTAACAGCATCCTCGGGGACAGCCTCGCCAAGCTGCAGGAGAAACGCGGCAACAGCCTCGTCCGCCACTTCCTCGTCAACGACATGGGGCGTCAGGTCGCCATGGCGACCTACGGGTGGCGGCTCATGGGTAAGCCGAAGCCTGAGGCCCCCGCCGAGCTGTGGGTGGGCACCATCTACGCGTCGGTGAACGTCATAGGTGAGCTCAAGAAGCACAGGGCCGACCTCAAGGAGGCCGAGGATAACGGCTGGGTCTACGAGGCGCAGGAGGCCCGCGACGAGATGGAGAAGTTTGAGGAAGCCGCAGAGGACCTGAAGAAAAGGTTCCCCGGCATCTACTCCACCCTCGATAAGGTTCTGTTCACCATAGAGGACCCTACCGTCGAGATAGTTACCCTCAACACGGCCTACGAGAACAACGAGCCCGAGACAGTCAAGGACGTCAGGCAGGTGGTGCGTTACTGCCTCGACGGGTTCGAGGCAAGCCTAGGACAACTGGGCATCGGGTTCGACAGCTTCGACTACGAGAGCGACCTGGTCTGGAAGAAGGCCGCAGACGACGTGCTGAACGCCCTCAACGAGTCAGGCTACGTCATCAAGGACATGGGCGCCCTGATACTGGACTGCGACTGGATCGCCAGAGACCTAGGCCTCAAGGAGCGCTGGGGCCTTCACCCCGAGCACGAGATACCCCGGCTCGTGCTGGTGCGCAGCGACGGCACGACCCTCTACACGCTGAGGGATATGGCGTACCACCTCTGGAAGTTCGGCTTCGTGGATAGGGTCATCAACGTCATAGGCATGGAGCAGACTCTCGCCCAGCTGCAGCTCAGGATCGCTCTCGCCGCCATAGGCAAGATGTGGATGGGCGACAACCTGCTGCACTACAGCTACGAGTTCGTGAACCTCCCAGGCGTCAAGATGAGTGGACGTCTGGGCAGGTATGTGACACTCAATGAGGTCCTCGACAGAGCCGTCGAGCTGGCGTATGAGGAGGTTGACAAACGGAACCTCAAGCTGGGCGAAGATGAGAAGAGGGACATCGCCCGGATGGTGGGCTACGGCGCAGTTAAGTACACGCTTCTCAGCGTGGACCCCATGAAGCAGGTGGTCTTTGACTGGAAGAAGGCGCTGGACTTCGAGACGAACAGCGCCCCCTTCATACAGTACAGCCACGCGCGGACGTGCAACATAATCAAGCGTGCGGAGAAGAAGTCTGACCCCGGCTACGGGCAGCTCGTTGACCTCAAGGAGAAGGAGCTCGTTAACATGCTCGCCCACTTCCCGGAGACCTTCGAGAGGGCCGCCGAGGAGCTGAAGCCCGGCAACCTGACGGCGTACGCTAACAGCCTCGCCGACAAGTTCAACAGCTTCTACGCCACCCAGAGGGTCATCGACGCCGAGACAGAGGAACTCATCGGCGCCAGGCTGGCGCTGGTGGACGCGACGAGGATAACCTTGAGGAACTGCCTAGAGGTGCTCGGCATCGATGCGCCTCAACGGATGTAACGGAACCCAATCTCTTTATATTCCGGGCTGTTTCGCAGACTACTGAGACTGATTATGAGTCTGAACAAGCTGAGGCTGTCGATGGCGGGAACCGCGGCGATAATCATAGGTGTTTCCACGCTTGGACTAGCGTTAATAATGTCGGGCATGGGGACTCTGAACCTGACGTCGCTGATAGTGTTGGCGGCGGGGTTCAACCTCCTCCAGTGGCTCCTCGCCCCCTACCTCATCAACCTGACGTACAGGGTGAAACCCTTGAGCCCCGAAGAGAACCCGGGGCTACACAGCAGCCTAGAGGACCTCAGCAGACGCTCAGGCATCAAGACCCCGAAGCTTATGGTATCAAGCCTACCGATCCCCAACGCCTTCGCCTACGGCTCACCCCTCCCGGGGAGCCACGTGGCCGTGACCCGGGGGCTCCTCGACTCCCTAGACGGGGATCAGGTGAACGCCGTCGTCGGCCACGAGCTGGGCCACATCAAGCACAGGGACATGCACCTGATGATGATGGCCAGCTTCCT
>JAFGTA010000186.1 GCA_016934355.1 Candidatus Bathyarchaeota archaeon | reverse complement strand
TCGTTGAAAAATACCTTATAATGTTCATACTTATTTCATTAAATTACTCGTTATTTAAAATGCCTGTTTTGTTTACTGATATAAAAAAATATTATTATAAATTAAACATGGCATTTTTAGTACTGCCTCTTTTATTTGCTTTAGTAGGACTTGGTCTAGACTCTGAACAAATTATCGATCCATCATTAATACGAACTTCATTAATACATAACAATGATTTGATTATTTATGTGATTATCACAATGTTAATGATTGTTGGGAATTATGTTAATATGAAACATAAAGACGTATCTAAAATGATGATTTGTCTATCATTTATAAACGTTGTATATTATTTTCTATATTTAGGTGAATATTATTTTAGCTTGGAAAATAACGCAAAAATATACTGGGGGATAGGTTTAATCCTATTATTTATATCTTTTATTTCACAAATTCTCGTCCATTTGAATAAATAACTCGTAGAGAGAAAAGGTTGCTTCAGCATCTTTAGAAGCTCTTCCTCGTCTGCATACCCGTCGTCGGCGCTGACCGCCTCCGCTTCCTCGGGCGTAGCCTCCGCGACTCGTACAAGCTTTTCAACTAGCGTCTTGTACAGCAGCTTCAGCTCACATAGCTCAGCCATTATCTGCTGTAAGACCTGTTCCTCCATCTCACATGATCGGTTAAAGTCCAAGGTATTAAGGTTTAAGTAATAAGAAATGACGCGAGTCCAATCTGGAGACGCAGTGATTAGCCTCGAATAAGTAAAACGCTTATTCCCGGTAAAAGGGTACTAGCCAACAGAGAGCAGGTTCCCATCAAGCATCTGGGACAAAATTCCATGTAGGTGTCCCAGAACTAGCGCGGAGGTTATAAACCATGATTCGACTCAGAATACCTTATCCAGTGATCAAGATGACACAAGAACCCGTTCAACCAGACCCTGTGTACCAGAACCCGCCGTGCAAACGTGGAGGCATCTGAGATGATCGACCGGTACACCGCGGCGATCATCCAGTACAGAAGGATCGACCCCGAGGAGATACCCGACGTCAACAAGCGACGGGAAGCCAACCTCGAGAAGGTGCTTGGCACCTTCAAGACCCTCGAGACGTGGGACGAGATCATCCCCGTCAAGCTGGTCCTACTCCCCGAGAACATCCTCAGACACGAGTTCGACGAAGCCGACCCCAACCAGACCCAGATGGACAGGGTGGCTACCGCCGTAGCCATACCCGGACCAGAAACGGATAAGCTCGCAGAGAAGGCGAAGCAGTACAAGACATACGTGTCGGCGTCCATCCACGAGAGGGACCCCGAGCACCCCGGCTACTTCTTCAACACCGCGTTTATCATGAACCCCAAGGGCAGGATAATCCTCAAGTACAGGAAGATCAACCCGTGGATACCCCTGGAGCTCAGCACCAGCCCCCACGACCTACTCGACACCTACAAGGCGCCGATGTTCCCAGTCGCCGAGACCGAGATCGGCAACCTCGCGTGCATGGTCTGCTACGACCAGTTCTTCCCTGAGGTGGCGCGGCAGCTCGCGTTCAACGGGGCAGAGGTGCTGCTGAAGCCAACGATCTTTCCGCCGTACCCGCAGCACATGAACTACGAGCCCTATGACTGGTACACCACGGTCAACAAGATGAGGAGCATCGAGAACATGCTGTACAGCGTCAACTGCAACGGCGCCAAGTACGGCAACAGCATGATAGTCGACTACATGGGGGCCCCCCTCGCGGTCGCTGCCCGCGGCAGACAGATGACCATCGGAGCCACCATCGACGTCGAGGCGCTCCGCGAGTACCGAAGGAAGACCAAGCTCCACAACATGCTGCAGCAGGTCAGGACGGAGTGCTACACGTACCTCGACAAGGGGATGTGGCCCGCCAACAAGCCCCTCATCAGGAAACAGGACTACGCGGAGTGGGCTCCCAAGCCCCCATTCTACAAGTAGAACAGCATTTTATTGGCTTTCTATTTCACTTTTTTAGTAGTTTTTATGAAATAGTAATTCGAAAAAAAAATCTAAGGAAGAAACTGAGAGACTTATTGCTTCGGCGTCTTCTCCCAGTTCTCCTGAGCCACGTCTAGTGGCGGCTGCAGCCCCTCGGGGAGCGGCGTCTTGTAGGCGCGTCCCTTGAGGCGTTCAATGTGCTCCTCCCGGGCCTTCTCCCGCAGCTCGGGGTCTGTGAAGAGGTCCAGCGCGGCGCCCGCCATGGTCTTGGCCGCGAACACCAGGCTCTTGTGGCCGATGGTGCTGCCTGCGCAGGCTACGAAGGCCCAGCTGTGGCCCGGGGCGCCCAGGGTGAGGCAGGTGGTGCCGAACTCCAGGGTCGGGCACTTCCAGCTTACGTCTGCGACGTCGCTGCTGCCTGGGCTGGTCTCGCCTTCGCCCCACGGGTCCAGTATGTCGGTCATGAGGTCGACGTCGACGTACTTCTCCCAGTTGGGTACCTTGTTCTTCCTCATTGAGTCTATCTTGCTCTGTTTGGGGAACTGGCCAGCTATCTCGGCGGCGAACCCCAGTTCTTCCTTGCTCCACATGGGGGGGCCCACCGCCCGCATGTTCTCGACGACGAGCTCCGCGAGGGTCTTGCTGGGCACGATGTTGTAGAGGCCGTCGATGAACTGTATCTCAAGCTCGGTCTCGGTCATCAGCGCCGCGCCCTCGGCTATCTTCTTGATGCGCTCGTAGATGGGGTCCAGCTGGTCCCGCTCAGGCGCCCGTATGTAGTACCAGCTACGGGCGTAGTCGGGGACGACGTTGGGCTGGCCGCCGCCCTCCTCGATGACGTAGTGGATGCGGGCGTCGGCTATCACGTGCTCCCTGAGGAAGTTTACGCCGATGTTCATCAGCTCGATGGCGTCGAGGGCGCTGCGCCCCATCTCCGGGTTGCCGGCGGCGTGGGCGGTCTTCCCCCTGTAGATGAACTTGACGCCGTTGACTGCGTTGCTGCTGCTCAGTCTCGCCGTGTTCATGCTTCCCGGGTGGTGGCTCAGGCACGCCGAGAGGCCGTCGTACAGGCCCTCGCGAACCATGAAGACCTTGCCGCCGTAGTTCTCCTCGGCTGGGGTCCCGTAGAACCTGATGGTGCCGGCGACTCCCTCCTCCTCCATGACGTGTCTCAGCGCGACGGCGCAGGCGAGGGCGGACGCGCCGTGGACGTTGTGGCCGCAGCCGTGCCCCGGGGCGCCCTGCACCAGCGCGTCCTTCATGGGCTTAACTTTGTTGCTTATGCCGGGCAGCGCGTCGTACTCGCCTTGGAACCCGATCATGGGCTCGCCGCTGCCCCACTCCGCGTAGATTGCGGTGGGCATGCCGGCGACGCCGTGCCTTACCTTGAACCCGTGCCTCTTGAGGGTGTCAGCTATGAGTTTGCTCGACTTGGCCTCGACGAGGCCCAGCTCGGCGTAGCCCCAGACCTTGTCTGCGACGTCGATGAACTCCTGCTTGTGCTCCTCAATCCAGCTCCATGCCTTATCCTTCAGCATGGTATGGGAATGGAGGAACGACAGTATAAAACGTGGTGACCCTAAGGATCGAGTTAGAAAAAAAGATGGGGTGCTAAACCTTCCCCTTGAGCTTCTCGGCCATCTCCCGGGCCTCCTCAAGCGGCGGCTTCTTGTCGGGGTCGCCGACTGGCTTGTAGGTCTGGCCTTCGAGGCGTTTCCTGTGCTCCTCCTTGACCTTCTTCAGCGTCTCGGGGCTGGTCATGAGGTCGAGCACGCTGCCAGCCATGGTCTTCGCGGCGAATATCAGAGACTTGTGGCCGATGGTGCTGCCTGCGCAGGCGACGAACTGCCAGCTGTGTCCGGGGGCGCCGAGGACGTTGCAGGTGGTCATGAACTCGATGGCGGGGGTCACCCACGTGACGTCTGCTACGTCTGTGCTGCCGGGGCTGGTCTCGCCCTCGTCCCACGAGTCGAGGATGTCTGTGGGCAGGTCCACGTCCACATACCGCTCCCAGTCCGGGACCTTGTCCTTCCTGAGGCTGTTGATCTTACTCTCCCGTGTGAAGGTCTTCGCTATCTCCGCCGCGAACTTCAACTCGTCCTTCGTGTACTCGGGGGCTCCCACAGCCCGCATGTTGGCTGTAACCACGTCTGCTAGTGCCTTGCTGGGGATGAGGTTGTAGAGTCCGCCCGTGTGGTCGATCTTGAGCTCGGTCTCGGTCATCAGTGCCGCTCCCTCGGCTATCTTCTTGACGCGCTCGAAGATGGGGTCTACCTGGTCCCTCCGCGGCGCTCTGATGTAGTACCAGCTTCGCGCGTAGTCGGGGACCACGTTGGGTTGCCCGCCGCCCTCCTCGATGACGTAGTGTATCCGCGCCTCCTGTATGACGTGTTCGCGGAGGAAGTTGACGCCCACGTTCATCAGCTCGACGGCGTCCAGCGCCGAGCGGCCCATCTCGGGGTTCCCTGCGGCGTGTGCCGTCTTGCCGTAGTAGTGGAACTTGACGCCGTTGGTGGCGTTGCTGCTGCTGAGACCCGCGACGTTCAAGTCGCTGGGGTGGTGGCTGATGCAGGCGTCCACGTCGCCGTAGAGCCCCTCCCGGACCATGAAGACCTTGCCGCCGAAGTTCTCCTCGGCCGGGGTCCCGTAGAACCTTATGGTGCCCTTCAGCCCCTCCATCTCCAGCACGTACCTGACGGCTATCGCCGCCGCCAGAGCAGTCGCCCCGTGGACGTTGTGGCCGCAGCCGTGGCCCATCCCGTCCACCACGAGAGGCTCCTTGTGGGGAACCACCTTGTTACTGATCCCCGGAAGGGCGTCGTACTCGCCCTGCGTCGCTATGACAGGCTTGCCCTTGCCCCACTCGGCTGTGATGGCTGTGGGCATCCCTGCGACACCGTGCTTGACCTTGAAGCCGTGCTCCCTGAGCTTGTCGGCGATGAGCTTGCTGCTCTTGTCCTCGCAGAGCCCCAGCTCGGCGTAGCCCCACACCTTGTCGGCTACCTCGGTGAACTCCCCGCTGTGTTCATCGATCCACTTCCACGCTTTATCTTTCAGCATGAGTAGGTCTCCGTCCATGAGTGTAAAAAACTCGTGATCCGTAGCCGGGTAAACCCTTCACATAGCCCTCGCTGAGCCGAAAAACGTACATTACATCCAGGCGTCTATAGAGCCCAGGGTCCGAGCGATGGCTAGAAGATACATAGTGGTCGACGGCGGCGACAACGTCGCCACGGCTATAACAGACATGAAGAAAGGAGAAGAGGCTGAAGGAGGAGCCGTGAAGCTCATCCAGGGCATAAGGTACGGCCACAAGTTCGCCATACAGGGCATCGGTGAAGGCGAGTACGTCGTCAAGTACGGCGAGAATGTGGGAAGGGCCACCGCCGACATCAAGCCCGGCGAACACGTCCACATCCACAACGTCGAGGACATAGTGGACGAGGTAAGGAAGCTGTAGCCATGGAGTTCAAGGGATACAGGAGAGGGGACGGCAGGGTAGGCGTCCGCAACTACGTCGCCGTCGTCTCCACGGTCTTCTGCGGCAGCTCGGTGGCCGACAAGATCGCGGAGGCCACGGGGGCACACGTGTTCATCCACGACGGGGGCTGCGGCCAGCTGGGCCCCGGCCGAGCCCACACGGAGCGTGTGCTGGAGGGCGTCGTCACCCACCCCAACATAGGAGCCGTACTGGCGGTGGGCGTCGGCTGCGAGCAGATAGACGCCGAGGCCCTCGCCTCCAAGGCCGTTGGGCCCTCGGATCACCTCAACATACAGCGCGAAGGAGGCAACCGGAAGTCCATCGACAAGGGCGTCGGGCTCGTCGAGAAGCTGCGGAGCGAAGCGGCCGAGGCGGTGAGGGAGTCAGTTGACGTCTCGGAACTCACTGTGGCCACCCAGTGCGGCAGCAGCGACACTGGGTCAGGAATAGCCAGTAACCCCACGGTGGGCGCCATGGCGGACAGGCTCGTCGCTGACGGCGGCGCGGTCATCCTCGGCGAGACGGGCAGCCTCTACGGCGCAGCCGGCCTCATGGCGCGGAGGGCGGCTTCTCCAGAGATCGGCCGCCGCATCATAGAGATGACGGACAGGCTTGAAGTCTACTACGGGAGGATGGGGCACAGCTTCAGGGAGGCGAACCCGACGCCGGGCAACATCGAGGCTGGGCTCACCACCCTCGTGGAGAAGAGCCTCGGCGGCGTACGGAAGGGGGGCACCACCCCGATCATGGGTGTGCTGG
>JAFGTA010000024.1 GCA_016934355.1 Candidatus Bathyarchaeota archaeon | reverse complement strand
CTACCCACCCTCGAAGAGGCTGAAAGGCGTCACCGTGGAGGACGGGGCTATCATCTGCGCCGGCGCGGTGCTCCTCTCCGGCGTCACGGTGGGCAGGAGAGCCGTCGTTGGGATGGGCTCCACCGTGACTAGGGACGTGGCCCACGAGTCGGTGGTTTACGGGTGCCCCGCCTCCCTCAAGTACAGGTACGGCGAGTACATGGAGAGGCGGCGGCGCTGGGAGGTCACCGAAGAAAGTAGCTGACAGCCTTCCACAGCGCCTCGCCTATGGCGCCTAGGTCCCTCTCGGTGAGGAAAGGGTGTATCGGCAGGCTGAACACGCCGCGGGAGAGCTCCTCGGCTTCGGGGCAGGGGGCAGCCCCTTCCATGAACAGCGGGTGCAGCGTCAGGGGGCTAGGATAGTAGACTCCACACTCTACTCCCTCAGCTCGCAGCGCGTCCACGAAGACGTCACGGCTGCAACTCAGGGAGTCGAGGTCCAACCTCACTGTGTAGTAGTTGTAGCAGCTCTCGGTCTCTTTCTCGATCCTCTGTGGCGTCAGGCATCCAAAGCCACCTACGATCTCGGTCAGCTTCTCCGCGAGCCTCCTCCGCTCGGAGACGAAACCGTCGAGGAGCTCAAGCTGGTCCAGCCCGAGCGCGGCTCTGACGTCGTCGAACCTCAGGTTCTGTCCGACGGTTTCCTTGGTCTGGTTGAGACTGTTCCCGGCCTTTATACTATATAATCTGTCGGCGTAGCCGGGGTCGTCGGTGGTCACCATACCGCCCTCTCCCGTGGTGATGACCTTGCTCGGGTAGAAGCTGTAGCAGCATAGATCATGTAGCCCGCCCAGCTCCTCGCCGCGGTGCCTGCTCCCTATCGCCTGGCAGCAGTCGCCGACGACGATCAGCCCATGGTCCTCGGCAATCTCGTTCAACGCCCTCATGTCCACGACGTTGCCGAACAGGTGGACAGGGATGACAGCCACGGTGCCGTCTCCTATCTTCTCGTTCACGTCACCAACATCCAACAGGTAGGTGGAGGGGTCGACGTCAACGAATACAGGCTTGAGCCCACACCTCACCGCGACGCCCGCCGTGGCCTCGAACGTGAACGCCGGGACGATCACCTCTCCACCAGGGTTTGACAAGGCTGTCAAAGCTGCCCACAGCGCCGACGTGCCGCTGGACACCGCGCACCCGTGCCCGGCACCTAGACGCCGGGATAAACTCTTCTCGAACATACGTGTGTAGCGGCGCTCCCTCAAATACCCGGAGGAGAGCACGTCTTCTAGGTGCCGCTTGTATACGCCGCTGAAGCGTGGGCATGCCAGCCTCACAGGGGTCGCGGACGCCGGCTCTCCGCCGTGGAGCGCCAACTCACCTCGCTGGATGACCGACCCCCCTATATGTGAATCCCGCAGCCCGGCACATGTCCGGGTCGAACACGTTTCTGCCGTCAACGATCACAGGCGTGTTCATCACGTCCATTAGCCTGCCGAGCCCCAACTCGCTGTAGACACTGTGGCGGGTCATCAGGACGAGGCAGTCCACGCCCCGGAGCGCCTCCTCCATGTCGCCTGTCAGGTTCACTCCTTCGCAGTCTCTGACGTACGGGTCGTGGACGACGACGCCCTCGGCTTCACCCATAAGCATGCCGTAGAGGGCCAGCGTAGGACTGTTCCGGGCGTCCTCCGTCTCCTCCTTGAACGCAAGCCCTAGGAGGGCGACCCTCGAACATTTTAGATTCATACCTCTCTCTCGAAGCGCATCTACGATCAGCCTCCTCATGTGACTCGGCATGCCGTCGTTCACCTGCCGCGCCACCCGGATAAGCCTCGTCGCAGCCCCCTCGGCGCCGTAGGTCAGCAACCAAGAGTCCTTGGGTAGGCAGTGGCCGCCGACTCCTGCACCCGGGTAGTGGAGGTCACGGAACGGGTTTCTGGAGCGGTCCCCGTCGATGAACGGCAGCCCGTTCACAAGGTCCCTGACCGCGTAGAAGTCCGTACCGAGGGTCTCGCATATCATGGCGGCCTCGTTTGCGAACGCGATGTTCACGTCTCTGTATGTGTTCTCGATTAGCTTCGCCGTCTCAGCCCTGACGCTGTCTGTGCCGTGTACCTCCGCCTCGCAGACGCGTTCGTAGAGTCTGACGCCCCTTTCGGTACACGCTGGCGTGTATCCGCCGACCACTCGGGGAAGACGCCTGATGTTGTGAATGAGGCGGCCCGGCGTCACCCTCTCGTAGCTGAAGACGAGGTTAAAACCTGAACCCGCTTCGAGGCCGCTCGCCTCCTCAAGTATTGGCTTGACAACGTCAGTGGTTGTCCGTGGGGGGACAGTGGACTCTAGGGATACTAATGTCCCTCGCCTCATGTGGCCTCCGACCTCCATGAACACCTCCTTCAGGTTCCCCAGCTTGGGCTTCTTCTCCTCGTCTACAGGGGTCTGGACAGTCACCAACACACAGTCGGCGTCCCGACATTCCTCGTAGCCGTCGCTTACGCTGAGCCGGTCCTCGGACACCACCCGTTGCAGCAGTTCGCCGAGCCCTGGCTCGTTCATGTACGGCGAGGCGCCGCTGTTGAGTGTGTCTATCTTCCAGCCCGACCGCTCCGACCTTCTCTGCACCCCCACGACAGAGAGGCCCGCGTCGGCGAGGAGCGCCGCCAGCGGGGCCCCCACGTATCCCATCCCGACGACGACAGCCTTCAACTCCTGTCACCCCATCTCGGAGAGCCTGACGACTGCTCCTGTCCGGGAGCTGCGCAGCGCCGCCTCACATATCTTGAGGGCGTTATAGCCGTCCCTTCCAGTAACAGACGGTTCCCTGCCGTGAAGCACAGCCTCCGCGAAGTCTCTCAGCTCCAGGGCTAGCGGCTCCACGTACCCGTTGTCCATGTTCACGACTCCCTGCTCGCGCATCAGGGACACCCGCTGGCTGATGTATTCGGCGCGGATCACCCCCTCGGAGCCTGTGACTGTGAGGGACCGCACCTTCCTGGGCGTCAGCCAGTTCGCCTCCACGAACCCTGACGCTACGCCGCCGTAGATGAGGCTCAGGTTCGCATAGTCTTCGAAGCTGTGGGAGACGCTGCCACACAGCGAGAACACTGACTCGGGCTGCCCGCCCAGCACCCTCGTGACGATGTCCACGTCATGGATCGCGAGGTCCTTTACTACGCCTACGTCACCCACCCGCTTGGGACGCCTGCTCAGTCTGGACGCGTGAACCATCAGGACCTGCCCGATCTCCCCCGCCTCTACGAGGCGGAGAGTCTCGTTCACAGCAGGGTTGAAGCGCTCCACATGGCCCACGGCGAGGGTGAGCCCCTCACGCTCCGCAGCCTCTATCAGCCGCCTCCCCTCGGCGAGATCAGCAGTCATAGGCTTCTCAACGAGGACATGCTTGCCGGCGCGGAGGGCTTCGAGGGCTAGGCGGCCATGGGTCACCGTGGGCGTGCAGATGGAAACGGCGTCTACCTCGTAGTCGCTGAACGCGTCCTCAGGGTCGGCGCACGCCTCGGCGCCGTACTTTTCCCCTGCGAGCCTACGCCTCTTCGGGTCCACGTCAACGACTTTGAGAAGGTTTGTCTCGTCGAGTCCATGGTAGACCCTCGCCTGGTTGACGCCCCACGCCCCGCAGCCTATGACGGCGACGTTGATCTGCCGCATAGCCCCTCGTATGCATACATTAAACCAATACTAAATGTTTACTGTTAATAAATAATAAAATTAAGTGTATTTATCAAGTATCTTCTTGACCTTGGGGCTCTCGGGTATCTCGGCCCTCCTGAAGCCCGCGGGGTCCTTGAACATGGGCCGAGTCGCGTCCACCCCAACCTTGCACCCCAGCTCCTTCTCCTGATCCGCCGCAGGGTCCAGGCTGGACACCCTCACGTTGGGCACCAGCAGCAGGTCCTCGTCTCCTTTGAACCGGGTCGCTATAGCCCACTCCACCTGCTGCATGTCGAAGGGGTCGACGTCGCTGTCCACCACCACCGCGTGCTTCAGACTCGGGTGAGCCGCGAAAATCGCCATCAACACGTTCTTGGGGTCACCCTCACGGAACTTCTCGAAGCTAACGACACAGTGAAGCCAACCCATTCCGCCCACAGTCAGGTTCACGCCCCTCACGTTGGGCACGACGCCGCGGACGTACTCCCATATTCTGGGCTCCTGAGGCATCCCCATCATCAGCCTGTGCTCCGAGCCCGCTGGCAACAGCCCCTGATAGATGTAATCCCCGCGTCGCATAGATCCCACGACCTCGATGAACGGCTGCTGCCTCTGAACGTCGAATGTGCCCGAGAGGTCAACGAAAGGCCCCTCCGTAACCTTCTCGTCCAGCTTCAGCCTGCCCTCCAGCACGAGCTCGGCGTCCGCCGGCGCCAACGCGTCAACGTGCTCACACTCGGTGAGCCTCAGCTTGCCGCCGTGGAAGTTGTTCACCACGTCGAACTCGCTGCTGCCGAACGGCGCCGTGAGGCTGCCGGCTATCATGGTGGCGGGGTGCAGCCCGATGCTGACGCTCACGTCCAGGCTGCTG
>JAFGTA010000185.1 GCA_016934355.1 Candidatus Bathyarchaeota archaeon | reverse complement strand
TCCATGTCCTTGTTGGCGACGCCGTCGTCGATGATCACCTGCACCAGCCTCGAGATGGAGAGATCGGTTACCACCACCAGGCCGAGGAGCACAACGGCCAGCACTACCTCCTTCTTGTAAGGCGACACGTACCGTAGGATTCTTCTTAGGTCGTTCATCTAGGCAGCTATCTCCGTGAGCCGCTTCGTGACGTCGTCGAGTGTCTGGATAAGCTTCGTTTGAGCCTGCTCGTCTTCGACGACCCTGTTGAACACACCCTCGAACATCTCCAAGAAGTTTGAGAAGCTCGTGTAGAGGCCCAGAGGCATCCTGCGGTGAAGCCTCCAGTAGATCTTCCGCATGCTCTTGTGCCTGCTTCGCATCTCCTGGTCGTGGGTCCTCTGTTCATCGACAAGCCTCTCCCCCTCCTCGGTCAAGGTGAACCGTTTCATGGACGGCTCATCGCTCTCGTAGGGCATGATCAGGTTCTCCTCCTGGAGGATGGCTAGCAGAGGGTACATGCTTCCCGGGCTTGGCCGCCAGTCTGTGTAGTCATAAATCTGCTCCATGAGCTCGCTGCCTGACATGGGCTCCTGTTTGAGTATGTTGAGGGAAATGTGGCGTAGCATCCCTTTGGGTACGCCTATGCGCCTTCTCGGCTTGTGGTGCCTATGTATCATAGCGGCACCTCAATATCAAATTCGATATCATTTTCGATATCTTGTCCGATATTCATATAAAAAGGTTCCTGAGCCGCACGAGCCCTTATCAGGCGTTAAATTATAGGCAGCAATATTCGCGGCTGAGACTATGTTTTTTCCAGATGTTTCCCTGAATCTAACTATTTCAATGTAAAACGTGTGACATAGGGTGACCAAGCCATCTAGGCTCCGCATACCCAGATATCATATCTTCTTGATCTCCATGAATCAATTTGCATGTTATTTCTGATGAGATTTTATATACAGTTCTAAAGCTCGGTATAGTTAGGGTTAGCTGCCATTCAATGAACGGTGTTTTTATTAAACCGCGTTTCTTCTCGGTAAATTTACGTTGTTTTAATGTGATGGATCTCTATTCTATCTTTCTATTATTGTTTTTTGGGTGCATAATGATTTAGGCTATTTCCGCGTGGACTCTGGTTCATGAAGAAGCTGTCGCTCCTGCTAATTGTCACCGTAGCAATATCCTGCCTAGTGACACCCCAGTTCGCTCGGTCGGCCTGCACCTACGACGCAACCGTCCTCAACATAGACCCAGACGAAGACTACCCCGTGGAGATCACCTACAAGTACTCCCGCAGAAGAAACGCGACCCGGGAAGCAGGGCTCGGCGAGGGAGTGTACCTCAGTGGGCTCTCAGTCGGCCAGACAGTTCAGTGGCAGGCCCTAGCCGGCGACAAGGCCGTGATAGTGGGACCCGTGTCCGACCCCCCGGCTCCGCCGTCCACGCCAGGCGCCGGCGCGTCTGGAATCAAAAGGGTCACCGTCACCGTCGAAGCCGAGGGAGGCGAGACCCTTACCTATGAGCTGTCTGACTCGGACTGGTGTGTCGAGGATGAGTGCCTCGTAGTGAAGGCGTCAATGGATGTTTCGGAGCTGCTTGAGCCGGTGCCCGAGAAGACCGTCATGTTCGTGACCCACCTAGAGATGGATAGCATTGAACTCATCAGGCCGTACCTCGACGACGCGAGGTTCAGCGTCCTCAAGTGGAACTATATGTTCCCGGACTTCTCCATCTGGGGCGACTACTTCAACTACAGGTCAAGCGACGCCGAGGTCAGGGCCGAGCTCGCCGAGTTCAAGGAGCTGGGCTTCTGTAACATTCTCTACGTCGACGTCTCGGAGAGCCACCGCAGCGTTTCTCATCGTTTCGGCGAATGCGTGCTGGAGTCCGGTGACTGGTGGAGCCTCATGACCCTTGACCCATCCAAGGCGTGGTACCAGTACCTGAAGGCGGGGATGCTGGGACTGACGGAGAGGTTCCCCGAGATCGACGGATTCGCCATCGACAGACTCGACAGGTGCTACATCGCACAGGAAACCGCCTGGGCGGCGCAGCTGCTGGACGAGGTGAGAGAGGAGGCAGATATCCCTGTCAAGTACGTGATGAACAGCCTGCAGCCGTGGCAGACGGAGCTGGCTGGACGGGCGTACATCATTGGTAGCGACGGGGTGCCCACCGGGGAGCCCGGCCTGTCTCAGGCCATTAACGATTATGGGAGGCTCGCCGAGTACACCGAGTATAAGCGGTTCTACATCAACCCGTTCATGGACCTGAGTGACGGGGAGCTCGTGGACGGCTTCGAAGCCATACTCGCCGGGCACGACTTCGTGTTCCTCGACGACTACAAGCTACGGCTGATCGATGAGATATTCCCCGTGAAGCCCTAGCCTACTCTAATCTGTCGTAGTGGACCAACTCACCCATTTCTCTCCGGGACTCCTTGGGCTTCTCGTCTGCGGAGTAGCCCAGAGGCATCACCGTCTCGACGCTCAGGTTCACCGGTGCGCCCAGCGCCTCTCTGACCTTCTCCGGGTCAGACGGCGTGTAGGTGACGGCGCCGAGCCCCCGCTCCTCTGCCGCGAGGAGCATGTAGCCCACCGCGACCCAGACGCTTCTCACGTAGTTAGGCGCCTCCGTGTCGCCGAGCACAGCCAGCAAGGTGGGGGCGTCTGTGAGGTGGGGCTTAGCCCACGACAGGCCCTTCTCCCTGTACCACGTGGCCCGCTCGGGGCTCAGGCTCTCGTAGAAGCCGCGTTCACCCGCCTCCGCCGCCTCCCGTACCTTGGTCTTTACGGCGGGGTCGTCTATGACTATAAATCTCCAAGGCTGCCTGTTGCTGCCGCTCGGGGCCTGCCTCGCCGTCTCAAGGATGTAGTCGACGGCTTCCCGTGGGACAGGGTCTGACTTGAACCTTCGCGCTGTCTTCCTCTGGGTGGCCAGAGTCTTTACGTTCATCGCTGGATGCTCTGTACCGGATCGGTTATTACTTTTACCCGGAGGATTTCGCCGCCACCGTCAAAAAAAATTATTGGTTGGGCCTGATTCGCCTCCAGACTCCCTCCAGGCCGTCGGGCTCTATGAGCAGTACGGCGATGAGGAATATCATGGGAACGAGGGGCCTGTACTCGCCCACCCATGTGCCTATGAGCCTCTGACCCCACAGGGTGAGCATCACCTCGGAGATACCGACGGCTGCGCCCCCCACGACGGCGCCGTAGATGCTGGTGAAGCCCCCGAGCAGGCTGCCTGCCATGATGCTCGTGATGAGCATGGCCCCGGTCTGTGGGGTGCTCATGAACCAGAGGGGTATCATGGCGCCTGCGAGGCATGCCATTCCTCCCGTGAGGAACCAGCTGAACAGCTGGATGTGATCGGTGTTTATACCGAGGACCGAGGCTAGCTCCGGGTCCTCGGCCGTGGCCCTCATGGCTATGCCTAGCTTGGTCTGGGTCAGTACGTAGTGGAGTACGATGACTGCGCCGACGCTGAGCCCGATGGAGACTATGAATATGCCGGGGAACCCTGCGTACCGGAAGTCATACTCCTTGAGGAGGAAGTTCATAGTGTAGAGGTTGTAGCGGAGGAGTATCCAGTAGGCGTATATCTGGATGAGGGCTGTGAGGAATATCTGTATGGCGAGGGTGCTTATGGTGAGGACGATGGTGCCACCCCCCATGCTCTGGAGGACCCCAATCACCAGCTTGTAGACTATGAGGCTGAAGAAGCCTCCCACGAGGAAGGCGACGGGGAAACCGATGTAGGGGCTGAGCCCCATTATCTTGCTGAATGTGAAGCTGATGTAGATGCCTATGCCTGCGTAGGTGCCGTGGGCGAAGTTGGGTATCTTGGCTGTGAGGTATGTTAGGGTGAAGCCGATGCTCAGGAGGGTTAGCTCCGAGGCGAATACGAGTGCTGCTGTCCATATAGCGGGTATCATAACACTCATGTCAACCTGTGATGGTTGACATATTTAGCTTTATCTCAACGCTCCCGCCGACGCTTCATCTTCCACCTGCGGATATACCACGTCACCATAATCGATACGTAGCTCCCGAGGCTGAGCAACAGCACGTAGTTGTCCCTGAACAGAACCGGCGTACCTGTGGTGTTCACTATGACGTAAGAGTCCACGTAGAGGTACGTCACCGCCACCAACGCCATGACCAACACCATAGACCTCAAGCTGACGACCCTTGAAAGCGTCCTGCCCCAGCGCCGCGGCACGTGCTCCACCCTAGGCTTCGACACGCCCGGCGGGAACGGGCACGCCCTGACGAGCCTCTGCTGCTCCATCAGTTGTTCCCCTCCGCGTAACGGCCGAATATCTTGTGCGCTAGCTGGCTCGGCGTGAGAAGCCTGTCTGCGGAGGATAGCTCGATGCCCCGCTCCTCGGCCTCGTCCTCAAGTATGACCCTGCACAGCCTGTTCTGGTTGCAGCCGGCGCAGTTTCCCTCGTAGAGGTACCAGACCTTGACGCCGTTGATCCTGCTGAAGCTCACCACGACCGGGAGCCTGTGGGCGGGGCTGTACGCAGTCATGACGCCGTCCACGAGGTTCACGGTCTTGGCCTCCAGGCGGTTAGAGTCCGCGGCCTCCATGAAAGCCTGCTCCACCTTCTGGTCGATTATCTGGTAGGTCTTGTGGATGGCCTGCCGGCTTACTCCGAGGAGGCGCCCGATGTCCGACTGGCTGTTCTCCCTGCGCCTCAGGTCCCAGATGTCGGTCTCACGTGATGTCAGGTAGCCGCCGCGGAAAGTCATCTCAAGTAAACAAAAAAGAGTTGACAAATAAAATATTTGCGGACCCCATGCGATGAAACAGTCATCGAGTCATCGTCCCCCCCAGAGTAATTGTATAAGTTTATATAACTGCATTGTCCTTTAGCGTGTGATGAAGGTTCTGCATGAGCCCCAGTTGGACACCATACTGATGATAGAGAAAGCCATCATCGACGCCGAGGACTACCCAACAAAGACGCAGCTGTGGAGGAGCCTGCCCCGGAAGGTCCAGTACCAGACCTTCAAACGGGTACTGGATTATCTTGAGGCGTCCAACAAGATAATCTACGACGAGGACGGCGCCATCGTATACACAGGTGTAAACAACGACAAGCTTAAGGCCCTCGTGAATTCCGCCGTAAAAATTACTTAGACGTAACCAAACATTCTCTCGTATTCCTTGTGAGACATAAGGTCGAGTATCACAGGGCAGACGCCGTACTCGCTGAAATCGACCAAAGTGTAAGTTGACCGATAACCTTCAGGGTGAGCGTAGCGGTAGAGATTGGATACATAATATTTCTCGGTGTAGTGTCTAGGTATCTGGCTCTGCTTTATTCGTTCGCCGACGAGGAGGTTCTGGAGCAGGTTCTCAGACATATCTTTTATCCATCTTCGATGTCTGTGACTTATCTCCAACGAAGATACTTGTGCCTCCAGTTCTATACTGATGAAGACCTCCTTAGCTGGTTTAGGCACAGGTAATGTCTTTCAGAAATAAATAAAAGAAGTTTTGGTTAGACGGTTACCCTGTACCTGTCCATGAGTTCCTGACGCTTTCCCTCGTTCCAGCCAGTCACGTCCGTGTAGTAGCCCGTGATACGGCTCCACCACCTGACGTTCTCCGAGCCGCAGGTTGGGCACTTGTTCAGCATCCCCGGCGTCGTCGTCTGGCAGCTGCTGCACACCGTCAGGTCCTTCGTGTAGCTGAAGTACCCTATCTGGCTGTTCCTGCAGATGCGCTGCGTCAGCTTGTACAGTGCCTCAGGGTCAGACGCGCTCTCGCCTATCCACGCGTGGAAGATGTTTCCTCCGCTGAGGATCGGGAAGAACTTGTGCTCGACGTCGATCCTCTTCCCTAAGGGTATCTTGGCGCCGACGTAGGTGTGGGTGCCGTTCGTGTAGTAGACGGGCAGGTCCCTCTTGTTGGGGACGCCGTTCAAGCCGCTCAGGTCGCCCTTCACCATTCCGCGGGCCATGCCGCGGTACTCGGGCGCCAGCAGGTCCGCCACGGCGAAGGTCTGCGCCGTGCTCTCAGCCGGCGTCCTTGCGAGCATCACCTTCGAGCCGCTCCTCATCTCAAGCCCTTTCCTGAACTTCTCCATGTCCAGCAGCAGCCGGACCGCGAGACGCACAGCGTCGTCTGCCTCGTGAAGCTGGCTTCCCGCGAAGTGCTGCACCATCTCGTTGATCCCCACCACGCCTATGACGTTCACCAGCTCACTGAAGTCCACCGCGGGCGGCCCCTTCTGGCCCGTCCTTGGGTCCCTAGGGGTCTGGGTTGCGAAGGGAACCATGTCTCCGCTTATGGTCTTGTCCATCCACCGGCGTTTGGCATCGAACACGCCCATGGCTAGCCTCATGTTCTCCTTGGCGGCGTCAAGCAGCTTGTCGTAGTCGCCGTTCGCCCTGTACGCGAGCCTGGGCATGTTGAGGCTTACCACCTGCCAGCCGCCCATGCTGAAGTGCTGGCCGTCCTCGAAGTACAGTTTCTCGTTGAAGTGGGGGTCCGTCTCGGGGGTGTTGGCGAACTGGTAGGCGCAGCATTGGTAACAGCTGATGCCGTTACCGTAGCCGCGGTAAGCCGGGAGCATGTTGTCGAAGTAGGGCGCTCCGAACTTGGATACCGCCTCGTGCACCAGCAGCCAGAGATCATCGTACTCCGGCTTGAAGAACTCGGGGGAGACGTAGTTCTCGTTCTTGGGGAAGTTGAAAGGCTTGCCCCAGTAGTCGCCTTCCAGTGCAACCTCATTGATGGCGCGGAAGAACATCTGCACCTCGTCCTCGTAGTCGCCGTAGGTGTTAGGACCTATTCTACCCTGCATCACCACCGGCACGTCCCTCCATATCTTGGGGACGCCCATGGGCAGCTGGATGTTGCTGAAAACAAGCTGGCCTCCGCGGGTAACGTAGGTCTGAGTCAGCTCGTAGAACATCATCTGGGCAAGCTGCTTCACCTGCTTATAGTTCAGGCCCCGAAGGTACGGCGCCAGAAACATGGTATAGTACATGAAGCCCTGTCCGCCGCTGAAGTTGGTCTGACCGGCGGCGAGGATCTTAACGCTGTGGAGTATAGCCACCTCGGGCTGTTTGGCGGGGCCGGCTACGCTGCTCTGGAAGCCCTTCCCGTCGGGAAGCAGCCCGTAGTACAGGAAGTATCTGAGGTCCCAGTCCTGGCAGAAGGGGCGCGTTCCGAAGTACTCCAGCGTGTGGATATGGATGTCTCCCTGGTGGTGTGCCGTCGCCAGCTTCGGGTCCATGAGCAGCAGGTACTGCTCCTTGCTTAGCATGTCGGCTTTCTTCTTGTGCACCGTCTCCGGGTTGGGCTGGAGGTTTGCGTTCTCCTTGGCCTCAAAGCCGTTGCCGGTGTCGATCTGGTAGGCGTCGTACAGGGGAGCCCCTACCCTGGTGAGGAGGTTCCTGTATATCTGGAACTCGGGTATCTCGTGGCTCCACTCCAGCAGTATGTTGTTGGTGACCTCCCTTATCATCGGGCCCGACACGTAGCGTGGCTTGGTGAGCCTGATCCTGCGCTCCACCTCGTCCGCAACCTTCTCGGCGGTGAGCTCGCTTATGGAGGGGATGTCGAACATCTTCTCGGCGAGCTGTGTCTCCTTGTCGAGCATGCTGGTGATCCTGGTCTTGTCCCAAGGTACAAGGTACTGGTCCGTGGTCCGTACCATGGGCATCCCCAGGTAGACGTTCTCCGTGAAGAAGTCCTCTATCCTCCTCTGATACTGCGGTAAATCCCGGTGCTTAGCCATCTAATACCTCCAAAACGAAATCCTTGTTCAGCTCCCCATTCACAAACATATTCTCGGAGGGCTCCACTCTGGCGTTATCACCCAATGTCAGGATGGGTGGATTGCCGAACATGTTCAACATGATGAAATCTGTCTGGGCCTCGGTGTCGAACCACCTGGCCTCGAAATCGACGCTGCTCTTCTTCAGATATTCCTTTAGCTTATCGCATTTTGGGCAATCAGGCAGAGAGTATACCGTGACCTTCATTTTATGTGCAATCTCCTTCCCTAGTGTGTGTCCTCGATAGAGAGCACTACATGTAGATGCGCATACTATCAAGAATGTCCTTTATTACCTTAATTGTTGGTGACATAATACTGTCCAGCACGTTGGGTAGAATAATCACGATAACCCGCGCGGCAATGCGATTGTCGCAACTGAAACGGATTATGAAGAGTATTACGAATCGATCCGCTATATTTTATATATTCTGGGGGAGTAAGGTTAATCGAGACCACATAGAATTATCCGGTGTACCGACATGACAATAATCATCTGCCTAGTGGGGCAGCACTACCGAAGAGCATTCGACGGAATAAGGTATTGGAGCAAGGTACACGGGATAACCAAGCTATACCTGCTGCACAGCGACGTCGGCCAGGAGGAGAACCCCTTCGCCTACATGAGCAAGGCAAACGCCGATGAGCTGAGAAAAAAGCTTGAGATACTCGACCCATTCATGGTTCCCTTCAACCCTACAGAGCAGAGAAGCGTCTTCCGCACCATCTACGGCATCATGAATCAGGCCAGGGGAGAAGGCGAGGAGGTGCTCATCGACATCACAAGCACCACCAATACCGCCATGGGCATCGCCCTCACCATAGCCCTCATGTTCAGGAACGCCCGGGTCTACAGCGTCCCGAGCGCCGACCCAGGCTGGTATGTAAACGGGAGACCCGGAGACCCCTCCTTCGAGACGTGGTTCGAGAAGGCACGCGAACAGCCTAGTAGGGACCCCACCGAGATACAGCTTCCCGGATACAGGCTGGAGCCAAGCAGCAAACACGAGGAGAAGGAGTGGGAGCGTGAGAAGAAGCTCATGGTGCTCCTCAGGGAGAACGGCAGTGAGGCCGAGAGCATCAGCGACATAATCCGGTGGTTCGGGTACAAGGCGGCGAACAGCACCCTCAGGAACAGGTTCAGCAGGATCGTGGCACGGCTGGAGATGAAGGGCCTCGTGGACGCCGAGAAGGGCAGCAAGATGAAGGTCATCAGCCTCACAGAGTTCGGCGAGATATTCGCCGAGGCACTCGCCGAGGGCGCGGTATAACACCCGCGAGAGGTTTATTTTTTAGTGCAAAAGAGCCGGCGCGCTTCGATCATTCTTTTCGTAACTCATTAACTTGGTATCGCCGCGGTGGGGTCTCATAATATGGCTGAGTGAACGCCGGTCTTATGCGTATTAGGGCTTCAGTCACCGCCGCGGCGTTCAGCTATCTTTTTATTATAAGCGTCCAACACTTTGAACAATAGCTGAGGAATACTGATGAAGGCACAGGTCACGCTGACCCCGGCTGAGGGAAAACGTATCATAGCCAAGGCCATATCCTGCATGGACACCGTGCAGAAGGCCTACCAGGAGGGCATCCTGATAATCGCCACGAGCACCACCACCGCCTACGTCGCGGAGGAGCTCATGGGTAAGGAGATCAACAAGGGCATGTTCACCGCGGGCGTCGTCACGAAGGAGGGCGCCAGCATAACCAAGCCTGAAGGCCGGTACAACCACTACGTCTTCGAGAAGGGAAAGCTCAAGGAGTGCTCCACACCCGAACTCGTACCGTACCTCGCGCGGATGGGCCCCGAAGACGTAATGATCAAGGGCGCCAACGCCATTGACCCCTTCGGCGCTGCGGGCATCCTGCTCGCGGGCGCCGGCGGCGGCACCATAGGCACGGCGTGGGGTTACATCACCAGCAACGGGGTTCAGCTCATCATCGCTGCGGGGTTAGAGAAGCTTGTGCCGATAAGCCTAGCCGACGCGGCGCCTAGGATGGGCATGAAGGAGATCGATGTGGCCATGGGCTGGAAGTGCGGCATGATAGTGGTTCAGAGCCAGATCATCACCGAGATGGAGGCCATGAAGCTCCTGTTCGGCGTCGAGGTTATACCCGTCGCGGGCGGCGGCATCGACGGAGCCGAGGGATGCAAAGTCTACCTGCTTGAGGGAGCCGATGACAACGTCAAGGTGGCGTACGAGTTACTGTCCAAGATCAAGGGCGAGCCCAAGCTGACCACCAGCATAATGGAAAAACCCAAGGATAGGTAGGGCTCAGACCCTCCACTCTACCTCGTCAGTCCCGTGGAAACGGGCGAACTCTTCGATGTTTCTAGCCAGCTTTTCCTCGTAGTCCTCGGTGGGCTTGAACCCTTCCTCCAGCCAGTAGCCGCGGATTATCATGACGTTGTTCTCGCGGTCCATCTTGGGGTCAACCCGAGCCACCAGCCTGTCGCCGTAGAGCACCGGCAGGTGGTAATAGCCGTAAACCCTCTGCTCCCGGGGGACGTAGACCTCCAGCCGGGGCACGAAGCCGAACAGCTCCTGCACCCGCTCCCTGTTCCACATCATGTTATCGAAGTATACGAAGAGCCTCACGTCGCCGAAGTATGAGCCAGACTCGTGTTCATCCAGCCTCTCAGAGTCCTCGGGGAGGCAGTAGTACGGCGTCTTCTCCCCCTCAACACTTTGCCTGACGGCTCGGCCTTCGTGGACCAAGCCGTCCAGCACATCTTGTAGTTGCTTGGACGTGCGGCCCAGGTAAACCGAGAAGTGGTGGTAGTACTTCCGTATCTCCTGCGGCTTCACGAGCCCGAGGCAAGCCAGAGTCTTCAGCGTGAAGAACCTGACTCTCTCGTCGTCGCCGGGGGGCGAGGTCTCCACAGAGGGCGGCAGCACGTTCTCCGCTAGGTCGTAGTACCTCTGGAAGTTGTCTCTGCGGCTCACGAGCAGTATCCCAGCGCCGAGGAGGAGTTCAAGCGCCCGCTTGGCGGGCTTCCAGTTCCACCAGCCTCCCTTCTGTTTGGGCCCCTCGAAGTCCTTGGAGGAGAGGGGTCCCTCCTCCTTGACGCGTTTGAGGACGGCGTCCAGGAGGGAGGGGTCTGCCTTGGTGCGCCTCTGTAGCCTGGCCCTCATCCCTTCGCCTCTGATCTTCATGCTTTGGAGGTAGTACCTGTAGTCCTTGAAGGGGATGTAGCTGGCGGCGTGTGCCCAGTGCTCGAACAGCAGCCTGTCCTCGTAGGCTAGCCTGTGGAGGTGTTCCTTGTCGTAGACGCCGAGCCTTGACCACAGCGTCAAGTAGTGGGACCTCTCCACGACGTTGATGGTGTCGATCTGGACGCAGCCCAGCCTGTCCACAGCGTCGTAGACGTCCTTCTTCTCCACGCTGGCGGGGTAAGGGCCTACGCCCTGCTTCTCCATCATGAGCCGCCTTGCGGCCTCCCGTGACACCTTCAAAACACTGGTTTTTAGGGGCCGCGGTTTTTAACGGTTACCCACGCTTCAAGGCACCCCTGATATAGATCATGAGTCGATATCAGTGGTACATTGAGGGATGATCTCGCGGAACTCGCGGCATTAATGACGCCGGAGTTCGAGGAGGAGACGCTCACAGAGAACTATGCGCTGCTCTGTATTCTAGGCAGAAAGTACCCACTAATCCTAGGTGACTAGCTCAAGTATTTCGTTGAGGGAGTGGACGGCCCCCGGGTTCACGCCCGCCCTGTCTATGAGCACCGCTTCCATACCAACCGCCCTCGGCCCCGCCACGTCCCACCTCGGGTCATCGCCCACGAACAGGCAGTCCCCCGCCTCCAAGCCAAGCCTATCAAGAGTGAAGTGAAATATCCTGGGGTCCGGCTTCCTCCAGCCGACGTCACCGCAGAACACCGCGGCGTCCACCAGCCCCGTCAGGCCGTGCCTGTCCAGCTCGGGCCTCCAGAGACGCGGCGGGCTCCCCCAAGGCGTGTTGCTTATGATGGCGGTCTTTACGCCTCTCCTCCTGAGTTCCTTGAGGGTGGGCTTCGCGTCGCCGTGGAGCCTTGCGGTGCGGAAGATGGGGTGCATGAACTCGGCGCAGAGCATGTCGAGCAGGATGGGGTCGTCGACGCCGAAGATGGCTGAGAGCCGTTCCCCGAGGGGGTACACCCGGTTCCGGGGGGAGCCGTGGTCCTGCTCTCTCACCCTCTCCCATACTACGTGTTCATCCGGTGTCGCTATGCCTTTGGCGTTTAGTTCCGTAACGCAGTTGCCTATGGCTTCGCGTAGGATGCTTGGGAACTCGTGACGTTGGTAATAACTCACGAGGGTGTTACCCAGGTCGAAGATAACGGCCTTCAAGTGTGATCGGCATCCAAGGATCGGGGTTCACGCCGTTTATCATTTGCCCGGGGAGCAATAGAGCTATCCTTTAAAACCGACGCTGTATTGTCTGAGTACAATGTCTAAGATGCCCGCCTGGAAGATAAAACGCGAGGTACGGGTCAAGGCCGAGGAGGAGACAAACCCCGACTACGGCTGCCCACCCGACCAGAGGCCCATGCCGCAGCACCTCAGGTTCGGCATCACCGTCATCGACAAGGTGCCTGGCCCCACAAGCCACGAGGTGGCTTCCTGGGTGAAGAAGCTGCTTGAGCTTGACAAGGTGGGCCACGGCGGCACCCTGGACCCCAAGGTTACTGGCGTCCTCCCCGTCACACTTCAGGACTGCACGAAGGTGGTGCGGGCGCTCCTCGAGTCCGGGAAGGAGTACGTCTGCGTAATGCGGACCCACGGCGACGAGACCGAGAAGAGGGTCAAGGAAGCCCTCGGCCTGTTCACCGGGGAGCTGTTCCAGAGGCCGCCCCTCAGGTCGTCTGTGAGGCGCCGCCTCAGGACGCGGTGGATATATGGCGTCGACTACCTTGAGGGGGACGGTAAGAACTGGCTTTTCAGGGTCCAGTGCCAGAGCGGCACCTACATCCGTAAGCTCTGCTTCGACGTAGGCGAGTACCTCGGCTCCGGCGCCCACATGCAGGAGCTCAGGCGCACAAGGAGCGGCCCCTTCATCGAGGAACAGGCGGTGACCATGTACGACCTAACGGACGCCATCGACGTGAGGAACGACGGCGACGAGAAGCCTCTGAGAGACTTGATCCACCCCATGGAGGAGGCGCTGGGGCTGCTGCCCAAGATCTGGGTCAGGGACTCTGCGGTGGAGGCCGTGTGCAACGGCGCGCACCTGGCGGTGCCCGGGGTTCTCCGGTACAGCACCGGGATCAACGTGAACGACCTCGTCGCGGTGATGTCGCTGAAGGAGGAGGGCGTGGCGCTGATGAAAGCCGAGATGACCAGCGGCAAGATGCAGGCGGAGAGCCACGGCATAGCGGCGTCGCCTGTCCGGGTGCTGATGCCGATGGGCGTCTACCCCAAGATGTGGTAACAGCCTTTCTTTCAAAAGGTTTACAGAACCCTGCGTCCATTGTTGATCCGCGTTGAGTGACCACTACTTCTCGTCCAGCCCCAAGTCGCGTCTGGAGATGGGGTTGATCGACACGGTTCTCCGGGGGCGCAGGTACAGGCTGCTAACAGCGTCTGGGCTCTTCAGCGCAAAGAAGATCGATCTGGGCACCCGCGTCCTCGTGGAGTCCATGGATGTCCCCGAGGTGGGCGGCTTCCTCGACGTCGGCTGCGGCATGGGCGTCATCGGGGTGGTCGCCGCGTCCATCAGCCCAGGCTTGTCGGTGACGATGACCGACGTGAACGAGAGGGCCACCATGGTGGCCTCGATGAACGTGGATAGGTTGGGCCTCGGTAACGCCAGGGTGGCTACGGGCAACCTGTACGAGCCCGTCGAGGGGGAGAAGTTCGACACCATAGTGTCCAACCCGCCCATCTCCGCTGGGATGAGGAAGGTCGTGAAGCCTCTGGTTACGGGGGCTGTTGATCACCTCGTCGAGGGAGGGTCTCTCCAGCTCGTGATCCAGTCTAATAAGGGGGGTAAGGCTCTGGCGAGGCTTCTCGACGAGAGCTTCGGCGGGCACAGCGTCGTGGAGAGGAAGAGCGGGTACCGGGTGCTCGCCGCCCGCATGAAACGGTAACTTATCCCGGGTTAATGTCTAGTTAGTTGTCTCGTTATTGTTGACCTATACCGTAGTCTTATGTTAGTGAATAAGAAAAGGGGTGGGTTAGTCCAAGGCGTAGGCGTGTTCGCCGTGCTGGCTCAAGTCCAGCCCTGCTACCTCCTCCTCGACAGACACCCTCAGCGGCGTAATCTTGTCGATAGCCTTCAGCAGCAAGTAGGAGCCGAAGAAGCTGTAGGCGCCCACCACCACGATGGCTATGAGCTGGGAGACGAGCTGCCCCGGGTTACCGTAGAAGAGGCCGTTCGCCCCGCCGGGGTTAACGGCTAGGGTCGCGAAGAGGCCTGTGGCGATGGCGCCCCAGATGCCTCCGACGCCGTGGCACGCGAAGACGTCCAGGCTGTCGTCGATCTTGGTTCTCGTGAGCCTCCAGTTGGCTACCGTGTAGGACAGTACGCCGACTACGGCTCCGATTATTATGGCTGAGACGACGGTGACGTAACCGCTGCCCGGGGTGATGGCGACGAGGCCGCACACCGCTCCGACGCAGAAGCCGACGGCGCTGGGCTTGCCTTTCCGCACCCAGTCCACTATCATCCATGTGACGCCCGCCGTGGCAGCTGCGGTGTTGGTGACCACCATCGCTATGACTGCGACGCCGTTCGCCGCGAGGCTGCTGCCGGCGTTGAACCCGAACCAGCCGAACCATAGGATTGCTGTCCCGAGTATCACATAGGGGATGTTGTTAGGCTCAGAGTCGTCGGTGTCGATGCCCTCCCGTCTGCCGATTACGAGGGCCGACGCTAGGGCACTGAGGCCGGCTGAGATGTGGACTACCGTGCCTCCCGCGAAGTCGATGGCGCCGAGATTTCCGAGCCAGCCGTCGGGGTTCCACACCCAGTGCGCTATGGGGCTGTAGATCAGGGTCGCCCAGACTATGATGAATATCATGAGGGCTTTGAACCTGATGCGCTCGGCGAAGGCGCCTATTATCAGGGCGGGGGTGATGGCGGCGAACTTTAGCTGGAAGGCGAAGAAGAGGAGCACGGGGATGGCTGTAGTGTATATGCCGTCTGGCTCCAGGCCGACGCCATTTAGGGCGAAGTGGCTGAGGTCGCCTATGACTCCGCCTATGCTGGGTCCGAAGGCTAGGCTGTAGCCCCATAGGGTCCAGACCAGGCTGACCACTGCGAATATGATTATGCATTGGACGAGGGTTGACACGAGGTTCTTGCGTCGTACGAGTCCGGCGTAGAAGAAGCCTAGCGCCGGCGTCATGATCATTACTAGGGCGGTGGCTGTTCCCACCCAGGCTATGTCTCCGGGATTCATATATTGAACACTGCAGAAACGGCGCCTGCATCGATATTTCAAGTTTCTTATATAATGTTTCGAGAAAACGTCTGATTCTTCTGACGTTTATGATGTCCGGTGCGATAATGCGGCGATTATGTCGTCACTTCATCTTTCATTGAACCGATTCAGTAAGAAGGTTTTCGCATGATTCTCTTGTACTGGATGCGTCGGCGGCGAGAATTATGAAATTTTAAGCATTAACCCGCGGCTGATCTTGTTTTTTCGGTTTTTTCTGCGATTTCGTTCTTATAGGTATTTAGCTAAATTATGAAGTACTTTGGGCTGATCTCCGCGGGCCCCGCCCAGACGTTGGAGCTAATGTTCTTGACGCCCGGTATCCCCGTTATGTCGAGGCCGAGGTCCATGTAGTGCTTCATGTCGTGAATGACGGCGAGGACGAGTAGGTCGTGCTCCCCCACGGTCTTGGTGGCGACTATGACGTTGGGCATCTTGATGAGGGTCTCCAGCACTTTGTTGGGGTCGTGGCCCTGGGCGGTGGTGACGTCTATGTGGAACGCAGCGACGCCCTCGTAGCCGATCCTCTCAAGGTCGACTACGACGGTGCTGCCCCGGATCTCGCCTCTCTCGGTCATCTGGTTGTAGTGGTTGATTATGGTGTCTGTGGATCTGTCGGTCTGGCTGGCTATCCGCCTGAAGCTGAGGCGTGCGTTGTCTGTGAGGGCTTCGATTATCTCTTTGTCGAGTTCGCTCATCTCCGGGCCTCCAGGAGTGGTTCTAGCTCGAAGTTCTGGGGGCAGAGGAGGAACTGGTCTACCCAGATGCTGGTCTGGACTTCGTTGACCTTGGTGTGGCTCTGGATGGTCTCCTTGAGGGTGTTCATCTCGTTCATGGTGCGCTTCATGGCTATGGCGAAGACATCGTAGCTGCCCATGCTGTGGGTGGCGAATACGACGCCGCTCTGCTCCCGTAGGAACGAGATAACCTCCGGGATGCATGAGGGCTCGGCGTCTACCGCGAAGTTGGCGATTACCTCCTGCCCGAAGCTGCGGGGGTCTAGGAGGAGGGTGGTGCGCTTCACTACGCCGTTGCGCCTGAGTTTCCTGAAGCGTTTGATTATGGTGTCCACGGAGACTTCGCACTGGTTTGCGATGTCCGAGTACTTGGTGCGGGCGTCTTTCTGGAGTGCGCGTAGGATGGCTACGTCTATCTCGTCGATCTTCAAGCCTGCGTCATGGCTGAAACCGACACATCAACTTAAAAACTCTGCGGAGGCTTAAAATTTCTGGGCTGGGCTTATTCTTTCTCTTTGTAGAGGACGAGGGTGTTCCCAATGAGCTGTATCCTTTCGCTGCCAGTCTTCTCCGCTATGAGGTCTGAGAGCTCCTCTCTCCGGGTCTTGTAGTCGTTGAACTTTACCTTGATGAGCTCGTGGCGCTCCAGCTCGTCTTTGATCTGCTTTAGCTGGGTCTCGGTGACGCCGTTTCTGCCTATCTGCACTGTGGGTTTGAGGGTGTGGGCCCGCGCCCTGAGGCCGCGTTTCTGTTCGCCTGTTAGCTCCATCTCTGTCCCCGCTTGATGCTTCACCCTCGATTAAAAGGCTTATTGTCGAGGGACTGCTTGACGCGGCTGGGCGTCGCGTTGGCCACCGTTATCCGCGGCTCGAAGCCGAGTCCATTCCAGAACTGTTCGGCCTCGGTGTTGCCTACGACGTGTCTGAGGGTTATGTCCTCTGCGCCTTGGTCGGTGAACCGTTCCAGGAGTTCTTTGACCAGCTGGCCGCCGACTCCCATGCGTCTGAACTCGGGTTCGACGTAGATGACGCCTATGATGCCGATGATGGGCGGGTGCTCGTCTACACGGGTCTTCACCGCTCCGCTGATGAAGCCGACGGGTCGGCGATCGATCTCGGCGACGATGCACCATCCGCCTTCTTGGGTGATGGTGTCTTCAACTTCTTTTCTGAGGCTGGGTGAGTCGGGGTCGCGTCTCCATAGTTTGGGGTTGCGCTGGGTTAGGTGTTGCTGTAGTTTTTGTCTGTACTCTAGGATTTTGGGGATGTCTTTTTGGGTGGCCTGTCTTGTTTGGGCCATGTTTGACTGGTATGGTTTAAGATTTATAATGCTACGGGTTATTACGTGGTCGGAGCCCGGTCGTCTAGTGGACAAGGATGGGGGCCTTTGGAGCCTCAGACGGGAGTTCGAATCTCCCCCGGGCTACCACGTTCCCACCTACGCGGAATCTCGGGAAAAAAGTTATTCCCTGTTACCGGGAATAAGCGTTTTCTGGAAGCGGTCTTGGGCTGCTTGTTGCAGGTAGGCTGCAATTTCGGGAAAAATTTTCTATTTATTCGGCTTCGGTGGATAGCGTTTTTGCACTGTATGGATAGCACTTTTGCGTAGATCAGTATCGGAAAGAGGCTGTTCTGGGCCTTCTTTAGGCTGAAGGTGGCTGGTTTCCGGTTTCCCGGGGGGTACCCCCCTATCAGCCACATGTTTCGACGAGGACATGGAATATACGTTATAGTGGTATGTTCCGTGTAGCACGGAATCTAGCGAAAAAATCGTTACATGTTATTTCTTTGGGAACCTCTGACATGCTAACGCTACGAACTTTAGCAGAGAAAGGGATAGAATCTAAAGGCTATTTTTTAACGTTCCTCTCATGTAAATGTATTTATGAAAATAAGCTACAAGGATTTCGAAGTAAGCCTAGTCACGTCAGTGTGTGGGGCGTGGATAGGCGTCTACGAAAAAATCACTCATAGAGCAGGGTTCTCTTGGGGTCAAACACTGCTGGTTGTTGGACTCGTATCTTATTTCACCCACTATAATCCATTCGATAAAAAGGGTCTGGAAAACGAAGATTCAGGGCTATCCATTAACAAAATATTATTCAGATTAACAATAATTGGATTACTAGTAATAGTGTATGTACAAATAATAGCGTAGAAAAAACGCGTTGACTAATGTTAGCCTCATTCAGATACCTTTATTTTCCGCGGTTTTTCCAGTTTAACCTAGCCTAAATAGGTGAATCTTATGGAAGCAACACAAACACCTAAGATGCCCCTCATCGGGGAGAAGGCGCCCGAGTTCGAGGCGCCCACCACGCACGGAACCCTCAGACTAAGCGACTACAAGGGAAGCTGGCTAATCCTATTCAGCCACCCCGCCGACTTCACGCCGGTGTGCACCACCGAGTTCATCGCCTTCGCCGAGATATACCCAGAGCTCCAGAAACGCAACACAGAGCTCCTCGGCCTCAGCGTAGACAGCACGTCCAGCCACATAGCGTGGGTCAGGAACGTCGAGGAGAAGATGGGAGTCAAGATACCTTTCCCCATCATCGCAGACCTCAACAAGGAGGTCTCCACCCTCTTCGGCATGATCCACCCGGCCCAGAGCAAGACAGAGACCGTGAGAACAGTATTCGTCATCGACCCCGAGGGAACACTCAGAACCATACTGTACTACCCGCTCACAACGGGGCGCAACATGCAGGAGATACTAAGGATCATAGAAGCCCTCCAGACCACAGACGAGTACGGCGTAGCCACCCCAGCCAACTGGAAGAAGGGAGACCCCGTCGTCGTGCCTCCGCCCCACACAGCCGAGGCCGCCGAGGAGCGGGTCAAGGAAGGCTACGACTGCAAGGACTGGTACCTCTGCTTCAAGAAGCTGTGATAACATGCCCTGCGTGTCACCAGACGGAAAACCAACGGGGACAGGCGTAGAGACCCTGCGCGCCGTGAAGAACGGCGCATCCACCCCCGCCGAGATAGCCGCAGCCACGGGGCAGCCGCTGTTCAAGGTCAGGAGCGGGCTCAGGGAGCTAGTCGGAGCAGGGTTCCTAGAGGCATCCGGCGAAAAGCACAGCCTCACAGCCACCGCGAAAAACGTCCTCTAATAACCCCTTTTTTACCCCACTTGTTCTTTTATTAATCTATCAGAAAATTTCTGTATAGAAAAATTGTTACATTTTCATATGTACGTTCTTTTCTTTAAATATATTAAATATTTCTCGCTTATACCATTCAAGGTCTGTGAAGTCAAATCGACCGATATCTCTTTGAGCAGTGTTTATGGTGATTTTCATCGCTAACTCCGTGTCGGTTCCTACGTATTCTCTGATATGAAATTCGAGTATTTTTGGTATATCCTTTATTTTCCATGAAGCATAAGTAAGAGAGTGTGTTAGAACATCAATTTTATGAGACGCTTTAATGAATGATGGTTCATTTCTTTCAATAATCTCCGATTCAAACATCGAAAGCCAATCAATACACATCTGATACGTTTCTTTAGGCGTGATATTGTCGATTGTCATCACATACTCCTTTTCCCTTTCTATTTTAGACGAGTTAAAGAAAACCTGTATCTTGGGATACTTGGATACATGAAGTATCAATAAAGTGACTGATGAGACAAATACCAGAAAAATGAAGATATCAAATAATTCAGGTGCCTCCATCCAGCATCTCTCTCAATGTTCATTGAGACCAGACGGCTATAATTTAACTTCGAAAGTAAATGACTCTGATCATGCGTGCCAGAGATCAGGCAATTAGTTTTTTTCAACCACGCATAGCTCAATTTCAGAACGTTAGATACAGGCTATCTAGTTACAATGATAAATTTAGTATTCAAGACATAATTAGTTGGCGCTTCACGCCTTCTCCGCTACAGGGTTAGAAGCTGAGGACCTTGGCGCTGTTCCTCACCCAGCCCGCGAGTATCTTCATGGAGCCCCTCTCGACGCCCTCCACCAGCTCCCCCGGGGTGAGCCCCCGGGCGTCGATGCAGGCGCCGCACACCTTCACCTCGACGCCGCGCCCGACGAGGCTTCCCAGCATCTTCTCCATGTTATAGTAGCCCTCGGGCGTCCTCTGCCCCCTCTTGGCTGAGAGGACGGCGTCCCCCATGAGGAACACCTTCACTCCCATCCCCTCACCGGCGGCGGTGGACGCGAGTCTCAGCGCGTTCCAAGGCTTCTCCGAGCCGTAGGGGGCGTCGTTCACGATGATAGTCAAATCGGTCAAAGCGATCAGCGATCATACATCGCCGCTGCCATAAAAAAATGTGGTCAAGCCCACCCCGAGGCTACTCTTTTATCGGCACACGGCAACGGGTTAGCCATGCGAGACCTGAGGACCTACCTGAGCCGCCTACGCGAAGCCGCCCCGGACCAGCTGGTAACCGTCGACACCCCAGTCGACTGGAGGTACGGCGTCACCGCGCACGTCACCGAGATGGAGCGCAGACCCAGCAACCCCGCCCTCCTCCTCAGAAACATAGCAGGCTACAGCACCCCCATCCTCACAAACCTGTTCGGACACGTAGACAGATTCAACCTAAGCATCGGCGAGAACCCGGACACCCGGGGAAGCAGGCTCGGCTTCTACGACAAATGGAACAAGCTGTTCAAAGACGACGCCCCGCCGGCGCACGTCGACTCGGGCCCAGTCAAGGACGTCAAGATGACCGGACGGGACGTCGACCTGGAGAAGCTGCCCATCCCACGGTTCTACGAGCAGGACGGCGGCAGGTACGTCACAGCCGGGCTGTTCCTCGCCCGAGACCCCGGCGACCCCGATGAGCTGAACCTCTCATACGTGAGGATGCACCTCAGGGGCCGCGACACCTTCGGCGTCAGCTTCCACTCAAGGGGACACATGTGGCAGTACCTGGAGAAAGCAAAGGTGAAGGGCGAGCCCCTCGAAGCCGCCGTCATCATAGGCGCCCACCCCGCCCTCTACCTCGCCGCCGCAGCCAAGATCACAGGCGAGTACGGCAAGGCCGGAGCCCTCCTAGGCGAGCCGGTCGAGCTGACCCGCTGCGAGACAGTCGACCTACCCGTACCGGCAAGCGCCGAGATCGTGCTCGAAGGCAGGGTCCTCCTCGACCCCATGGACGAGGGCCCCTTCACAGAGTACACCGGCTACATCAGCGGCAGGTCGACGCGCAACCAGTTCAAGGTCACCGCGGTCACCAGGCGACGCGACGCCATATTCATGGCGGTCGCCCCCAGCAACTCGGCCGAGCACCTGCTCCTCAGCGGCCTCCCCAAGCAGGCGCGTATAAGCAGGGCCATGATCGACTTCATACACACCCCCGCACTGGAGGACATCGTCTGGCCCGTCTGGGCCACCCACTTCGCGTGCTTCGTCAGCCTCAACGAGACGGTCACCGGGTCCCGGGGCCTCGCCAAGCAGCTCGGCCTCCTGCTCCTCGGCCTCGACCACTACGTCAAGCTGGTGGCGGTGCTGCCCCACGGCGTGGACGTCAACGACACCGCCCGGGTCCTCGGCGCGGTAGCCCAGAGATGCGACTTCGAGGCAGGCTCGGGGTTCGACACCGTCGGCGCGGTCTACAGCCAGTGGCTGGACCCGTCGTCGCCCACCCCCGGAGTCTCATCCAAGATGATAGTCGACGCCACGGGCCCCAGGATACGTGGCGGCGAGCCAGACATCGACTCCGTGGCCGGCTTGCACGGCGTGCTGGACGCGTCGAACCTCGGGACACCGGAGCTGTGCGTGGCGGCCCTCAAGCCGGGCGTGGACGCCGTAAGCCTACTTGAACATGAGGCCCTGCGCGGCTGCAGGCTCATAGTCTGCGTCGACGACGACATAGACGTCCACGACGCGCGGCAGGCCCTCTGGGCGGTGGCTACCAGGTCTCAGCCCGCCGACGACGCAACGGCTAGAGGTGGAAGGATGGTCGTAGACGCCCGGAAGGGGGACGGCTGGACGGCGAGGAGGGCGACGCTTCCCTTCGAAGGCACCGCATAGGACGCAACCGTATTACTTTTATTACATTATTCCGTATGACATGTTAGTATGACTGACGTCGTCTCGGCTAGGGTGGACGACGACACCCGCCGAAGGATGAGGAGGCTCCCTCACATCAACTGGAGCCAAGTCATAAGGGACGCAATCACGGACAAGATACTGGAGGAGGAGCGCCGCCCCCACGTGGACCCCCGGGAGCTCAGGGACGCCGCGAGGATCACAGACGAGATCAGGGCCCCCAGCCCCGGCTGGGACAGCACAGAGGAGATTCGCAGATGGCGGGAGAGGCGCTAGTAGTAGCAGACGCCTCGGTCGTCGTAAAATGGTTCGTCGAGGAGGAATACACCGCCGACGCCATCAGGCTCAGGGACGACTACGTCGACAGGACGGTGGACATAGCGTCGCCCGACCTACTCCCCTACGAGGTGCTCAACGCCCTACGTTATAACCCAAGCCTAGACGAGAGGCAGCTCAAGGAGATAGCAGCCACCCTAAACAAGTACAGCCTCTGGTTGGCTCCCCTCGAGGGGCAGCTGGCGGAGACATGTATAGAAAACTCCATGAGGCACAGAATATCGATCTACGACTCGGCGTACATCTCACTCGGGCAGATCAAAGAGGCACTAGTCTACACCGCTGACCAGAAGCTATTAAGCCGGGTCGGGGATGAACGCGTCAGACATATTTCGATCTATTGAAAGATTCGACTCCCCGACATAATTTCATATTTGAGATATTTTTCATAACGCCTATATCTATGGCATGTTTTATACCACACGGCATAAAATATGGGTAGTTCCGTGAGCGTCGACAAACAGGGAAGACTGGTGCTGCCCGCACACCTACGAGAGGCGCTGGGCATCAAAGGAGGCGGAGAGGTATCAGTGAGACTGGACGGCCCAAGGGTGATCATCGAGCCCGTCTCAAACGACGTCAAGAAAAACGTGCAGCAGTGGATGGACCTCGCGAGGAGCCACGTAGACGAAGCCTTCACAGAGGAGCCAGACGAGAGCTGGAAGTGGATGAGCAGTGAATACGCGCGGAGAAAACTCGGCCTACCCTGACGGAGTCGTCGACGTAGGCGTACTGGTGCCCACGTGCTTCATGAACCCGCTCAAGGAGCAAAGCACGGCCTTCATCGCTGACGTGCTCACCCAGAGTAGGCAGGCGGCGATACCAGTCACCGCGGTCATCGGCGCATACCACATCGCCACCCGGTACCTGCGAGTCCCGAGGCTCACGGCGAAAAAGGTTCTCGGCGGCATACTGAGAACAGGTTCACCCTCACTCTACCCACACGTTTCGCCTCAGATAGCAGGGGACGGCCTCGACTACGCCTCAGCCTATGGTATAGAGTCGTGGGACGGGTACCTAGTCTCCCTCGCCCGGAGCCTAGGCTCCAGGGTCGTGTTCTCGCTCGACGAGGAGCTAGGAAAGGTGAGAGAGATAACGGTCGTGAACCCCTTCACGAGGAAGGACGTCGAGAAGTATCACGCGTTCCTAGAAAACAGCGTGAAATGAGCCTTTATCCCGGTTACCGTGGGCTCTGTCAAAACCTATATATGACGGCGCTGCATGCATGAACACTGAAACAGGGAGAGATACATCAGCGTGTCGAGGGCAGTAAGGGACAAGTGGCGGCGCAAGGAGTGGTACGACATCATCCTTCCCCGCTACTTCGGCGAGACAAAGGTGGGTGAGACCCCCAGCGACGACCCAGACAAGATAATGGGCAGGGTCTTTGAGACAACCCTCGCCGCAATCACGGGCGACTTCAGCCAGGAGTACATGAAGATGTATTTCCAGGTCAACGAGATGGAGGGGCACACAGCCCGAACCGTCTTCAAGGGACACGAGTACCTCCGCGACTACCTGCGCAGCCTCGTGAGGCGCCGCAGCACCAAGGTTGACGGCTTCTTCAGGGTCTACACCAAGGACGGTTACCGCATAAAGATCGTGTTGACGGCTATGACGCAGCGCCGCATACAGACGAGCCAGGAGTTCGCCATCCGCAAGATAATGCAGGAGATCGTCGAGGACAAGGCGCTGAACCTCACCTTCGACCAGATCGCCCACGAGATGGTGCTCGGCAAGCTGGCGTCGGACGTGTATAACAGGGCGAAGAACGTGACGAGCCTCAGGCACGTCGGCGTAAGGAAGAGCGAGCTACTCTCCCTACCCAACTAACCTCTCAAACCCAGGGGATTTTACCCTCCAGATTAAGTAGTCTGTCGAGTTTCAGGTTAACTTCTTTAGTATAGTCCATTGACTGCTCGCAGCACTCAGGTTTCGGGGCGGGGGCTCGATTTGTGCTGTGCCGTTTTGAGAACAGATAGTATCCAGCGTTTCTGGTCTGGATAAGTAGACACTGATTTTGATGTCACCAGAAGGTACACCCAATATTTATTTACTACTCATGGATAGTAACATTCGATCCAGTAGTATCCCCCTGACGTGAAGCCATGAAACCAAAAGCCGCAATAATCGGCCTCGACGGCGTGCCCATACACCTGCTGAAAGACCTAGCGAAGCGAGGCACAATGCCCCACATGAAGGAACTCATCAGTCAGGGATGCCTTGTAAAGATGCGTTCTAGCCTGCCCGCGAACAGCGCCGCGTCCTGGAGCAGCATGATCACAGGCACGGACCCGGGGACCCACGGCGTCTACGGCTTCACAGACTTCATCCCAGGCACCTACACCGTGTGCTACCACAGCAGCAGCAAGCTGAAAGCCCCGCCGTTCTGGGGGACGGAGCCGGGGAAACGCGTGCTTGTAATAAACCTCCCCGCGACGTACCCAGCGCAGCCGCTGAACGGAGCGATGATCACGGGCTTCGTCTCGCCTCAGCTGGATAAGGCGGTGTACCCACCCAGTCTACTCCCCCAACTGAGAGAAAGCGGCTACGAGGTGGACGTGGACGCGTCGCTGTTCGAAAAGTCAATCCCCCTCTTCCTCCAGAAGCTGGAGGAGACGCTGGACAGGAGGACCCGGGTCCTCGACCGTCTGCTTGAGAGGAAAGACTATGATCTGCTGTTCTTCGTGGTCACCGGGACCGACCGCATAGAGCACTACCTCTGGGACGCCTACGAGGACGACACACACGACAAGCATCAGGAGTTCCTCGGCTTCTTCGAGAAGGTAGACGCCGCCGTAGGGCACGTCGCGTCCAAGTTGGACCCCGACGCCCCCCTCATGATGCTCAGCGACCACGGGATGGGCCCCGCTGAGACCGCGGTCAACCTCAACACGCTGCTCAGGGATGAAGGCTACCTCGTGGCGGGGGACAGCCCGCGGAAGAACTATAACAACGTCCGGGGGGAGTCCCGTGCCTTCGCCGCCGAGTCCACCAAGATGTACTTGAATCGCGTCGGCAGGTTCCCCCGGGGCTCCGTTAAGCCTGAGGATACACAACGAGTGCAGGGTGAGCTCGTCGACCTGCTACGCGGGTTGAGGTACAATGGAGGCAGGGTGGTGAAGGCGGTGCATCTTAAACAGGATGTGTTCAGGGGACCCGAAGCCGGGAGCGCGCCCGACCTAGTGGTGACGCCCGCCGAGGGGTTCAGCCTCAAGACGGGGCTCTTCAAGGAAAGCCTCTTCGAGGAGGATTCCCTGGCGGGGACGCACACGGAGGACGACGCGTTCCTGTACCTCAGGGGGATGAGCCGGGGAGATTTGCCGGGTGACCCCTGTATAGGGGACTCGATTCACGTTTTCAGGAAAATGTATGGAGAGATGAATGTTGCAGCATAACGAGGAAAAGACTTGCTGGAACTGCCCAGCCGCCCTGCTGAAGGGAAACGTAGACTTCAGGGCGTGCGGTCAGTCGATAGCGGAGATCAGAGACAAGATCAGCGAGGAGGGGCTTCTCATCGAGTGCGCGAGGCGCCCCGAGCTGGGATTATTCGAGCCGGGCATCACCTTCGAGCAGTGCCCCGAGTGGCGTGAGACCGAGTTCGGCTACCTGCTCAAGGACATGAGGGTGATGATCCTGGGGATCGACGGGTACCTCGGGTGGACGCTGGCGCTGAAGCTGGCGAAGCTGGGGTGCAGGGTCAGCGGCATAGACAACTATCTGAGGAGGAGAGCCGTCGCGGAGAAGGGGAGCATGAGCGTCGTCCCCATCGCCGATATGGAGACCAGGCTCAAGACTGCCAAGGAGCAGCACGGCGTGGACATAGGGTTCCGTGAACTCGACCTCCTGAACAGGGACGAGCTCGCCGAGTACCTCAGGGAGGCGCAGCCGGAAGCTGTGGTCCACTACGGGGAGATCCCGAGCGCGCCGTACAGCATGGTGGACGCCGACCACGCGATAAGGACCCAGCACAACAACACGCTGGGCACCCTCGGCGTATTGTTCCTCATCAAGGAGATCTGCCCCGAGGCTAACATACTGAAGCTGGGTACCATGGGTGAGTACGGCACGCCGCTGACCGGGCGCCCCATCTTCGAGGGGCTGTTCCCGGCGGACGCGGTGCTCACGTGGAGGGGGCAGGAGTGGAGCATGGGCGGTGAGCTGACGCCTCGGGACCCTGCGAGCTTCTACCACGTCAGCAAGGTGCAGGACACGTTCAACGTCTACGAGGCGTGCAAGTACTGGTGGCTCAGGAGCTACG
>JAFGTA010000023.1 GCA_016934355.1 Candidatus Bathyarchaeota archaeon | reverse complement strand
GACGGCGCTGTAGGCGTCGTTGCACTGCCCGACGTCCAGCAGACGGGGGATGCCGCCGATGTCGCCCAGCTTCATGTCGAAGAACCTGAACTTCCCGCACGCCAATGTCAGCACCACGGTGTCCTTGGGCGTCTTCTCCACGAACTCGGTGTAGTAGCTGCGGCCCGGCTTGGCGCCGTCGCAGCCTCCCACAAGGAAGAAGTGTCTGATCTTGCCCGCCTTCACAGCGTCTATCACCGTGCCTGCGACGCTCATGACGGCGTTGCGGGCGAAGCCCACAGTGACGCTGTCGCCGGGGTCGTCCTCCTTGAAGCCGGGCATCTCAAGCGCCTTCATGATGACGGGTGTAAAGTCCTTGTCACCGACGTGGGTTACGCCTGGCCAGCCGACGAGGCCGGTTGTGAATATGTTGTCCCTGTAGCTCTCCACGGGTTTCTGGATGCAGTTGGTTGTCATGAGTATGGCGCCTGGGAACTCCCTGAACTCCCGCTGCTGGTTCTGCCACGCCGTCCCGTAGTGGCCGTAGAAGTGGCTGTGCTTCTTCAGCTCTGGGTAGCCGTGGGTTGGAAGCATTTCGCCGTGGGTGTAAACGGTTATGCCCTTGCCCTCGGTCTGCTCCAGCAGCGTCTTCAGGTCCTGTAGGTCGTGGCCGCTCACCAGTATCACCTTGCCCTTCCTGTGGCCGAGGGGCACCTCAGTAGGAACCGGGTGGCCGAACCGCTCCGTGTTCCCCGCGTCGAGGAGTTCCATGGCCAGCAGGTTGACGGCGCCGCACTCCATCACGAGGTTATACATCTCGGGCACGGTCTTCCCGTGGTCCAGTGTGGAGGCCAGCGCTCTGTGGATGAACTCGTAGACCTTCTCGTCCTCCTTGCCGAGGATGGCGGCGTGGTCCGCGTAGGCGGCGACGCCCTTGATGCCGAAGATGAGTAGCCACTGGAGGCCGTTCACGTCTGGGTCGATGTCGGGGTTTGACAGGACGCCGTGCATGGCTCCCTGCCTTATCATGGCCTCAAGGGTCTTGTCGGGCTTGAACCGCGCCGCCTCAGGGAGCCCGGTCTTCGTCGCCTTCCCCAGCCTCTTCTTGAGCCTCTCCCTGTGCTCCACCGCCCTGTTTATCAGGGGCAAGAACCTCTCGGGGTCGAAGTTGACGTTGGTGAGGGTGCTGAACGCAGCCTCACAGGTGAACCTGTTGGCATCGGCGTCGCTCACACCCGTCTTCCGGGCCTCAACCGCTACCGCCGAAAGCCCCTTGAGGGCATAGACCAGCAGGTCCTGGAGGGCAGCGACCTCCGGGCTCTTGCCGCATACGCCTACTCTGGTGCAGCCGGTTCCTCCGGCTGTCTGCTCGCATTGATAACAAAACATCTCTTTTCTTCTCTTCTCCTAGGATGTCCCAGACTTTGCCTTGAACGGGCAGTCGGCGCCGCAGAAGGTTTCCGCGTGGCTTTCAACCGCCTTAAGGATCGGGTCCAGCGTCTCGTGGTTGAGGCTGTATATCCTCTGCTTACCTTCCCTCTCCGCCTTGACGAACTTGCATCGTACTAGTGGCCTCAGGTTGTGGCTTACCATGCTCTGCTCCTCGCCGATGGAATCCACGAGCTGGGTTACGCTCATGGGCTTCTCGTCGAGCCGCTCTATGATGGCTAGCCGGGTGGGGTTAGCGAGTGTTGAGAAGAAGCCGTAGCATAGGCTGGTCATTCCCTCCTTCACAGCGGACACCTTGTCTGAAACATTCTTCATATGAAGAATTATTCATGAGGATATAAGAGTTGCGGGAGAGACCACCCAGACGAAGGTTTAATCCTAATCACCCGGCTCGAATACGCAGTCGCCCGCGCAGTACTTATCGGCGTGCCTCTTGACAAGCTCAAACAGTGCGCCCACGGTCTCCTCGTTCACCGATAGGTACTTCTCCTTGCCCCTCCGCTCACAGAACACGAAGTGGCAGCTCTCCAGAATCTTCAGGTTGTGGCTCACCATGCTCTGCTCCTGCCCGAGGGAAGCCGCAAGCCCTGATACGTTCAGTTCTTCACCCGTCAACTTCTCGAGGATAGCCAGCCTCGTAGGGTTGGCTAGCGTCGAGAAGAAGCCGTAGCATATATCACTTAATCCCCGTTTCATTTGAACCCTCGCCCACGGTTCGAATCTTCACACTATTGCTTGATCGATATAAAAGACAAGTGGTGAAACCCGACGGTACACAATATAGGAGTTTTAGATGGGGAGGCTGTTCAGGCTCCCGTCGATGACTTTCATGCCGTTCATGTAGGGTTGCAGCGCTTCCGGCACCTTAATGTAGCCGTCCTCAGTCTGGCACTGCTCTATTACGGCGATCATGGTGCGGCTCGTCGCCATGGCGGTGTTGTTCAGGGTGTGGACGAAACCCTCTGGGGCAGCCCCCTCCTTGAGGCGGTACTTCACGTTGAGGCGCCGCGCTTGGTAGTCCGTGCAGTTGCTGTTGCTCCCGATCTCTCTGAACTCGCCGTCCGCCATCCAGAACTCGGTGTCGTACTTCTTCGCCGCTATTATCCCTATGTCGCCTGTGCAGACGTTGACGACCCTGTAGTGGAGGCCCAGCCCCTGATAGAGCTCCTCGCAGTTCCTCTGCAGCTCCTCGTGGAGCCTCCAGCTATCGTCGGGGTGGCTGAAGATGAACTGCTCTATCTTGTGGAACTGGTGCACCCTGAAGAGCCCCCTGGTGTACTTGCCGTGGGCGCCCACCTCCCGCCTGAAGCAGGGGCTGATACCGCACAGCCTGATAGGCAGGTCCTCGGCCAGCAGAGTCTCGTCTTGGAGCATCGCAGCCATGGCGTGCTCGCTGGTTGCTATGAGGTAAAGGTCCTCGTCCTCCACCTTATACATGACCGACTCGAAGTCGGCGAGGTCCGTGACTCCCTCGTATGCGTCTCGCCTGATCATGTAAGGGGGCACGATGAGGCTGTACCCCTTCTTGATCAGGTGGTTCACCGCGTACCGCTGTATAGCCTGGTCCAGCAGCGCCAGCTCGTTCCTGAGGTAGTAGAACCCCGACCCTGCTGCCTTGGCGGCCCGCTCGAAGTCGGCGATGCCCAGGGCTGTGACTATCTCGGCGTGGCTCTTGGGCTCGAACCCGAACTCCGGCTGCTTGCCCCACCGCTTGACCTCTACGTTGTCGTGCTCGTCCTTTCCATATGGGACGGACTCGTGGAGCATGTTGGGGAGCCGCATCAGTCCGTCGCGGAGCCGTTCCTGGCTCTCGCTCATCTGAGACTCTAGCTCGCGGAGCTGGGAGGGGATCATCGACGCCTCCTCCCGTAGACTGGAGGCATCGCCGCCAGCCTTCATCACCTTCCCGATCTCGCTGGATATCTGGTTCCTCCTCCGGCGTAGATCGTTGACCCTCTGCGTGAGCTCCCGCCACTTCTTGTCTGTCTCTATGACGTGGTCTAGGAGCTCCAGCTTCTCGGGGTCGTGTCTCCTGGCTAGGTTCTCCCGAACTTTTTCGGGGTTTTCTCTGATGAGCTTTACATCTAGCATCCTTGGCCCACGCAACCATGGTGTAGGCGTTACACTCTTTTAGAAGTTATGTGTAGGGCGGCGCCTACATGAGATGGCTGCGATGGTTGTTCGGGTGTTGCTGTGGGGAGACGCTGTCTCTATCTCGATGTATGGGCTCATCCACTTTCACCCTTCCCCGTCGTTTAGACTGATGCGTTCCGCTTAAAAATGGAGACATCGGTCTGAAGCACGTGAGACGCTGTGTCAACTTATGAGGTCGGTGCTTTCGAGGCATTGGAGTGGGCGTGGAACCTTCTACGCGTCCAGAGAGACGTAAACGTCGAGGACGCTACCAAGCACATCCAGGAGATGCTTTTCACGCTTGGCAGCGGAACCCAGGTGAACTTCCAGCAGAGGACGAGCGCACTCAGAGCACCGCCCCAGTAGTTAACCCCTTAAGCAGGCGGATTTTATTCTCTTTGAACTACATTGCCCACGTTTAAGGTATTCACGGGCGCCACTCTCATAGACGGGACCGGCGCCAAGCCAGTGAAGGACGCCTCCGTAATAGTCGAAGGCGACAGGGTTAAAGCCGCGGGGAAGGGGCTCGACGTGCCGAGAGGCGCCGATGTCATTGACGTCGGAGGCAGGACGGTGTTGCCGGGACTCATCGACAGCCACCTCCACCTATGCAGCAGCGGCGACCCCGACATCCTCAGGATGATCAACTACCCCATGGGGATGCTGCAGCTATTCGGGTACAGGAACGCGCTGAACGAGCTTGAGGCAGGTTTCACGACTGTACGCGACATGGGCGCCCCCCACGGGT
>JAFGTA010000184.1 GCA_016934355.1 Candidatus Bathyarchaeota archaeon | reverse complement strand
TCTATACCTCTTCTCTACAGTCATTAGTTGACCATGTAAATCTATAGAAACCGGTTATTTCAACGTTTTCTATATATTTAATATAGGCATAATAGGTAAATCAACTGTAGCCAGTTTATTTGCTGTAAAATTTCTCCAAAATGCAAAGTGCCCGAATGCTCTTGCCTGCCGGGATGCAGTATTCGGAGCCAAAGCCCCGTTCTTTTGAAGCCCATCCCTGCTGCTCAGCGGTTTTCTGGCCCTTCGCCTCTTCGACCTTTCTTCCGCTCCCATTCGGGCAAATCTATATGGTACTTACTTACTATTTACCAATTCTCTTGTAAGGAAACATCAATACAGCGGGCATGCACACATCAATCGACTCGATTATTGCATCGACAGAATCAAATTCATCTCATGTTGATGTGACGTTCTTATGTTGAACGTTACGATGAAACCGGCCGTTAACATGGAAGGGTCATTTTACAATAAAAATGTAAGATGGATGATCCATTGAAGGTTGAAAAATAAAGAATACGCCACGCAATGGACACGTGCGGTGGCTGAAATGACCACGCTCAGTCTCGGCGCTCGATGTGCACGGTGACCCTCGTCACGATGGCGGCGATGGCCCCCAAGGCGGCAAGGTACGGGGCGATCAACACCCCTATGGCTGCCGCAGTCACAGGTATCTCCAGAAGCAGATCGCCCTTCTCGTCCCTCACGACGATCCGCCTCACGTTACCCTCGGCGATGAGCTGCTTGACGCGCCCGACCAGGTCGTCCGTGGCGACGCTGAACTCCTCCCAGTGGGCTCCCTTGGTCTCTGCGCCGCAGTTGGGGCAGTACCTCGACTCTTCGTTGATCTCTTTTCCGCATCTTCTGCAATACATCTTTAAACCTCAGTTCAACCCGTATATCGCTAGAGATATAGGGGGTTTGGCTAATAAAAATATCGGTAAAAACGACCGAGACGCCGGAAAAAAGGGTAGGGAGATGGCTCCTAGTCCATCGTCATTACCGTAGAGTATACCGCCGGTATCTGCCGCTCAATAGTCATTACAGCCCCCTGAGAGGGTCTCAGCTCTACCCTGAACTCCTCGTATGGGTGCGTGTACACATCATGAGCAGATGACAAGGTAGGGTCTACCCTGTCTCTGCGAAGCTGGGTGAAGTCGATTGTCACCTTGAACTTCTCCCCTGTCTCGATGAGAGTATCGGAGTCGCCGTTAGCGATTAAAACAGTCATGACGGTGCCGTTGGAGTCGTATACCTCGCCGTGGCACCTTGGGTTTGTGTAGGTAGCTATCATCACGTTGTCGTCCATGTCTATAGGCTCATGCCCCTGCGAGAGCTTGAGGTAAAACGTCAGCTTGGTTAGGCAGATGTCGGCTTGGTCACCTGAGACGTTCGAGAACTGCCCTATCACCCCGCTGTCTATGAGTAGCGAGCTGCTGGCTTCCTTCATGCCGGCGCTGATGACCGACTGGGTCTTTTCGGCAGTGATGAAACCCATGTTTAGGATCACGAACGCGAACGCGGCGGCGGTTATAACGAAGGCTACGAGTATTATCGCAGTCTCTAGACCAGTCATACCTTTTCTGTTGTACAGCACTTACTCTTCCTTCCGGGTTTTTTCAAACATTCGATGTATAAAGCGGAATGTGATTAGGATTCGCTCACATACAAGTGCCGGGGAAACGACGCCCAAAGCCTGATGTTTACCATGGAAGGAATCATCACGAAAACATGGCTTTGGGTTCACAATCAATAAAATAGTGAGCTACTTTGAGAAGACTCTCCCCGGCAGCACGCTCTGGAGCAGGGCAATGTAGGGAACGAAGACGTCCTTCCTGACCTGAAGCTGGAACTTGTGCTCCTTCCCAGGCGTCTTCACCTTGATCTCGCCCACCCCCAGCAACCCGGGCGTCTTCATCTCCACCGATTGGACGCTCGCGTAGTCGATTTGGAAGTTCTTCTTATCCATGGCGAGCACCTGATCGGGCGACAGCTGGCTCATCTCCTCAGCCTTCTTCTTACGGCCCTTGTTCACGGTGGCGTCGAGCCCAGCGCCTATGAGGCCGCCCACGATTCCTCCGCTGGCGGCCATCGAGCCCGTGAACATGGCGTTGAACCTGCCCGTCTTAGCCGCTATCATCCTCCGGTCAGTGAGGAACAGCGTGTAGATGGTCACTGGGAAGCCCGTCGCGCAGTTAGCCATGGACCCGTGGATCTGTTCGCCGTAGGTGGGCGGCGGCTGATAGGCTGGCTGCTGGTACGTTGGCTGCTGATAGCTCGGGGGCGGGGGAGGAGGCTGCGCGTAACTGGTTTGCTGTGGCGGCGGTGGAGCCGCCGGCGCGCCTACGGTTGCGCCGCAGTTGCCGCAGAACCTGTCGTTGGGTTTAAGCTCTGCTCCGCAGTTTGTGCAAAACGGCATACTGAGTCCTATCTGCGGTGACTGCGGCGGTGTAAAAATTTATTGGTGAAGAGATCAGGGGTACTTCTGGCAGGCGTAGCAGTACCACCGCTGGTACTCATCTATCCAGGTGAGCTCCTCTCCGCAGTCGGGGCAGAGCGTCTTGTTTGCTGCGAGCTTCGCGGTCTTCAGCGCCACCTCCTCCAACGCCGCTGGCTCCATGGACAGCACCTTATCGTAGTCTCCCTCGTTGATCCAGGTGTTGATCTCCTTGGTCCTGAGGATGGTCCAGGGGTGGCTGAGGCTAAGGGTCGTGAGGAACTTGTACACTTTATTCAGGTTGTCCTCGCTTAGCTCCTCGAACTCCGCGGCCTGCTTCATGATGTCCTCCTGGTTTATCTCCTTCCACAGCTCCCTTGTGGGCGCCATGAGCTTGGACAGCGCGCGCGTCGCGGCCTCTCTGTCCTGAACCGCTAGGAGCCCAGCCCTGTCGGCGCTGAACTCGGCCTTCCTGCTCCACTCTAGCAGCGCGAGCTGGATTCCCTGAGTAACGAGGCCGCCTATGCCGAGGGTCATGTCGCTGATGAGGCTGATGATGAACCCCAGGTTCTCGGCCATGGTGTTGTAGAGGGTGTGGCCGCACTTCACGTGGCCCAGCTCGTGGCCCATGATGAACATGAGCTCTTTCTCGTCGAAGTCTTTGAGGAGCCCCGTGGTCACGACGATGAATGGGTTCGTGTACCCGTAGGTGTAGGCGTTGGGGAACGGGTCGTTCTGGATGAACAGGGACGGTTCAGGTATCTCCAGGACGCCGCAAGCCTCCTTGTAGATGTTGTAGATGCTGGGCACCTGGGTCTCGCTCAACCTGAGGCAGCTGCCTATGTTCTGGATCAAGAATATCTTCTCGAAGCCTAGCTCCATGAACTTCTTCGTGAAGAGGTCGAGGCCCTTAACCCGGGCCAGGTTCTCTGTGGCGGCCTTGTCCAGCGGATGCTGGAAGTAGACAGGCTCCAAGCCGTTTAGACGCTTTCTGTCAGCGGTCAATGAGTTCACTAAGACGCTACCTTATCCCGTAGCGTGTATAATATTTGCGGGTGAATGGTGCGGCTGCCGGGATTCGAACCCGGGTCATCAGCTTGGGGGGCTGAGATCTTACCAGGCTGGACCACAGCCGCGCGTTTGCACAGGAAAACTTTAGTGCCGCTCTAATAAGCGTTATCCATTTCGGTATAGACCAGAAACTTGTATATTAAATAAATAGAGCAAATCGAAAAACAGTTAAATAGGGATTTGATATAAACTGGTTAACGCTTACGGCGTTTGGGCCTGTAGCTCAGCAAGGTAGAGCATCGGCCTTTTAAGACTCCAGGGTCGAGGAAAGCCGTTGGCCAGGGGTTCGAATCCCCTCAGGCCCGCCAAGAGGATCAAGGGAAGGGGAAGCATGGCTGAAACGAGAGTCCGGGAACTTAAGTACCGAATGATGATCACCGACTTGTTAAAGGTCGCCAGTGAGGCTCACACATACCAGGAGCTCTCGGAGGTCCTGGGCTTGAGCCCACCCATACTTAGCAGGTATATGCGCGGCCATGTCCTCCCCAGCTACTCCCGCGCCCAGGGACTCTACGAGAAGCTCACTGAGATCACCAACATCAAGGACGCGCTTAAGAAGCGCATCATGTTCGACGAGGACGGCTACTTCGACAACACGCCCCTCGTCAGCGAGATCACCTGGCTCAAGATAATGAGCAACTACGCCATGGAAAAGTTCGCGGGGCGGAGAGTCACAAAGGTCCTCACGGCGGCGGTGGACGGGATACCGTGCTCCACACTGGTGGCCAACCTACTCGACATAGACCTCCTCATAGCCAAGGACTCCAAGGAAGTGGGAATCCAGGAGTTCGTCGAGGAGACTTACATCCCTCGCGGAAGCGCGATGAGAAAGAGCCTCTACGTCGCCAAGACCGCGATAAAGAAGAAGGACAGCGTCCTAATCATCGACGACGTGGTCAGGACTGGTGAGACAGTTCAGGCCCTCGTGGACCTGGTGCGAAACCAGCGGGCCGACATAGCAGGAATCTATGTGCTCGTCACTGTGGGCGACGAGTGGAAGGAGTATCTTAGCAGCATCATAAGCAAGTACTCCTTCGAGGTGCTCATCGAGATTTGATAGGTTTCAAAAACGTTTTTATCACTCCCTACGGTAGTAGCTGAGGCATAGCCATGTTCAACCTCATCACCCTAAAGGACACGATAAGGATAGACCCCGCCAAGTTCGGGGAGCCCCTCCACGCAGCAGCGTATCAGGAGCTGAGGAACAAGTACGAGGGACTGGTGGATGAGGAGCTTGGCTACATCATCAGCGTCATCAAGCTTGAGGTTAACCCCATCGGCCGCATAATTCCGGGGGACGGAGGCACCCACCACCCGGTCGCCTTCGAGATACTCACCTTCTTCCCACAGCTCCAAGAGGTCATCGAGGGGGAGGTGGTCGAGGTGGCGGACTTCGGCACGTTCCTACGAATCGGCCCAGTCGACGCGCTTCTCCACGTCAGCCAGCTAATGGACGACTTCATCAGCTACGACGAGAGGCAAGGTGTGCTCCTGGGTAAGGAGAGCGGCAGAACCATCAGCCGAGGAGACGTGTTCAGGGTGCGGATCGTGGCGGTGAGCTTCCCCCGCGGCCGCAGCGGCGGCAAGATAGGCGTCACAGCTAGGCAGCCCATGCTCGGCAAGCTCGACTGGATAGCCAGCGAGATCAAGGTCGACGAGAAAGAGGAGGGAGACTGATGCCGAGGGCGTGCAGAAGCTGCAAGAACATAACGGACGAGAACGTCTGCCCCGTATGCAAGGGGACAGAGCTGAGCGACGACTACTCGGGTCTCCTAGTGGTCCTCGACCCTGAGAACAGCATCCTCGCCGAGAAACTTGACACGAAGGAACCGGGCAACTACGCTCTAAAGATACGGTGAGGGCGGCGCCTGACCTGATAGATTGTGACCTGATTCTCCCCTTCGAGATGCGTAACGAACTCAAAGAACCCCTAGGCAAGCTTCTGAGAGCCGACATCACCAAGAACGTCGAGACCCTGAGGATCATACTCGCTAAGACCAAGCCCCCGATGTTCGCCTCGGTAGGCGACTACGTCACCGTACACATACTCGAGGCGGGGCTCCACCCAGACGTCGTGGTCATCGACCACCGCGTCATGAGGCAGGACGTGGAGCAGCTCAGGTTCGACCGTGACAGGGTCCACGTCTCCAACCCGCAGGGCACCATCACGGCGGAGGCGTACAGGGAGCTTGAGGACGCGATAACCCTTAAAAAGAGGCTCGGGGTTGTTGTTGAAGGTGAAGAGGATCTGTTGGTCCTTCCT
>JAFGTA010000022.1 GCA_016934355.1 Candidatus Bathyarchaeota archaeon | reverse complement strand
GACGGCCACAGCTACCGCCTCATCGAGTAAGTATGAGAGAAGAAGCGTACCTTAATTATTACTAAAATAGTGTTAATTTCAGAGTAATAATCCCTAAACGCTTGGATATCTACTTGATCACTAGAACATGTAGTGTTCTTTTGTTTTAAACGAAAAAATCGTCAACGTATTCCTTTTTTTAGACATCTTGAAGACTATAATGAACCGTAATATTTGCCGAATCATCCTAACTTATAAATTTACGTAAAGAATAACTGGGATGAGTGACCTTTATGTACATTAATGCAACTGATTTGATTTATAATTCAGATAAGAGAGAGTTTCAAGGATTATTACCTAAAATTATTCGAAAATTAATAAGAAGTACTACTAAAGGGATTAGTAAAATAGAGTTTCGATCAGAAGAAGGGATTCAAGTACCTGGATTTGATGGAATTGTTGAGGTAACAACGGGAAACGAATTTGTTGCGGATGGAAAATCTGTTTGGGAGATTAGTACACAAAGTAGTGTAACAACTAAAGCGAATTTAGATTATGAAAAAAGGAAAGGAAATCCACTTGGAGAAACCCCATCAGATGTTACATACATGTGTGTCACATCGCGAAGATGGTCGGGAAAAGAAAAATGGGTTCAAGAAAAGAAGATGGATAATTTCTGGAAAGATGTACGAGCAATTGATGTTGATAATCTAATTGACTGGTTAGAAACTTCGCCAGCAGACCATATTTGGATTTCAATTATTTTAGGGAAATATTCCGAAAACGCAGTAGACTTGGGTAGATATTGGAATGAACTTTCACACGCGACAGATCCAAACTTAACACCAAATTTACTTCTTGCTGGAAGAGAATCAATCTTATTGGAATTCACAGAAAAGATAGCACAACAATCTACGATCGCTATAAAAACTAACACACAACAAGAAAGTATTGCGTTAATAGCCGCTTTAATTCAAAAGACTTCTGAAGATGATACTTTGAATAAACTTAGTCAAACAATTATAGTTCGAGATAAGATTACATGGAATCGACTGGTATATTCTAGAAATCCATTGATACTAGTACCTACTTTTGATGATCTTGTAGCCGTATCTAGTGCTATTCAGAATGGTCATATTGTAATTTTACCTAAAGGGAAAAACGATGCAAGTATTGAAAACGAAATAAATGTACCAGAATTATCCGTTCAAAAAACTTCAGATATATTAAAATCGCTTGGAGTCCCTATAAATGATGCCTCATCATTGGCCATATTAGCTAAAAGAGATTTTATAGCATTTAGAAGAGCAGTTTCAATAATCAAAGAAAAATGGGCCCCAAAAGGTTTGTCAACGGATGGACATGAACTTGTGCCATTATTATTACTTGGAAGTTGGGACGAGAGTTATCAAGGTGATCAAGAGATTGTAAGAAAAATAGCTCAAGAAGAATATACGGAGTATCTGCAGAGTATAAACCAAATTTTAAACAAGCCAGGTACAATTGTAAATCGCTTTGGTAATTTTATACAAACAAGTGAAAGAAGCCAAATTCTTTCACAAAGTCTTGATATTATAAATAAGGGAAAAGCCAGCATTTTTCGAGATTTAGTCGCAGAAGTTCTTGGGACTGCTGATCCTAAATACGATTTACCTATTGAACAACAATGGATGGCGGTCGCTCATGGGGCTATACCAAAATATTCTGGCTTGTTGAGACAAAACATTACAGAGACGTTAGCAATTCTAAGCGTAAATAGTGAAACTATGCCGTATATTGGCACTTTTTCTACTAATACATTTGTGAGTTCCGCACTAGAGAGAGTATATAAAAAAATATTGGGGGACGGAAAATGCTGGGCTTCTATTTGGAATATATTGCCTCTTCTGGCCGAAGCTGATCCTGATTTATTCTTAAAAGCATTAGATAATGAATTGAAAATTAATCAGGAAATGATAAAATCTCTTTTTATTGATTTTTCAGATCCAACATTTACTACATCTCCTCATGTAGGTTTAGTTTGGGCTTTGGAAACTTTATCATGGAATGTAGATTACCTAAGTTACTCAACTTCATTATTAGTTAAATTAGCAGAACTAGACCCTGATGGAAACACAACCACCCGACCAATAAACAGTTTAGAATCAATATATAATATAATATTTCCACAAACTGATGCGTCTATAGAACAAAGATTTGACATAATTGACCTTATGATAGAGAGTAATCCGGATATTGCTTGGAAGTTACTCATTAAGATAAGCCCAGATAAAGTATCTAGGTTTATTTCTACTACAAAAAAACCAAAATGGCGGAAATGGACACAAGAGGAAATATTAGGAGCTTCATCAGAAGATATTAGGAAAGGTATTAATAGTACCATTTATCGGTTGTTGAATCTTGCTAATAATGAACACAGAATAGCGCAATTGCTCAATATAATTTCCAATATTCCGGAGTCTGAATACGAGCTCGTGTTGGATTTTTTAGAAAAAATAGACAAAGGCTCATTTGAAAACTCAGTTATTATATGGAATAAATTAAGAGAATTTATTTCAAGACATCGTGAATTTCCTGATGCAAAATGGAGTCTTAAAGAAGAAAAATTGAGCCGTTTGGAAAAAATATATTATAAATTTGAACCAGACGAATTACGATTAAAATACTCTTGGCTATTTTCAGAAACAGCGAGTCTTATTGATGGAGTTCAAAGAGGAAGACAGGAGTACTTCGATTTATTAAACGAATTACGAGTAGAAGGACTATCAAACATTTATAAAAATGAAGGTTTTGAATCTATTCTTAGTCTTATTGATGAAGTTGATTCGCCACGTACTATTGGATTTTCTTTAAGTCAAATAAATTTAACAGAGGAAGAACTAACCACACTTCTTGTAGATTATTTAGGATCAGGTTCTAATCAGAAACTTGATTTTATTAATAGATACTTGTATGGAGTTTCGACGATTAGTAGTAAAGAAGAGCTATACAGTTTATTCGAGTCTTCAAAAAAAGGTTTATCACAAATACAACAAGGTCATTTGTTAACAATTTTACCATTAGAAACTGATTCGTGGAGTTACATACAAAAACAGGGTCTTGAAATTGAGAGGGAATATTGGCACAGAGTAAATGCCTTTGCGATTCAGGATCACTTAGAAGCGGTAAAAAAATTAATTGAATTTGATAAACCTAATACCGCTATTGAATTGTTGGCGTTCAGATTAAAACCTGAATTTCCTTTTGACTCAAATATTGCTTTAGAAGCGTTGGAGAAAGGACTTAAGATCCCAATCGAATACGACATGCCTCTACCTTCTTTTAGCTATCATGCATCCTCATTATTTTCCAGACTTGAGAATACTTCTGGAATTGATTTGATAAGATTAGCTCAACTTGAATGGCAGTATCTTCCAGTAATCAGTAGACATAAAGAATCAGATACATTTTTACACCATGAACTTACTCGAAATCCCCAACTGTTTGCTGAGATTTTAACACTTGTATATAAGGCAAAAGATGAAGAGAGGCACGAATTGAGTGACACCGATGAAGAAAGGGCATTTCGAGCACATCGACTTCTAAGCTCTTGGAAATCTATACCAGGAAGTACAACAGAGGGAGTAGATGAAAATGTTCTTTTTGAGTGGATCGCCAAAGCTAGGCATATCAATGAAACGAATAAACGAGTAGAAATAGGAGACCAAGAAATAGGTACGATGCTAAGTAATTCTCCACCGGACAATAATGGAAATTGGCCACATCCAAGTGTTTGTCAAGTAATAGAAAAATTAGCCAATGAAAATATCGAAATCGGGTTTGAAATAGGCCTATTTAATAATAGAGGAGTAATTTCAAAAGGTCCTTTAGAGGGCGGTGAAAAGGAAAATGAAATTGCTGAATTTTATTCAAAAAATGCACAATTTTATCGAGATAAATATCCAAGAACTTCAGCAACACTTCGAAAAATCTCAGATCAGTATAGAGAATATGCAAAACAAGAAGATAGGGAATTAGATAAAAGATTCTTTACACATTATTTATAACGAAGTATAACATGCTCATTTCCTTTTTTTCTGATCCGCCCTCGCGAACAAACACGCCACTATCAAAGTAAAATCCGATAAAAACACCAAAAAAACATGCCTCCACTACTAATTAACCCCAGAGATTACTAGTAACTTGTTCCAACATACTACACCATCCGGAATCGCTTAGGCATGAGAAAAAACTACAAAAACTACTAAAAAACAGTTAAACACTCGCCCCAAAAAACCGCTTATAACTAGTAACCAACGATAAGGAACCTTTACTAGGGAGGTTCAGAGGGAGCGGGGCTCCGGCAGCCGCGTTACGGTCCGTAAGAAGGTGCTTGAGCTCATCGAGGAGGGCATCGTCGAGAAGGGAGACGGCCACAGCTACCGCCTCATCGAGTAGTGCAGCCGATCCATAGACGTTAAAAAACCGGGTAGCATGAACGATTTATGAGAGTAAGACCCGGGATTCTCGTCCTGCTGTTCCTCGCACTTTATCTTCAACCCCCAGCCGCTTCAGCGGTGACGGACCCCAGCGACTTACTACCCGATATATCGGGCTACACCCTTGAGGCTGGGCTCTACACCTACCCGGAGTACGTCGCCATGCTGGACGAGATCGGCGTCGCCCCGAGCGACTACAGCCTCCTATACGAGCCCGAGCTGGTTATCCTCGCCAGCTACAGCAAGGGCGACACCTACCTCTGGGTCGAGATAAACATGTACGACTCCTCCGCCACAGCCGAGGCCGAGCAGCAGGCTCAGCACGACGAGCAGGCGTACGACAGCGTCCACGGCTGGTGCTACAACAACGGCCCCCTCTTCCAGAGGTTCACAATCCGCGAGAAGATTTACAGGCAGGGCCAGTTCATCATGCTCTACTTCTACAGTCCGGCGGACAGCATTGGGGCCATCGACGAGTTGAACAGTCTTCTGCCTACGTTCATCGGGCAGGTCCACGACGCCATGGGGATGAGCCCCTCGGAGCCGCCCTCCTCCGCGGTGGACGCGGAGTGGGGGATACAGCCGGGGGACGTTATCACGTGGGGCGTCGAGGACAGCAGCTTCATAGGCGGCATGGGGACTGGGCACAGCCAGAGTCAGGACGAGTGGGCCGAGACGTGGACGGTCGAAGACATCGTGGACGGGCACGTGCTCGTCAGCAGGTCCGACACGGTGCAGTACATCTACGCCGAGGACGAGATAAGGTACAGGCTGGACATGCCCGTGGTCACCTACACGTGGCACACGCCGACGGACGGCGCCATAAGCCTGATGGACGCAGACGGCGACCACGTCGGGCCCGCCATATACCCGCTGTCCCTCAACGGTGCGCCTCTCGCGGCTCTGATGGAGGACGCCGTGGACCACCTCCCCGAGACAGACTCATCCGAGTCAACGACCCACCTGAGCGTCAGCGGGACAACGCCCCAGTACAGCGGGTTCACCCCCGTGGAGACCCAGTGGATGGACCTCACGGTCCACAAGGGCAGCGGCATAGTCACCTACAGCGAGTTCTACTACAACAACAACGAGTACCAGATAACCACGAGCACCCACATATCGCTGCAGGAGACCAGCTTCAGCCTCGACTCCAGGGTTGCAGTGACCCCCGAGCTGACAGCCGTCACCGAGCTCAGCCACCAGTCTCTGGAACAGGGTACACCCCTCACAGTCACGGTGCAAGTAACCGATCAAGACGGTGCACAGGTCACGGATGCCACGGTCACGGCGACCGTAGACGAGACTCTGTACACGCTCATACACCAGGGCTCAGGGACGTACACCGTTACCATAGAGACGGGGGAGACGCAGCCCTCGTCCAAGACCGTGACAGTCACCGCCGAGAAGGCTGGCCACCAACCGGCCTCAGACGCCTCGTCGTTCACGGTGGAAGCCGCGCGGCAGCCCGAACCCGAGCAGACAGGCGGAGGCATACCCGGATACCCCGCGGCAGCCACGCTTCTTGGGACAGCCGCCGCGTTGATATGGCAAAGAAGAAAGAGGCTCAGGTAGAGCTAAGCGCCTCGACTACCGCGTCGCCGAAATCCTTGGTCGAGCTGGCTCCGCCGAGGTCAGGCGTCCTCACCCGCCTCGCGGCCAGCACCTTGTCCACGGCTGCGTCGATGCCTTTCCACGCGTCCTTGAGCCTCCGGTCGCCCCTCTTGTCGCCGAGCCAGTTCAGCATCATGCCGACCGATAGGATCATGGAGGTGGGGTTCGCCACGCCTCGGCCCGCGATGTCCGGCGCGGAGCCGTGTGTGGGCTCGGCGTAGCAGTACCTGTCTCCTGCGTTGATGCTGCCTGCGAGGCCCATGCTGCCCTGGACGGCGCCGCTCATGTCCGACATGATGTCGCCGTACTGGTTAGGCATCACCGCTACGTCGTAGTAGCCCGGTCTCATTATGGCCCAGTAGCTCCACGCATCAATCCAAGCGTAGTCCGTCTTCACGTCCCCGTACTCCGGCTCAATCTCCTCACAGATGGCCTTGAACAGGTTATCACCCTTACATATGCCCCACTTGGCTGCGCAGGTCAGCCGTCTCTTATCGTCGGCGGGCGCGCCCGGGCGGCCCTTGTAATCGCCTGACCGCGCCAGCTCGTATCCGTACCTTATGATCCTCTCGCATCCCTTGCGGGTCTGGATGTAGTTGTCCACCGCCAGCTCGGTGACGCCTCCCCTCGCGAACTGGCCTCCGACTCGGGCGTACATGTGCTCCGTGTTCTCCCTGAGCACAATGTAATCTATGTCACCGGGGGCCCTCCCCGCGAGCACGCTGTCCACCCCCGGCCTGAGCCTGCAGGGACGTATATTGGCGTAGACATCCATGTCCAGCCTTGGGTTGATGGGCAGGGACGGCCCCGACAGCCTGTTCAAGTACTCTGGGAGACCTACGGGCCCCTTGAACCAGCAGTCGGCCTCGAACAGGAGCTCACGAGTCACCTCCGGGTCCCAGCCCTCCTTCATGTCGTGGTCGGCGTAGTACCTTGCGCCGAACGGGTACGGCCCCAGCACCTCCAGGTCGAACCCGTAGGCGCTCTGCGCGGCCTCCAGCGTCTTGATGGCTTCGGGCACGATCTCGCCTGCTATACCGTCACCGATCATCGCCAGAACCTTGTAATCTTTAGGCAAAACAAGCACCAGTACAGACTACGCGGTGTAACAGAAAAAACGATCGCGTACACCAGTGGAGAATAAACAGTTTATTGCTCAACTCCTCGATTTAGTTCACGAAAGGTTAATCGTATGTCGAACGCGATAACAGGACATGCGGCTGCCTCTCCACGACCTCTAAATAGGAGGGCAAAATCACCAAATATAACATAAAAAACCCAAAAAAACACTAAATCCACATATCGAAGCAACGGAAAAAACGCTTATAGTAAGTAGCACACTATAAGGGAAAAGTCAAGTCATGAATCCCCATCAATATACTGGAACCCGAATAACAAAGACCAAAAAAGAAGAGATTAGGGGACGGCCGGAGGCGCCTTGGGCGGGAGGTTCTTCACATAGTCCTCCAGCCTGTCGCAGACCTCGGCCAGCTTATCAACCGGCTTAACCAGCGCGAACCTGATATAGCCCTCGCCTCGTTCACCGTACTGGGTGCCCGGAGCGCACCGGACCTTCTTCTGCTGGAAGAAGTCCATGGCGAACTTCATGCTCGGCACCCCGAAGCTGCTGATGTCGGGGAACAGGTAGAAAGCCCCCTCTGGCATCGCACACTTTATGCCATCGATCTCGTTGAGCCGCTTAACCATGAAGTCGATCCTCTTCTTGTACTCCGTCCTCATCTCGGCGACGAAGTCCCAGCCCTTCTCAAGCGCCTTGACGGCCGCCTTCTGGAACGGGACAGGCACGCTGCAGATACCCACAGGCACAGAGTTGATCATCTTCATCATCTCCGGTCCCGATATGATGTACCCTGCGCGGCACCCAGTCCACGCGAAAGTCTTGCTGAAGCTCATCAGCACCATCGTCCTCTCCCACATGCCGGGCAGGTCGATGATGGTCTCGTGCTTACCCTTCCACACGAACTCCGTGTAAATCTCGTCCGCGATGATCACGATGTCCTTCTTAACAGCGATCTCCGCGAGCTTACCAAGCTCCTTCTTGGTCCACACGGTGCCCGTCGGGTTATCAGGCGTACAGAACAGCAGCGCCTTCGTCTTCGGCGTGATGGCGTTCTCGATGTTGGCGATGTCCGGCCTGTAGATGCCGGTCTTGTCCATCGTCTGCTTCGCACGTATCATCTTAGCCCCGAAGTACGCCGTAGGCGCGTTATAGCCCTGGTACGCCGGGTCCATGACAAGCAGCTCGTCACCCGGGTTCAGGATGGCAGCGAAAGCCTGGAAGATAGCCTGGCTCCCACCGCTGGTGATAAGCACCTGAGTATTCGGGTCCACAGTCACGCCGTACTTCTTGTAGTACTTGGCGATGGCATCCTTGAAGTCGGGCTCCCCAGTGAAGCTGTAGTGGGTGTGGCCCGCCTTCATGGCATCGTAGACCGCCTTGTTTATGAACTCAGGCTGGTTGAAGTCGGGGTCCCCGGCCCCCAGGTTGATCATACCCTCGATGGGGCCGACCGAGGCACGGGTGAGGCTGCCAGCCGCCTTCATCAGCGCGGCTACCTCTTTCTTCGCGAACTTTTCAACTCCCATTTTGATCACGAATCCCTTAAGCTACTCAGATGCCCTATAAAACGTCTTCGATTCATCACTAATATATGAAAAAACGGGAAAAAACGCGGTAAAAACAGAAAAAAACGCTAGCCCAGAAGCGCGTTGAAGAGTAACTTGAACGTCGCCTCCGGCTGCGCCCTCATCTGCGGCTGGAACCCGTAGAGAACCACCCTGCCCTTCCCCAGCTTAGCCTCCACCAGCGCAGCCTTCCTGCTCAGGTACTCCTCGCCTGTGAGCCACCCGCTCTCCATTATATGCTTATCAGGGTAGCTCAACACCACGCTGTACTCCTCGTTGTTCACCCTAGGCTTCACCGTGAAAGCCGGGTGGTGCCTGAAGATTATCAGCAGGTCCTCCTGCACGCCCCACGCGAGGGGGTGCCCAGAGTTCACGTCCACGTGCAGCGTGCTCCCCGGGCACACGAAATCCGTGTTCTTAACGTCCTTCAACACGTTCTGCACCGGCAGCCCAAGCTCCTCGATGGCGAAGCTGCTGGACTCGCCGAAGCAGAGCAGCGTGCCGCCCTCCTCCACGAACTCCTTGAGCTTCTTCACACCGTCCTCGCCCAGCCCGCTCCTGTACTCCGGCGGATAGTTGGGCAACGTGAAGCCGCCGCCCCACCGCTTCTCGTAGTACTCCTCGATCTTGTCCCCCATGATGAGCTCCTTGGCGTCCGCCGGCAGTATGATGACGTCGTACTTGTCCGCCAGCTTCCCCCGCTGGACATCCTTGTCCATCAGCGTCCTGTACCTGAACCTGTACTGCTCAAGAAGCCACCGCGTCCACCCCTCGTCCGCGTTGCCGCCCCAGTACCTCTGGTACATTCCGACCCTTAGCATCTTCACCGCCCTCGACTTCACCGCAGGCGGAGCCGCGTCGAACCGTACGTGGCACCGTTTACTCAGCTTATCCAGCTCCTCGGGCAGCCCCTCCGACTTGGGCACGTAGAAGCTCCCCGCCGGGAACACCGCCGCCTCAGAGGTGACCTGCTCAGTCACTCTGTGCACGACATAGTTCTTCCGCAGAAGCCTGTTCACGGCCTCGAAGCCGTCGTTCACACGCCCGTCCAGAAGCCACCCGTTGGGGGCCTCCTCCGCCACGGATCCACGGGGGAACCTGATGCTCGTGAGGGTCTCGAAGCTGCCGTCGAACGGCTTCTCCACCTCGTGCAGCCTCAGACCCATAAACTCGGCGACGGTGTACGTAGACAGATCGTAGGGCACGACCGGCGTGCCGTCCGGGTACTTGCTGAACGCGCCAAGGTGGTAGAACGTCCTTTTCAGCAGGCTCACGATGTAGGGCCTGCAGTGCTGCCCAGCGAACACAGCGTAGGTGCCCCGCGGGTAAGCGACGCCGTCCGCCACGAACTCCCGCTGGCTCCTGCTCACCTCGACGCCCATGTCCATGAGCATCTTCATCAGCTTATACGCCGTCAACTCATCGTGCTGCTCAGGCTTGATGATGAAGGCGTAAGGCGCCTCCGAGGCCCCCCTCTCCACGCCGTTACCCGCCTTCCTGTACATGTTCCTGAGGATCAGCTCCCTGAAGCTGCTCGCCGCCCTCAGCGTCCCGTAGGCGCTTACCTTCTGCTGCTCCACCACGTCGCGGAGCCTCCACCAGCCACCCATCCAAGGATGCGGGAAACCCATCTGAGTCCTGTACTCGGGCCGGCCACGCCTGCTGCCCCTCAGCTGATGGTAGTGGATGTACAGCGGCGTCGCAAGCTTCGCCGAAGCAGACTCCGTCAGCATCCCACAGATGTTGTGCCAGCAAGGCACGTAGTTGAACGTAGGCATGAACTCCCCAGGGTAGGTAGCAGTCGACTCGACGCCGTGCTTACCCGCCTCCTCAAGAAGAACGTGGGTGAGTCCGCCGTAGAGCTCCTGCTCCGTCCAGACCAGCGGGTCAACCTTGCCGTCCACAGGGTTAGCGAACGGCGCTATGTAGAACCGTGCGCCGTAGCTGCCCATGTGATGGTAGTCGATGTACGCCTGGGGATACCACTCCGTGTAGAGGAGCTGGCTCACCATCTGGCTCTCCACCATCTTGTTGTGGATGGCGTCCCTGTTGTTGTCGTGCCCCGTGTACTTGTGGTACAGCCAAGGCGGGCTGCAGCCCTCGAACTCGGTGCCAAGGTACTTCTCGTAGAACTCCGTGACCATCACCTGGCCGTCCGGGTTGAAGCACGGCACCATCACAAGCACCGTGTTCTCCAGAATATCCCTGTTCTCGGGCAGCGTGATGAGCTCGTAGGCGAGCTCGGGCGCCATCTGGGTGCCCCCCACCTCCGTGGCGTGGATGCTCATGGTCATCGCCACGACCGCCTTGCCGCCGGCGACTATACGCTCGATCTCCTTCTCCGGTACACCCCGGGGGTGGCTGATCTTCCAGCTCATCTCCCTTATCTCTTCGAGGCGACCCATGTTCTCCTCGGAGCTGATGAAGACCGCGATGAAGGGGTTGCCCTCAGTGCTCTTCCCAAGCTCCTTGACCTTGACCATAGGCGACTTATCGAGTTCCCAGAAATACTCCACGACCCGGCTCCAGTGCGCAAGCTTCCTATCGGAGCCCATTATGTGTCCAAAAAATTCTTCAGGTGACGAAACTTCGTCAGACATAGTAGTGAGTAAGTCAAGAAATATTAAAAATAATCTATTCTCTCCTTTTACGCCGTTTTAAAGCCGATTAATCAAGTGAAATAGGGTTAAAACTGTGCGATTTCTACGCCTTTTAATGAAAAGCCTAAAGAATAACCTTTCTTTTCAACCGAGAGCCGCTTTTCAATGATTTTTCTATCCGCGCCTCCCGGCCAACATCTGTATAAATAAGAAAGCCGCGGCGCCTAGAAACCGAGGTGAAAAGACTGTTTTTATCTGGTATTAGGACGTTCAAAGGCCGTTGATAACGCCTCTCCGACCCCGGCTCACACGCCTAGGCTCTGCGTCGACTCAACTGAAATCTTAACTTATCAGACGCGCACCTTGATACCATGACCAAGCGCGGCGTGAAGATCGAGGATCTTCGTGACTTCGTATTCGTATCAGACCCCCAGGTGAGCCCTGACGGGCGGAGGGTCGCCTTCGTCTACACCGCCATCGATTACGGCGAGGACGACTACGTGAAACACGTCTGGATGCTGGACACCGGCACAGGGAAAACCGTGCAGTTCACACACGGCGTCGGCAAGGACAGCAGCCCCCAGTGGAGCCCCGACGGCTCCAAGCTACTGTTCCTCTCCAGCGGAAGAGAACCCGAGAAGAAGAGCCAGCTATACGTGATCAACTCCGAGGGCGGCGAAGCCCAGCTCGCCGCGGACATGGAGACAGGCATCATGAACCCCGCGTGGGCCCCGAACGGGCGTGACATACTGTTCACCAGCCGGGTCTGGGCGCCGGAGAAGCCCGAGACCGACGTCGTGGTCGTGAAACGCATCTGGTTTAAGCTCAACGGCGTCGGCATGTTCGCCGGCAAAAGGGTGCACCTCTTCACAGTGAGGCCCGGAAGGAAGCCCAAGCAGCTCACCAAGGGCGAGTTCGACGTGGAGGCCGCGGCGTGGAGCCCCGACGGTAAGGAGATAGCCTTCGTGTCAAACATGGAGAGCGACCAGGACGCTACCCACGTCAGACATATCTACCTCATGCCCGCCAAGGGAGGAGAGACGCGGAGGATCACCTCAGCCGAACACGAGATCGGCGCCCTCCGGTGGTCACCGGACGGCGACGAGATCGCGTACCTTGGCGACGACTTCCACGCCCGAGGCGCAACCAACACCGACATCTGGGTGATCCCATCCGACGGCGGAGAGCCGAGAAACCTCACCGCCGCCCTCGACAGAAGCATCGGGCGAGGAATAGGCAGCGACCTCAGGGTATCCACCCCCAACCCCAGCCCTGTCTGGTCAAGCGACGGCGGCAGCATATACTTCCTCACAGGAGACGTGCCCACCTCCAACGTCTACAAGGTGGACAAGGCGTCCGGCGAGGTGACGCGGCTCACCTCAGGGTACACGGTGGACGGGTTCAGCTTCTCAGGTGACTTCAAGGTCCTTGCCTACAACGCGATGACAGCCACCGCCCCGTGCGAGCTGTGGGTTAGAGACTCCGGCGGCGAGAGGAAGGCTACCGGCTTCAACGACAGGCTCATGAAGAAGCTAGCCGTCAGCACGCCCGAGCCCTATACATGGGCCAACGAGCTGGGAGACGAGATCACAGGCTGGGTGATGAAGCCCACAGGCTACGAGGACGGCGCGAAGTACCCTACCATCCTCCAGATACACGGCGGACCCCTCAGCATATACGGGGACGCCGTGTACCAGGAGTTCCAGATGCTCGCCACGGCAGGGTACTGCGTCATCTACACGAACCCGCGGGGCAGCGGCGGCTACGGCGAGGAGTACGGAGCCACCCTCAACGGCCGCCACGGCGCCGTCGACTACAGAGACGTCATGGACTTCACCGAAGACGCTGTGAAACGGTTCAGCTTCATCGACAGGGAGAGACTCGGAGTCACCGGCGGCAGCTACGGCGGCTACCTCACGAACTGGATCATATCCCAGACGGACCTCTTCAAGGCGGCGGTCGCCTGCAGGAGCACCTGCAACAGGCATAGCCACCACGGCTACAGCGACCTCGGCTACAAGCACGGCGAATCGGGCAACGTGGGGTACCCGTGGCGCGACGAGGAGAAGCTCCTAGCCCAGAGCCCGCTACGGCACGCGTCCAACGTTAAGACGCCGACGCTTTTCATCCACAGCGAGAACGACCTCCGCTGCACAATACAGCAGGCGGAGGAGTTCTTCGTCGCCCTCAAGGAGCTGGGCGTGGACACGGAGATGGTGAGGTTCCCGGGGGAGAGCCACGAGCTGAGCAGGAGCGGCAAGCCCAAGCACAGGGAGGAGCGGCTCAGGCATATCCTAGGGTGGTTCGACAAGTACCTTAAATAGAATCTAACCTTCCCCTCCTACCTGAGATGAACAGGAGAGCCCTCGCCTGCTACGCAGCGGGCATCCTGATCCTCTTCGCAGGTGCCTTCATGGGCAGAGACTTCTCCAGCCCAGACGACATCATTGAGGGCACCGTATTTTTCGTAGGCTTCATGTTAATCATGCTGTTCATGTACTGGATGGAGAGACAGGGCCTGATCCCGTGGGGTGAATGGGACCGGAAACCAAACACCAGAACCATGCAAAAATCAGAAAACTCTCTTCTACGCTACCGGCTAGAGATCAATCCACAGGCTTAACGTAGCCGCCCACGACACCAGCCATAAGCTCGGCAACGTGGATTGGAGTGGCGTCCTCAAGGTAGGGACCTAAGATCTGCACGCCGACGGGAAGCCCCTCCACAGTGAACCCCACCGGAGCCACCGTGCATGGCAGCCCCGTCAACGAGCTGAAGCTCATCCAGAACAACTGGTCGATGTACCTCCTAGGCCCCTCCGGCGTCTCCAGCGTTCGCTCAGCCATCAAGCCCATGTGGTCGTGGGGGAAGGCGGCGACGAAGTCAACGGGCATGATGAAGGCGTCGTGGCTCTGGAAGAACCGCTGCCACGTCTCCCTCACCCTGAACCTGGCCTCCTCCATGGCCATGAACTCCTTGTGGGGCGCCGTCCATGCCCAAGCCTCGATCCAGTCTTTTTCTCCCTTCCTCGACGCCCTTCGCCGGGTCTCCTCAACGTCCTCGTCCTTCAGAGCCTTCGCCTTGTTGGCGAAACGAAGGTACTGGTAGACGCCGTACTGATCCGTGGGGTCCACGCCTCTAGGCCAGCCCTCGTCGAGTGGTGCGCCGGCGCCCCTCAGCTTGCTCAACGCGTCGACGATAACGTCCCGAACCCCGGAGGACAGGGGGCACAACGGCTCATCGATTACAAACCCTATGCGGTAATCGGTCAGCCTTTCACCCCGCGGCGGAGGAAGCGTCCAGCCGTAAGCCTTCGCCTCGTCACCGCCCGGGCCCCCGATGACCCGGAGCGCGAGCTCAAGGTCACGTGGACTCCGCGCAAGCGGCCCCGGCGTCGACATGTTAGGCGGCGGCCTGAGCGCGTCCCCCGTCGCGTTGGGAACGGTTCCCCCGCCGGGCACGACTCCGAGGCTCGGGCGGTGACCGTAGACCCCGCAGAAGTGGGCGGGCACACGGATGGAGCCCGCGAAGTCGCTGCCGACGGATAGATAGGTTAGGCCCGCGGCCAGCGACGCCGCGCAGCCCCCCGATGAGCCTCCCGGCGTCCGCCCCGGGTCCCACGGGTTCACGGTAGTCCCGTAGACCTCGTTGTAGCTCTGCCAGTCGGCGACGCCGGCGGGCACGTTCGTGTGCCCTATGATGACGGCTCCCGCAGCCTTCAGCCTCTTCACCACGACGGCGTCTGTATCCGGGACATCGGCTGCGTACTCAGGTAGGCCGCATGTGGTCACCATCCCGGCGACCTCGAACTGGTCCTTCACGGTGCAGGGCACGCCGTGCAGCGGTCCCCACGTCTCTCCCCTCCCGTGGGCTTCATCGGCTTCCCCTGCCCGCTTCAACGCCTGATCCTGCATGACTGAGACGACGGAGTTGATGCGGGGATTAATCTCATCTATGCGTCTAAGGGTGTGCAGGGTCAGTTCACGGCTGGTGACTTCTCCTCGCTGGATGGCTTCCGCGACTCGCCACGCCGGCTGGAAGGCGTACCCGTCTAACCTGTCGTTGGAGCTCAAATCGACCAGATACTCTGTTGCACAGTTGTCATATATATTCAACAGTCGCTTGTACCGCGCCCCCCTTCTCGATGATTGAACCTGAAACTCTTAACTCCGTGAGCATTACTCTTTGGTGATGCATCATGGCAAAGCGTAGTATCAAGGTCGAGGACCTGCGAAAGGTCAAGTTCGTCTCGGACCCCCAGATAAGCCCAGACGGCTCCCATATCGCCTTCGTCCTCAGCACCATCAACCACGAAGAGGACAGGTACGAGCGCCACGTCTGGCTGGCCGAGACAGGGACGGGCGCCCTAAGCCAGTTCACCCACGGAGCGGGCGGCGACACCTACCCCCGGTGGAGCCCCGACGGCTCCAAGCTCCTCTTCCTCTCCCGGGGCAGGGAGCCCGAGAAGAAGACCCAGCTCTACGTCATACCGCTGGGCGGCGGCGAGGCGATGCCCGTGGCGGAGACCGAGGAGGGTGTGGGCAGCCCCCGGTGGTCGCCCAACGGCAGGGACATCCTATTCATCAGCAAGGTCTGGACCGAGGAGAAGCCCAAAGACACCGACGTCAAGAGGATAAGCCGCATCAGGTACAAGTTCAACGGCCTCGGCTTCTTCGAGGGCAGGCGGAACCACCTGTTCACCGTCAGGCAGGGGCAGAAGCCCAAGCAGCTGACGGACGGCGAGTACGACGTCGAGTACGCGGACTGGACCGCGGACGGGAAGGAGATCGCTTTCATAGCCAACATGGGCCCAGACGCCGACACCAGCAGGGTCCGCGACATCTACAGGGTACCAGCCAAGGGCGGCGAAGCCTCGAAGGTCACAGACGGGGGCTACGCCATCGCGGGCTTCAGCTACAGCCCTGACGGCGGCTCCATCGCGTTCATCGGCTACGACAGACCCGAGGAGCTCGCCGTAGACTACGACCTCTACATCATGCCCTCGGGCGGCGGCGCACCACGCCTCCTCACCGGGGGCTTCGACAGGAGCCTCCTCATGGGCGTGGGAAGCGACCTCAGGGTATCCACGCCCAGCGCCGGAGCCGTCTGGAGCGGCGACGGCGAGCACATCTACTTCAACACCGCCGACACGCCGTACCTTAACCTCTACAGGCTAACCGTTTCCACGGGCGAGGTAGAGATCCTCGTCACAGGCAAGACCGTGGACGGGTTCAGCGTAAGCCGCGACGGCAGGGTAGCGTACAACGCCATGAACGCCACCGCCCCATGCGAGCTGTACCTGCTGGACGGTGGGGAGAGGAGGCTCAGCAAGTTCAACGACAGGCTCCTCCGAGGCATCGAGCTAGTGGAACCCGAGCACTTCACCTTCAAGAATCGGCTCGGCAGAACGGTGGACGGCTGGATGATCAAGCCCGTGGGCTTCAAGGAGGGCGAACGGTACCCCTGCGTGCTGGAGATGCACGGCGGCCCACGCGGCGTCTACGGCGAAGGCATCTTCCAGGAGTTCCACCTACTCTGCGCCGAGGGCTACGCCGTCATCTACACGAACCCGAGGGGCTCGGCGGGCTACGAGGAGGAGTATACCATGGCGGTGATGCGGCACTACGGCGAGGTGGATCTGGATGACTTTATGGACTTCACGGACGAGGCGCTGAGGCGGTACCCCTGGATCGATGAAACGCGTCTCGGGTTAACAGGCGGCAGCTACGGCGGCTACACCACCAACTGGATCATCGGGCAGACAGACAGGTTCCGGGCCGCGGTGACGTGCCGCAGCATCTGCAACTGGGTAAGCAAGTTCGGCGTCAGCGACATCGGGTTCATGCAGCCCGAATCAATCAGCGGCAGGAAGACGTACTGGGGCGAAGACCTCGTGGAGCAGATGAGGCACAGCCCCCTCTATTACGCGGGCAACGTCAAGACGCCGTGCCTCATCATCCACAGCGAGGAGGACTACAGGTGCCCCATGGCTGAG
>JAFGTA010000183.1 GCA_016934355.1 Candidatus Bathyarchaeota archaeon | reverse complement strand
GTCCGGGTAGTTGATCGTCACGTCGAGGTGCATGTAGTCCACCGCAGGCCTGTCCGCGAGGGTGACCGCGAGGACATATTTGAGCTCACCGTCCCTGTCCGCCTCGAACAGCCGCCTAGCAGCCTCCAGTGCCCCCGTCACCGTCGACCTCTGCCCCACACCGATGGCTATCGTCTCCTCGTCGATGATCTGCGTATCGCCGCCCTCAACGCAAGGCGGCTCGCTGTACACCCCGACGGCGTCGTTGGCGTCGTACACCACCTCAACGTTCTCGCTGAGCACCTTGTCGTACTCGTAGCACAGCTTCACCACCCTGGGCTCGTACCTGCGGCTGTAACGCCTCATGTTACACACCACAGTCCCCACCTGCGTCGTGAAGCTCGTGTCACGCGTATACGTCCAGGCGACGCGTCTGAAGTCAGGCAGCACCACCCTGTCCCCCACCCGGTCGTAGAGAGGCTCGGACGGGTACCCCCAGAACAGGTGATCCACGGTCAGCTCCTCCGCCCCAGGCTTCACAGGCATCCCCTCCCACACCTCCTCCACGATCTCGGCACGCTCGGCGGGCGAGGCGTCCTCCAGAATCTTCGTGAGCATCGACTTCACCTCGAACACCCGTACGCCCTCGTCCCCCAGAATCCTCGGCAGCTCCAGCCACTCACCGTGCCCCGGCTCCATCTGCGCGTGGGGGTCACGCTCAACGTAGCTGAGACTCGACTCCATCCCCGCGAAAGGCATCCTCCGCGTCCAGAGCTGCTCCGCGGAGTCCTGGACGAGCACCGCGTTGAGCCTACCGGACTCCGACTTGACGGTCCACATGGTACCACCGTGTGCCGCGGAGGCTAAAGGATTTACCCGCGTCGATGCGATGCTCTCAAAGGCTGATAATAACTTGACAAGTATGATAACATTTACGCCACAAAAACAAGCAGAGTTTCGAGGCAAATAACATGGAATGTAACAAAAAAACATGACAACCCCCAAACAGAGGCGAAAAACAGGTCCCCCGGCTAGTAAAAGAATAAAACCCCACGAACAGACTATTCGCACAGATTGAAGAGCTATGCGCGGCTCGCACTCCTACTAATAGTGCTAACCCTCAGCGTGGGCATGCTAAGCACAGCCATAAACATACTAGGAGACATAACCCGCCTAGACCTCGACGAAGACAAACCCGTCACGGGCCCACCCATGCTTAACCCCGGCCAGCTAGGCAAGACCTCAGACGAGGTAGAGGTAGGAGGAGTCGAGCCCAGGGAGCTCGGCCCCATAATGGAGCTGAGGCTCCAGCCCAAGACGAGGTACCTGAGAAGGATGCCCGCCGAAAACTACACCCGGGGCACATGGTACCCGGTGAAGGGCTTCGCCTCTGAGCCTTACGAGGAGAACATAATCCCGGACACCACCGTCGGCGCCTCCTCGTCCCAGTTTAACCAGTTCTACGTCGACCCCCTCACATCACTCACCGGCTTCGTCACGGTGGCGCCCAACACCCAGACTGTGATAGAGTTCAACGGCACCCTCAGCTACTACCCGGAGGCTCAGAGCTTCGAGACCACCGACCGGTTCACAGAGCCCTACTGGGTCGGCCACGTGCTGCACCTGTTCCCCGACACTACACTGAGGGCCGCTCAGCCTGTCGCCACCGACGCCACCCTCGATGTACCTGACAGGATCGAGCCCCAGTTGAGGCAGCTCGCCACCCAGATAACCCAGGGGAAGGACACGGCCTACGAGAAGTACAGGGCCATCGAGGCCTACCTCAAGGAGAACTATGAGTTCAGCGACGAGTACACAGCCGCCCCGGCGAGCATCGACCCCGTCACATGGTTCCTGTTCAACGACCGCAAAGGCAACGGCGCCCACTTCAACTCGGCCATGATACTCCTGGCCAGAAGCATAGGCCTCCCCGCCCGAGCAGTCATAGGGTTCACAGTCGACCCGTGGGCCGAGCACCAATACGTGCTCCCACAGCAGGCTTACCTCTACGCCGAGGCGAACCTAGGCGGAGTCGGCTGGACGATATTCGACGCCGCGCCCAAACACTACGACGAGGGCAAGGTCAACATAACCCGTGAGGCGACGTTCACGAACATCACGGGTAACGACCCGGTGGCCCTCAGGGGGAAGACTTTCAACGTGTGGGGCACGGTGGAGACTGCTAACGGCTCCGCGGTGGACGGCCCCCAGATCGAGATCATACTCAAGGTGAACAAGGAGGACACCAACGAGACGGGGCTCATAGTAGGCGTGGGGTTCGTCGAGGCAGGCATATTCAACGTGACCTGCGACGCCTCCACCGAGCTGGAGGTAGGGGACTATAACCTCATAGCCCACACCCTGGAGAACCGCTGGTACCTCCAGTCCTACAGCGACCCCCCGATCCGTGTGAAGGCCGAGACCGAGATCACGCTCTCAGGCCCTAAACAGGTCTACTCCGGCAAGAACATCACGTACAGTGGCTACGTCGTCGACGCGTCAGACGGCACCCCGCTCCCGGGCGCCGAGGTACGGGTTTGGTTCCTCAACAAGACCATGAACCTCGTCAGCGACGGCGAGGGAAGGGTGAGCTTCCTAGCGCTCTTCCCGGAGGACGGCGAATCCATCATCAGGATGATGAAGGAGAACGAGGACTACTACGTGGGCTCCTATACGTCGTTCGGCGTAAGCGTCATGCTGCCGCCGCCGTCGCCCACCAACATCCTCGCGCTGCTGCTCGGGTTCCCCCAGAACATTATAATCGCCGTGAGCGGCGCCATGGGGGTCGGCGTCTACGCGGCGCGGAGAAACCGCCGCATGAAGGAGGAGGAGTTCGAGGAGCCCCGCGTCAGCCTCCCCCCCGGCAAGGAGAGGATAGGCTACGAGGACGGCGTCCCCCTCGAGTACAGCAGCTACGAGGAGGGCGTCGTGAAGCTGTTCAACAGGTTCTACGTCTCCATGCAGCGTATATACGGGGACATCGACGACACCATGACTCCCAGGGAGTTCGAGTACACCCTGATAGACAGGCTGCCCTCCAACGCCCACGCCGCACTGGAAGACCTCATCACAAGCTACGAGATAGCCATGTATAGCAACATCGAGCAGTCGGTGGAGGACTTTAAGCGTACCAACGCAACAGTAGAGTTAATCATAGAGCTGATGAACAATGGAAAATGAGAACAGGGGCCGACTCATACGCGCCACGGGGCTGTACCTCTTCGTCGCAGCAGTCCTAGGCGGCATCAGCTACGCGACCCCCTACACCGTCGGCGACTTCGGGAGCTTCCTCCCCTACATGCCGGACTCACTCAGGTTCGTTGGCATCAGCGTCGTGCTCCTCCCCATGCTCGCAGGCATAACGCTCTGGTACCTCGGCGCCCTCCTGAGCATAGTCTTCGAGGGAAAACTCAACAGGGTGCTGGTGAGCGGCCTCTACGCAGGCGGCTTCGCCGCGATATTCGGCATCTTCATGATACTCCAACCCATAAGCGAACCCACCAAGTCGGCGGGCTACCTGGTGTTAGCCGCCTTCGCCCTCTTCTACACCTACAACATCCTCTCCGCCGTCTCAGAGATCAGGAGCCAGTTCTACCTCAGGGTGATATCGGGCTCGGCCACCATCTTCATCATCGGCCAGATAGCCATCCAGCTCGTGAACCTCTACATGACGACGCCTGGAGTCCCTGAGACCCAGCAGGTCATGCTCATAAGGGACATGCTCAACTGGGGGTTCGCAGCCGCAGCCGCGATTACGCTCATTGGCATATTCAGGGACTCGCGGAACCCGTACCTCGCCGAGATAGGCGGCATAGCTTCGAGCTACTTCTTCGTGATAGCCATGAGCCTCATAGGCACCCTCTACGTTAACTTCATCACGGGAAGGCTCCTCGCCGTCTCCCCAGTCATCGAGCAGCTGAAGGGGTACGTCGAGTGGACGGGCATAGTCATAGTCGGCGCACTGATCTTCACAGTCATGAGGAGAGGCATGAAGGAGAGCATGATGGCGCCCGCCGAGGTAGGCCCCTGGGCGAAGCACATCCAGGACATCAGCGCCACCAAGGGCAAGGCCCTCACAGACTTCACAGAGATACTTGACGAGTTCGTCAAGGACGGGAGTAAGGAGAGGCTCCTCGTCAAACTTTTCATATTCCTGGAGGAGAACCGCGCCGCCGAGGTCGAGATCACTTTGACCCTAAGGGAGCTAATCAACTACGAGGACGAGATGCCTCCGAACTTCAGCAGGCGGGGCACGTCGGCAAGGCTGGAGAGACAGAACCAGGAGAGGCGCCTAGAGCTGCTGAGGCGCACGATTGAGAGGATAGACCAGCTGGGGCTGGGCGGGCTGCTAAGGGAGCCTGCGCGGATGGAGGGACAGGTAAGCATGATCGAGAGTATGGAGGACTAGTATGCAGGGAATGCACGTAGACAGAGTCAGGGCGATAAGCAACGCGATCCTAGAGGGACTAGGAAAAGTATACGTCGGAAAACGAATGGTACTCAGGAAGCTCCTGGCGGCGAGCCTAGCCAACGGACACGTCCTCTTCGAGGACTACCCGGGGCTGGGGAAGACGCTGCTAGCCAAGCTGTACGCACGGATAACGGGGTGCGCCTGGAGCAGGATCCAGTTCACGCCGGACCTGATGCCCGCAGACATACTGGGCACCAGGGTGTGGCGGATGCAGGAGAGCAGGTTCGTCCTCGAAAGGGGGCCGATATTCACCAACGTTCTCCTCGCAGACGAGATCAACAGGGCGCCTCCTAAGACCCAGGCCGGGCTCCTCGAGGCCATGGAGGAGAGGCAGGTCACCATCGAGGGAGAGACCCACAAGCTGGCGCCGCCGTTCTTCGTCATCGCCACCCAGAACCCGATAGAGATGGAGGGCACGTACCCGCTGCCGGAAGCGCAGATGGACAGGTTCATGCTCAAGATGAACATGGGGTACGTCGAGACCCTCGCCCAGGAGAGCCTCATCATGAAGCGCCGCATCTACTGGAAGCAGGACGACCCGTCTCAGCTCATCCAGCCAGTCACAAACGAGGCGACCTTCCAGGCGATGCAGAAGTTCATCGAGGAGCGCATCTACGTCGACGACAAGATCATCGACTACATCAGCCAGGTCATCAGGGAGACCAGGAGGCACCCCGTCGTCGAGGTGGGGGCCAGCCCCAGAGGAGGACTGGCGCTGCTCAAGGTGGCCAGGGCACACGCCGCGATCACGGGCCGAGGGTTCGTGACGCCGGACGACGTCAAGATGTTCGTCCACGACGCCCTGGGCCACAGGATCATGATGAAGATGGAGTACGTGCTTGAGGGCAGCTTCAGCGTCAACGCCGTGCTTAACGAGATACTGGAGCAGATAGAGGTACCGAAAGAGTTCATAGGTAAGAGATGAGCGCCCGGATACTCACCCAGGACACCATAGAGCTGGTGGTTACAGCCGTCACGTTCATAGTGCTGGGCATGTTCCTCGGGAACCTCATCCTCATCAGCCTGGGCCTGACGCCCATCATCTTCATGGCGACCGGGTTACTCATCGGGCAGCCGCGGGTGGTGAGCGTCGAACGCCAAGGTAAGGACATCAAGGTGAACGTCGACGACAAGGTAAGTGACTTGCTCACCGTCACCATAGAGGGAGGGCCGGGCCTCGTCACCGTGTCGGACATACTGCCGGGGAGCTTCGCCCTGGACGAGGGCACCAACTTCAAGGCTTTTTGGAAGGGGCTGGGCCCCAAGACCGCGGAGTTCAGCTACATGGCGGTCTGCGCTAAGAGGGGGTACTATGACCTCCGCGAGGTGGCGTACGAGGTGCGGCACCCGTTGATGATCAGCAGCAACGTGCTGGGCAGCCTGAACGCGAAGCGGGCCGTCGTAGTTCAGCCTCAGCCCCTCTTCGTCAGGAAGATCAAGAACCACAAGAGCATCAGCAGGATACCGATGCCCATGGACGCCCGGTTCAGGTTCGGCATCCCTACGACTGACTTCAGGGAGATCAGGGACTACACGGCAGGGGACCATTACCGCTCCATCAACTGGAAGGCCAGCGCCAAGCTCCTGAGCTCCAAGCCGGGGAGCTTTCTCGTCAACGAGTATGAGAAGGAGGGAAAGAAGCAGGTCTGGATATTCCTCGACAGCGCCGTCCACATGGCGCTGGGCACAGCCGTCAACAACACCATGGAGTACGCCATCCGGGCCACCCTCGGGTTCACCAACTTCTATATCGACAGGGACTGCCGCGTCGGGTTCTGCGTCTACGACACCGACGCCTACCAGTGGGAGGGTACCTTCGTCAGGAAGGAGCCCCCCGAGATAGACATCGGGGTCCTCGACGGCATAGACCAGATAGAGGATATCGAGCCCGACGAGGGCACACAGGAGACGGCGGTCAGGCAGAAGACCACGAGCCGAGTGCTGTTCCCGGACGTGGGGAAGAGGCAGCAGTACAAGATAACGAGGGAGCTGCTCCACGTCGACATAAGGTACAGCAGCGAGAGCCTCAAGGAGGCGGTGCATAGCTGCCGCCGCTACATCATAGGCACCCAGCCGCTGTTCGTCATCGTCACAATGGTGGAGCCCGCGAAGATCAAGGGAATCGTCGACGGCGTCAGGGAGCTTCATAGGTACGTGGGAAGGGCCAGCACGAAGCCCGCGATCATACTGTTCAACGTTCAGGGCTACAGCATAGCAGCCCAGACCGAGGAGGAGAAGATAGCGGCAGGGTTCCTCACCTACCACAACAAGCCCTACTACGACTCCCTCAGGGGCATGGGCTGCATTGTAATAAACTGGGACCCGGTGGGGGAGAGCTTCGCGCAGGCGCTTCAGCGCCAGAAGGTGTAGAGATGAAGGAGAACGTCATCCGGTCCGTGGAGCTGGGGGTCGCCATCGCCGCCTGCTACATGGCCGCCGTGACCATGGTGCAGACGGGTCTCTACGCCAAGGTGCTCCAGAAGATCACGGGCAGCTTCATTGGCCCCATTCTAGCGCCCTATATGCCTTACTTCGACATCGCCGTCATCGCCGTTGCTCTCGCGGTGTGCTTCACCTTCTGGAGGAAGGGCGACGTTGAGGGGTTCGGCAAGCTCTTCAGCCTAAACATGCTCATGTTCTTCCCGGCGGTCCTCGACTCCAGCACCTTCAACTGGGTCGGGCTCATCTTCGAACTCACACCGAGCGTGGACGTCTCGGAGCTCTGGGTCTTCTCCGTGGGCCTGCTGCTTCAGGTGACGTACCTGATGCTGCGGTACACCGTGCGGTTCAGAGAGGGGAGGGACGAGCTCATAAGCCGTGGCGCACTGGAGGACGACATTAACCAGGTGTCGAGGGGCCAGATGGGCTACCTGTCGCTGATGGTTGCGTTGACGGCTGCCGTGACGGCGGGAATATACCTCGTGGCGCCCCGTCTCAACGAGTACATGATGGCCCCCATCGGCAGCCTACCGGCGGCGATACGTGAGCGTGTTCATGTGCTTGTCGGCATCATCGTTATACTGTGGATAGCCGCTAGCCTCATTCTGTACCTCAGAAGCTCATCCGACTAGTATAGCAGAGTCTTGTCCAGCAGGTTCCTGAGCGGCGTTCCCTCATGGTATCGATCCATGTTGTCGAGGAACACCTCCGTGAGCTTCGCGTTCTCGGTGTCAGCCGTGCTCGCCGAGTGGGGGCTGATTATCACGTTAGGCATGCCCCACAGTGGGCTGTCCTCGGGCAGGGGCTCCAACTCGAACACGTCCAGCGCGGCTCCGCCGAGGCGCCCGGAGCCCAGCGCCTCCACCAGCGCCGCCTCGTCGACCACGGTGCCCCTGGCTACGTTGATGAGGTAGGCCCCCGTCTTCATGGCGTTGAACTCCTCGCGGCCGATGAGGCCCCGAGTCTCAGCGGTCTCCGGCACGATTATCACGACAAAGTCGGCCCGGCCCAGCATGGCCTTGAGGTCGTGGACGCCGTAGAGCTCGTCGACGTTCAGAGGCTGCGGGTCGACGGCTTCCACATGCCTCTTGGCGCCCAGGACGTGGACCCCGAGACATTTAGCGAGCCGGGACACCTCCGTGCCCACCCTGCCGAGCCCCACGACGGCTAACGTCTTCCCTCTGAGCTCGGTGGTGCAGGTGCGTGCCCAGTGTTTCCGCCTCTTCTCCTCGGCCATGTGGTGGTACCCCTTGACGTGCATGAGCATGGCCATGAGGCAGAACTCGGCGAGGGGAGTCGAGTGGATTCCGCTGCTGGTGGTGAACATGATGTCTGTCTCTGTCCAGCCCATGGTCTTGGCCCTCCAGCCGATGCCGGCGCTGGCCGACTGCATCCACCTCAGGTTCGGGAGCCAGCGTTTCACTTCGGCTTGGTACTCGGCGGGAATGTACCCGAAGAGCACCTCGGCCTCCCTCATCATGGCCCTGAGTTTTTCCTCCTGCTCCGCCGTGCGGTGTACTGGGCCTCCGTGCTGGTCGTTCTGGTAACGGGGCTCGCCGAGGAGTGTGGGGTCGTATAGCACCTCGATGTTGGGGTGCCGCAGTATTTTTTCGAGGAGCGGCTGAGCCAGGTGGAAGGTGATCAGGACCTTGGTCATACACCGTCCTTTGGTGCCCCGCGTATATCTTTTACCTCTTGCAGCGTGTTGACGCGACGGTGTACGAGTGCAAATTATTTCAATCTCCAAGCGTATTGTTGCTGATTCCGGATGAAGAAGCTGGAAGACTACAAGATCATGCCCATCTTTGCGGGGGCACCTGTTTCCGATCCTCAGGTGAGCCCCAGCGGCACCAAGACGCTGTTCACGTACACCGAGGTGAACATGGAGAAGAACAGGTACAGCAGCCATATCTGGCTCCAGGACCACAGGCGGAAGCGGCCGGTCCAGTACACCCACGGGAACGGCGGCGAGTCCACGCCACGGTGGAGCCCCACGGGGAGGCGGTTCCTGTTCCTCAGCGGCAGGCACGGCGAGCGAGACAAGCCCGAGGATAAGCCTAAGCCGCAGCTGTTCGTGATGTCGGCCTCAGGAGGTGAGGCGGAGAAGATCACCTACATGGACGAGGCCGTGATGGGCCCCGAGTGGAGCCCGGACGGCGGTAGGATTCTGTTCTCGGCGAGGGTCTTCAAGGGCGAGAAGGCCAGCGAGGAGAGCGACGTCAAGATCATCAGGCGTATCAAGTACAGGTTCGACGGCAAGGGGTACTTCGAGGGCAAGTACGTCCACCTCTTCACAGTGCCGGCTAGGGGCGGTAAGGCCCGCCAGCTCACCGACGGCATGTACGATGTGGAGAGCTACACGTGGTCAAGCGACGGGGAGAAGGTGGCGTTCGTAGCCGCCATGGGTGAGGACGCCGACCTGACGCACCTCCGCGACATCTACACGGTGCCTGCGAAGGGCGGCGAGCCCGAGTTGCTCTGGAAGGGGCAGGGCCCCGTCGACAACCTCGCGTGGAGCCCGGACGGAGGGTACCTGGCGTTCACGGGCAGGGTACTGGAGGACCCGGACCTCGTCTTCTACAGGAACACCGAGGTCTTCGTTCTGCCCATCGGCGGAGGCGAGCCCAGGTGCCTGACGGCGGGGTTCGATCGCACCGTGAGGGGCGGCCTGAAGTGGAGCCCGGACGGCGGCAGCCTATACTTCCTGTTCCCCGACAAGGGCAGCACCCAGGTGGGGAGGGTTGACCTCGAGGGAAACGTGACGCGGGTCACCGAGGGGAAGAGGAACATCGGGAGCTTCACGCTGGCTAGGAAGGGCGGTGTCATGGTGTACAACGCCACGGACGACTCGACGCCCAGCGAGCTCTGGATAAGGGACTCGAAGGGCACTAAGAAGCGGACGGAGATGAGCCGCAGGCTCATCAGGAAGATGAGGTGGAGCCAGCCGGAGGAGTTCTGGTTCAAGGCGAGCGACGGCGCCGACGTGCATGGGTGGATCGTCAAGCCCCACGGCTACGAGGAGGGTGTGAAGTACCCCACGGTGCTGCAGGTCCACGGCGGGCCGAGGGGTGCCTATGGGTACGCCATGGACGCCGCGACCCACGAGTTCCAGGTGCTGGCCGCCTATGGTTACGCTGTGGTCTACACGAATCCTCGGGCTAGCGTGGGTTACGGCGAGGAGTTCAGCGCGGTGGTGTCGGGGCACTGGGGTGAGCGGGACTACCTGGACGTGATGGAGGCTGTTGACCACGTCGTCAAGAGCTACGATTATGTGGACGGGTCCAGGCTGGGGATCGCGGGCGGCAGCTACGGCGGCTACATGAC
>JAFGTA010000182.1 GCA_016934355.1 Candidatus Bathyarchaeota archaeon | reverse complement strand
GATGGCTGGGTCTCGGAGGAAAACAGGCCGTTCATGAAGTCATACAACGTCCAGTCGAAATGGGTGAAGGAAGACCTCGACAACAGGCTCTACAACATGATGGGAACCCTCAGCAGAGAGGGCTTCAGCAGCGAGCGCTTCGACAGGGTGAGGGACTTCACTAAGAACGTCGCCATAGTCCCCGTCAGCGCCAAGACGGGGGAGGGGATAGGGGAGCTCCTCGCCGTCCTCATCGGCCTCACCCAGCAGTTCCTCGCGCAGAAGCTCCAAGTCATAGAGGGCCCGGCTCTGGGCACAGTCTTAGAGGTGCGGGAGGAGGTGGGCTTGGGTGTCACACTTAACGCCATAATCTACGACGGCACCCTGAACGCCGACGACACGATAGTCATCGGCGGCAAAGAGGGGCCGATAACTACAAAGATCAGGGCCATACTTGTGCCCCAGCCCCTCGACGAGATCAGGGACCCCCGCAAGAAGTTCAACAGCATCAGCAAAGCCCACGCAGCAGCGGGCATCAAGATAGCGGCGCCCGACATAGACGACGCTATCCCCGGGTCGGCCCTCATCGCCGTCGGCGGCGACATGACCCTGAGTAGGGCCGTCGAGGAGGTGGCTTCCGAGATGGAGCGCCTCAAGGTCCAGACCGACAACTTGGGCATCCTGGTCAAGACCGACACCCTCGGCAGCTTGGAAGCCATCGTGGAGAGCCTACGGAAGAAGGAAGTACCCATCAGGATAGCGGACATCGGTGACGTGAGCCGTAGGGACGTCATGGAGGCACTGAGCGTGAAGCATGAGGAGCCCCTCTACGGCGCCATTCTCGCGTTCAACGTTAAGATTCTCCCAGACGCCGAAAGGGAGGCCCGCGACAACAAGATCAAGATCTTTTGGAACGACATCATCTACAACCTGATGGACGAGTACATCCGTTGGATGGAGGAGGAGCGGGAGGCAAAGGCCCGGAAGGAGTTCGATGTCCTCGTCAAGCCCGGCAAGATAGAGATCATGGATGGCTACATATTCAGGCGGGCCAAGCCCGCCATCTTCGGCGCCAAGGTGCTGGGAGGCCAGATAACGCCTCAGATCAACATGATCAACGTCGAGGGCAGCAGGATCGGGAGGATCAGTCAGATACAGGACCGTGGCGAGGCCATCTCGCGGGCCGATGAGGGTCAGGAGGTGGCAGTGGCGATGCCTCAGCCCATCGTAGGTAGACATATTAAAGAGCGTGATGTCCTGTATGTCGACATCCCGGAGCAGCATGCGAAGCAGCTCCGCACCAAGTTCGCTGGACGGCTCACAGAGAATCAGGCGCAAGCCTTAAAAGAGCTCGTCGAGTTGAGGCGGAGGAAAGACATACTCTGGGCAGTATAGGAGAACAATAAAAATGCCGGTACTCATCGTCTCAGACCCCGCGACGGGAACCAGCCAGAGAGTCGAGCTGGACGATCAGCAGTTGCGCGCCCTTTACGGTACAAGGATAGGGCAGGTACTCGACGGATCTGTGGCGGGAATGAAGGGATACAAGATAAAGTTCACGGGTGGCACCGACAAGGACGGGATACCCATGAGGCCCGACGTCCACGGCAGCGCCAAGTCAAGGATAATTCTCAGCGGCGGCGTGGGTTACAAGCCGAAGGACAAGGGCGAGAAGAAGCGCAAGGTGGTCCGCGGCAACACGGTGAGCGCCGAGACAACGTTCCTCAACTTCTCCGTAGCTGAGGCGCCAAAGGAAAAGAAGAAGGCGCCCAAGAAGGAGAAGGCAGAGGAGCCCGTAGAGACCCCAACAGAGTAGAACCTTTTCTAGCTATTCCTATTGTTCAACTGCGCCGGTTAGCAGCTGTTTGAAGTCTTCCTCTCCATCGCTGTAGCCGGATGCTATTACCATGTCACCTGGGAGGAGCACTGTGCTCGGTTTGGGTTTCATCCACCTCGTCCCACGCCGAATGTAAAGGACCCACATCCCGGTCTCATCTGCGATCCGGGCTTCCCGTATCGTCTTGCCTGCCACCGGCGCGTTCTCGGTGACCGTCACCTTCTCCACTGTCTCCTCCGCGTCCTGTATGACCATCTGGAGGATGGGGTGGGGCTCGATGCCTCTGAGGACCACCTCCGCGATCTCGGAAGCCGCGTCGGCGATGCGCTCGGTGACGTTGCCCATGCGTATGATTCCCAGCAGGTCCCGTGGGTCGACCTCCTCCTCGGTTCGTGAGAGGACGCGGCACTGGAACTCGATGTGGAGCTTGTCCATTTCCTCCTCCAGCGACTGGACCTCCTCTGCGAGGTACCTGTTGTTCAGCAGCACAGCCGAGTAGGCGAGGTCGATCATCATCTCGCTGGTGTTCTTCAGCGTCACCAGGTCGCTTGTAATCCTCTCCCAGTGGCGGAGGTCGGCCTCACTCAAGGGTGTCCACCTCTCCCTCAGCGGCCTTCACAAGCGTCTTGAGCCCCTCGTCTGTGCCCCTCGCAACTAGCACGTCTTCGGGCATCAGTATCTCCTTGTCCGGGTTGATGTGCCAGTACCTGCCACGCCTGATGGCTATGATGTCGACGCCTATCTCAGACGCGAGGTCCAGGTCGTCCACGGTTTTCCCCACAAAGATCGAGTTCTCGCTTAGTACAACTCTGGCGAGGTGCTCCTCCGCCCTCTGGAACACGTCCCGGACCACCGGGTGGACTCCTATGTTGTGGAGCACGAGGCTCGCTATGTCGGCGGCGGCGTCGCTTATGGCGTTGGTGATGTTTCCCACCTTCGCGACGCCCGCGAGGGTCTCGGCGTCGTACCTGTCCCGCGCCGCCAGCATGAGGTTCATGTTGAGGAGGTAGACGAGGTCGTCGATCTTGGTCTCAAGCTCCATGACCTCCTCGGCGAGCTCCACGTTGTGGAAAAGCGCGGCCGAGTATGCGAGGTCTATCATGAGTTCGGAGATGTCCTTCATCTGTATCAGGGTCTCTCTGACCGGGGCGGGCCTATACTCTGTCTTCTTCACCTTGCTCATAGAAGCGGCTCAACCTGATCACTGGCGGCATCCTGCGGTTGCACCCAACGAATCAAAATATGCACTGCGGTTACGTTCTTAACCTTTCTGGTCCGCGATCCGACGACAACAGCTGAGCACGCTGAAAGCCCTCCGGGGGAAGCCAAATAGGTTTCGAGGATAACTCAGTACAAATGGAGCACCTCATCGCTGAAGCGTCCAAGATAAGGGACGTGAAAAAGCGGCGCAGCTACCTAAGGAAGCGGGGACTCACGGAGGAGGAGGTAGAGCAGGCGCTGGAGAAGATCCATCTCAGGGTGAAGGGCAGGGACAAGTTCCCCCGCGCCGCCCGGATGAGGTTCACCCGTGAGGGGCTCTCTCAGGCTACGTCGAAGCAGGTCGCAGAGTACCGCACATGGAAGATCAGGGAAAGGCTTGGAGCCGTGCGGAGGGCGCTGGACGTGGGCAGCGGCGTCGGCGGCGACACCATCGCCATGGCGCTCAGGTGGAAGGTGCTCTCCGTCGAGATGGACCCCGAGATCATGGAGATGCAGAGGCACAACGTCGGCGTCTACGGCGTGGAGAGGAACGTGGAGCCGATCCTCGGCGACGTAACGTTGCTCGTCGACGAACCTTGGTTCAGGGAGAAGACAGCGGATGTAGATGTAGCGTTCTTCGACCCCAGCCGCAGAGGTGAAGCCGGGAGGACTGTGAAGATCGAGGAGTACATACCTCCGCTTTCCTTCGTCGAGAGGCTCCGTGAGATAACGCCGAACGTCTGCGTCAAGATAGCCCCCGGAGTCGACCTATCACGGATTGGCTACGACTGCGACGTGGAGGTGATCAGCTACCGGGGCGAGGTAAAGGAGGCGACCCTATGGTTCGGAGACCTCAAGGTCGACCCAGACACCCGTAATGTGATGGCGACCAAGCTCCCAGAGCGAATAACACTCCAGAAGAGCAAAACGCAGCTTAATATCGAGGTCACCGAGCCGAAGACGTACCTCTACGAGCCCGACCCCGCGTTCATCAAGGCTCATCTGGTGGACGAATTAGCTGCGCAGCACGGGCTGACTCTGCTTCACCCAAAGATCGCGTACCTGACAGGGGATACAGGCGTGGACACCCCGGTTCTGAAGGCTTATAGGGTTCTAGACACGGTGGGGATGGACTACGGGGAGATAAACGGCGCTTTGAAGGGGCTCGGCATAGGGAGGGTGGATT